>JAIQFF010000010.1 GCA_020073395.1 Terriglobia bacterium
AAAGACAATGAGCAAGCGCGCGAATGGCGTCATGCACATCAGCAGGGACGGGATCAGCGTCAGGAATGTCAGCAGGGCTACGATTGTCCACGAGGAAGAACTGGATCCCGCAGCGCCGGGCATGGTGATACGAATCTCGTTCGCAGGAGTCGGCGTGACTGCCGGCGTCGCCTTGGATGAAGCTGAGGCCGACACGGTGCCCAGCATGAAGATAGCCAGAAAAACTCGGATGAACCGTGACCAGGCGGTCATGAGATATTCGCCGCCTCCTGGTCAAGAGCTGCGGCAAATGTCTTGGTTTCCTGCAGGCGGGTCAGCAGTGAGACGGCGCTGGAAGATCCGCCGATCAGGAATCTTTCCTCATCGACCTGGACCACTGCGACGAAGCGCTTCTCGCCGAGCGAGACGGTTTCGCATACCCGCAAATTCTTGCGCCCTTGCTGTGCCTTGGCGCGCAGCACAATCCACTTGAGAACGCTCCAGATCCGGGCCAGCAGGGTTTGGCTCCAGTCTCCAACGCTCGGAAGAGTACGTGACTTATCCTGGACAGGCTGCAAGGGTTCGACTTGAGAGAGTGTGTTCATGCCAATTCCGTTATTCGTATGGCCAGTTGGTCATTCACCGCTTCGAATCGTCCCCACCCCAGGAGGATCTTGTTGACTCTCACGGGCACGTCATTGGCGACTGGTGTCGCCGTCTGTACCACGGACCCTGCGCGCAGTTTGAGCAGGTCGCCCACCGTGAACTTGGGCACCGCAATCTCTGCCGTCGTCTTGCAGCGAAGCCAGTGGTAGGCCTCGATGGGGCTGTTCCCGCTTTCCTGCGCTTGCAGGACCTCCGGACGCACCGGCGCAACTTGGGCTGTAGCCATTCTGTTTTTCTCGTGCTGCTGAAAGGGGCAACGCGAAGTCGGAACTCCGCGAAGCAATGGAGGTGCAATCACTCTGCCAGTGGCGAGCTGACGAGGGAGGGTCAACGGATGCTTGTGCTCTAACTCGAAAGTGACAGAGAAAGCGAGACTTAACGCCCAGCGATTACGCCGGCATAAGTGCCGGAGCTGGGCCGTTTTCAATTAGAGCGGGAGTAGAAGACGCGACTTTCCAGCGCAGCGGGGAACCGCGCCGGATTCGCTCTAATCTTCAACTAACTTTCAGCGGTTAACCTTTCAGTTCTACAGCTGCTTCATGTTGATGGTGTCTTGCGTGAGCTGGTCGAATGTCGTTACTACTCGGGCATTCGCCTGGTAGCCACGCTGGGTCACGATCATGTTGGAGAACTCGGTCGCAATGTCCACGTTCGATTGTTCCAATGAACCGCCCGTGAGCGTGCCACGTCCACCGCTTCCAGCTACGCCGATCGCTGGAGCACCGGAAGACAAGGTAGTCTGGAAGCTGTTCTGCCCCACCCGCAACAGGCCCTGCGGATTGGCAAAATTCGCCAGCACGATCTGACCCAGGGCCAGCGTCTGGTTGTTGGTAAAGGTTCCCTCGATAGTCCCGTCAGAGGTGATGCTGAAGTCGGAGAGCGTTCCGCTGCCGTAGCCGTTCTGGAAAGTGTTGGCAGTGGCGCTGGGAGCCGACGATTGAGTGAGCAAGGAATTCCCAGCCGCATCCTGGAGATTCCAGGTCATGGTTATGTTCGAGGCGCCGTCCGCCAATCCGGTAATTGCGATGCCGGTCACGGGCGCGGCGGGCGTAGCCAGTGTGCCGTCCGGATTGAAGGTGATGTTGCCCGTCGAAATTACCGTGGGCGCCCCCGTCCCACCGGTGTCGGCGGCAGGGAGGCTAAGCTGGTAACTCCATGCGTTGGAGGCTGTCTTGGTGAACTGATAAGTCACCACGTGAGACACGCCCAGGGAATCGAAGACGGTGACGGGCGTCGAAAAACTATCGCCCACCGCCGAGCTGGCATCCAGATTGGTCTGAGTCTGGATCGATGTCGTTGCAGCTCCGGGAATAAGTTGTCCCTGGCTGATCAGGAGCGGCGCCAGGGTTTGGGACGGACTGATAATGCCATTCACCGCCGGATATCCCATCACCAGTTGCCCCTGCTGCGTGGTTAACTGGCCCTGGGCATCGACCGTGAAGTTGCCCGCCCGGGTGTACTGCTCCACTCCATTTTTTTGGGTCACAAAAAGGCCATTGCCGGTGATGGCCACATCCGTGGGCACGCCGGTGCCTTCGAGGTTGCCACCGGTGAAAGTAGGGGTGACGGAGCCGAGGGCCACACCTTCACCAACCTGGATCGGATCATTGGCTCCGTTGGTCCCGAATGCCTGATAGAAAAGATCGGTAAAGGATGCTCGGCTCTCCTTGAATCCTACGGTGTTGAGGTTGGCGAGATTGTTGGATATGACTGCTAGCGCTTGCGACGCGGCCGTCAATCCGGAAAGTGGAATTGAAAAATTGGGCATGGTCTTAGGCTCCTGTGGGGGACGTTGTGGGTTGCGACGGCGTGGTTGGCGTAGTGGTGCCCTGCATCAATTGGCGGATTTGAATCAGCTCGTTAAGCTGGTTCATGGACAACATCTGTCCAACCATCTGTGTCGGGTCCATGGGCGAAGTCGGATCCTGGGTCTTGAGCTGCGCCACCAGGAGCTGCAGGAACAGATCGCTGGAGCTGTTAGCCAGCGTGTCCGAGGTTGAATTGGTGGAACCGGTAGAACTGCCTTGCGCCGCATGTTGGGCAGCTATGGCGGATGCTGCGATGGGATTGATCGTCATAGTCATTTCTCCTTCACACTTTCTTACTGCGATCTACGGCTGCTAAATGCGAATGTCTAACCTGCCGCCGGAATCGAGCGTCTCCGCCAATACTGGGAGCGACGTTTCCGCTTCTGATTTTGTGATGTTGTAATTCTGCGGCCGCCATGTCTGCGGCTGTGCATCCTGGCTCAAGCCTGAGGAAGTGGCGAAACTCTGCCCCTGAATCACGATGCTTGCCACCGAAACCTGCTGGTCGGCGAGTTTGTGATACAGGGCCGGCAGGTCCGCCGTCATGGACTTGGCGACGTCGTTGTGTTCTACGGAAATCTGCGCGCTGAACATGTGCCGCGCCACCGAAGTCCGGATGTCTATGTTGCCGAACTCCTGGGTCTGCATCCCCACGCGAAATTCGGATTGACCCATGCCCTGGACAAGCTTCGCCGTGGTTACGGGGGATGGCACGGAAGTTGGAAGAGCTTCATCCGGCCCGTCTGTCTCTGCCACAGCAGTTTGAGAAGACGGTGTGCCGGTAGTCTGCTTCAAAGCTATTGCCTTGGCGTGAGTATCCGAATGAGTCCCCAGTGTCACGCCGGCGATGTCCTTGCTGTTTGTGGCGACGGATCGTGTCAGCCCATCCACCAGGTTGCCGGCCTCCGCGTGCGCAATCTTTCCACGCTGAATCGACACTGTCCTGGTGTCTTTGATACCGCGGTCCTTGATTTCACGGTCTTTGATTTTCGGCGATGTGGCTAGCGAGGTCCGCGGGGATCCATCACTCAATCCTGCTGCCGGGTTAGGATCGACTGGGCCGGATGCTTGCGCAGGCTTTGCCGTTATCGACTTGTCGAGTATCTCGCTTGCGGATGATGCTGGAGTTGGTTCGAGCATTGCCGCGGGAGTTGCTGCATCAACCGCTGGAGGCGCCTCTGGAACGCAGTTCACGGCGGCAGGCGCATACGTGGGCAAGTTTGCCTGAATGGAGTCGGGTGCCGGCGTGGAAACTTGCTTCAACAGCTCGGTGCTCAGTGGTTGATTGGATCCATCGTCGGAAGACTTCTTTGCTGGAGTGCTGGTTGGGGGAGATGCGACCATTGGCGCCGCCGGTTCCTTGCTTTGCTTTACGCCATCCGCGGGCGCTGGACGTTCGACCCAGGGTGTCTTGCCCCTGGGCGTGGGCGTCAATTCTTTTTGAAAGTCGCCCTTGATGACGGTAGGCGCTTGCGTCTCCAGTTCGCTGAACAAGGATGGCGGGGCGATTGTCTCCGGCGTATCTGGGACGGTAGGGGGCTTGATGGAAGCCGTATTCGTCAGTTTCTCGCCGCTATCGCTCGCTGTTCGGCCAGTGAACATCGCCGGATCTTTCAACGTAGCCCTGAGGTTCGGCAAGCCGACTCGTGCGGTCACTGCCTGCTTCGGCGTGTGATCGAGTAAAGGTGCGGGAAGAGTGGGCAACGGGACAGTCAGTTCAGGGTGTGCTGCCGCGGAACCCGGATCAGCAGATTCATTGCTCTTGCGGGTCTCAGTTTCGCCGAACGGGCTGGTCACAGGTTTTTTTCCTGTGGTCGATTCCTTCGCTGGAGCCTGCGTCGGGCTGGCGGTTGAACTCTCCACCCCAAACAACGCCGCGGCGATCGCCCTGAAATCCTGACCGGAGTTCGCGGGCGAGCCTGCCAGCAGCAAATCGGCCAGCGATGCATTGGCGGGCTGCAGGGGAGCAGCGCTGTGTGCGGACACGGTTCCGGAGGTGGGTGGCGTTATATTCACAAGACAGTCTCAGTCGCAAGACAAATAAGCACGCGGGAGGCCAAAAGGTGTCCGGCTTTGGGATCGAGGCCGGAGCGGGAAAATCTGTTGCGGGCTAAAGACTTGGGAAGGATGTGCCGATAAGGTTCATGACGGAAACGCCGCAGAGGTGTGTACTGGGCAAGGTTTGCCTATTGTTGCTAGGCAAACTGTGCCTAGTCGCGCACTCGCGTGCGCGTCAGGTACAAGTCATCCAGCGTCTTTTGTTCCTGGCGTTTCTGCTGCAATTGATAAGCGTGACGCTGCCGCTCTCGAAGTTCGCTGAGGACCTGACGGTCCTGGCGTGCGGTTTGATAAACACCGAGCTGAGTAAGACGCTGCGTTTCGAGTTGCTGAAGGCGCACGCGCAGCTCATCCGCCGCCCCCTTGAGTTCCAACTCGCGTTCAGTAATTTCCATGAGATGAGCGGCGGGCAGCTTGAGGGCCAAATCTTTTTCCCGCTGTTCTCGTATGCGCACTTGTTCCGCATCAACCTGCTGCAGCTTGTGTTCAGCCTCGATGATCTGCCGCACAATGAGAAGCAAGGCGGCCTCTTCGGAATGTTCTACGCTCTCGCGAAAGCGCAGCACCGCATCGAGAGTAAAACGGAATGCCATATCTAGGCGGGCAGGGCGAGCAGCCGCTTTGCCGTTTCCGCGGGCGACGGAATTTCGGTTGGGTTTTGTTGCAGGAATGAATTAATCGCCGGCAAGGCAGCAATGGCTCTGTCGAGCAGCGCATCCGTGCCTGGCTTGTAGGCGCCAATGCGGATCAGATCCTCGGCGCGCGCATATGCAGCCAGCAGCATTCGCACCTTACCCGCCATCTCCATCTGCTGCGGACCGCAAATCGCCGGCATCAAGCGGCTCAAACTGTCGAGCACCGAAATTGCCGGGTAGTGATTGCGCACCGCCAGATCGCGGTTCAGCACGACGTGTCCATCAAGCAGGGAGCGCGCTGTGTCCACCAGGGGATCCTGCTGGTCGTCGCCCTCCATCAGGACCGTATAAAACCCGGTGATGCTTCCGGTGGAAAACCGCCCAGCGCGTTCGATAAGCTTTGCCATCATGGCCAGAACCGAGGGCGTGTAGCCTTTTGCTGTGGGTGGTTCGCCTGCCGCCAGACCGATTTCACGCTGTGCCATGGCAAATCGGGTGAGTGAATCGAGGACCAGCAGAACGTGTTTTCCGCGGGCTGAGAAATACTCCGCGACAGCGGTTGCGGCCAGCGCCGCGCGTATGCGCAGTAGAGGCGACTGGTCTGAGGTTGAAGCTACTACCACTGACCGCCGGCGGCCTTCTTCGCCTAGCGCCTTGAGGAAGTCTCCTACCTCGCGGCCTCGTTCTCCGACCAGTGCGAGTACGGTCAGATCAGCGGCTGTCGCCCGAGTCATCATGCCTACCAGAGTCGTCTTGCCGACACCGCTGCCGCCAAATATGCCGACTCGCTGGCCCCGTCCGCAGGCCACAAATCCGTCAATGGCGCGAATGCCGCAGGTCAGCGGCTCGCTGATTGGAACGCGGCTCAAAGGATGGGGCACCGTGCCATCTATGGCAACAGTTCGCGTGGCCCGATATTCGCCGAGAGAATCCAGGGGATTGCCGCGCGCGTCAATGACCCGCCCTAACAACTCCGGCCCTACGCGCAACGAAGGACGTGCCCCCCAGGTCACGATGTGATCGCCGAAGCGGATGCCCTGGGGCTTGTCCAATGGCATGGAGAGAACGGTCGATCCGCGAAAGCCGACGACCTCGCCGGGGAACAGATTTCCGTTGGAGTCTTCCATCTCGCAGGATTCGCCAACCGAGCAGAATGGACCCACTGACTCCACCAGATTACCCACGACGTGGGTGACCCGCCCCCTCCAGCGCAGAGTAGAAGAGTGGTGCAGCCACTGGGTGTAGGCGTCGAGGATTGCTTCGCTCATTTCTGGTCAGGCCTCTGTGCCAGCAGATCAAAAAATCCCTGTTCGATTTCCTTTAGCTGCGCGTCCAAGCCGAGCTCCGTGGTCCCCAGTTCCGTTTCCAGAATGCAGTTGTGGGCTTCAACCAACGGATCAGCTTTGACCTCCAGCCGGATCTCCCGGTTGGCATTGCCTTCAAAGTAGCGGTTCCAGTCGCCGACTTCTTCGGGCCGTACCCGGACCGTAGCCGTGGTTCCATGTTGAAGTTTCTCCATGGCAACCTTCACCAAGGCCGCCACCAGCATGCGATCCACCTGGGCCTCGCGGTGCAAAATCTTGGCCGCGATGGCCAGTGCCAAATGAACCAACTCGATCTCGGCGCGAGAGTAATATTCGTTGGTCTTTTGGGCAAAAGCCCGAAGAGCCTCGGCCACCCTAGTTCTTTCCTCTGTTAGTTGTTTGTCGAAGGATTCCTGGGCTTGTTGGAGCCCTTCACGAATCCCTTCGGCGTGGGCCGCAGCCAGCTTCAAGTCCAGTTGATCCGATGTTTCTCGACCGGCAGGTCCGTTCTGAGACGTAACGCGGCTTTCGACCGCGGACGTCGCCGCGGTAGGGTTAACCCTTCCAGGCTCCAGGTATTCGAATGCTTCAACCGCCGCCGGCTCAGGCAACGAACTCATCATCTGCCTCCGCTCTCAATGCGATCTTGCCTTCCGCTTCGAGTTGACGGGCGGCGGCGATGACCTCCTGCTGGGCCTTGGCGACATCCTTGCCGCGCACCCGGCCGAGCACATCCATGTCTTCCTTCAGCATTTCGACCGCACGCGATGACATGGCCTTGAAAATGTGCTCCTTCACCGGGTCGCTCGCTCCCTTGAGCGCCAGTGCAAGCGTCTTCTTGTCCACCGCGCCCAGCAGGTCCCGCAGGGCGGTTTCCGGGACTCCAATCAGGTCCTCGAAGGTGAACATGAGATTTCGAATGTTGCCGGCCAGTTCGGAGTTCTCTTTCTCAATCGCGTCCAGAATTGCCCGGGATGTGGCTGGTTCCAGCTGGTTCATCAGGCCGGGTACGGTGTCCGCTCGCGCCGGGCCCGCCTTCTTCTCGAAACCGCCCTGCTTAAGTTTCTGGGTGAGGACGTTGCTGATGGTCTCCGCCGCGTCGGGCGAAAAGTCCTGCAATTGAGCGATGCGCTTCACCACGTCAATCTGTAACTCGCTTGGCAGCTTGGAAAGAATTGGCGAAGCGTGCTGCGGTTCCAAATGCGCCAGGACCAGCGCTATGGTCTGGGCATGTTCTTTTTCCAGGAGAGCCGCCAGTTGTTTGGGATCGGTATTTCGCAGCCAGTCAAGCTTGCCCGCGCCGCTGCGCTGCACGTGTGTAGCTTTTAAAGCCAGCTCTTTTCCGGTTTCTTCACCGAACGCCTTTTTCAGCAACCGCGTCGCGTAGTCGGCTCCGCCCTGGATCACAAACCGGTGAGCAGCGGCCTGTTGCTGATACTCCTCGAGTACCTGCTGTGCCAGTTCGGGTGGGATAGCGTCAAGAGACGCAACCTCGGCCGCAATCTGTTGGACATCGGATGAAGAGAGCTGGCGGCAGATTACGGCCGCTGCTTCTTCTCCCAGGACGGTAAGGAGAATCGCTGCCTTACGAGCGCCGCTCAAAGCGGACTTGGCGCGCGCGCCGCTCACTGCGTTCCCTCACGCAGCCAGGCCTGGACCAGGCGTCCGGTCACAGCGGGCTCGCTCTTTGCCTTCTCGGTGAGCTGTTTCTGCAGTCCCATCGAATGTCGTTCCGCATCGGACAACGTCATGACCTCCAATGAACCGGGAACGCTGGCTGCCATCTCCGCCTTTAACTGTGCCGCCGACCGGTCGGGCAACTGGCTGAAAGCAGAAAGGGCCTGCTTCTTGATGGGGCGCAACAGGAGAACGTACGTAAGCAGGAACAGGACAAAGATGACTGCGTATCGAATGACCGAGGACCAGTCATTCACCACAACACGGATGCGATCCACTTTGCTCGGCGGAGCAGGGGATTGCTGCGGCGATTGCTGGAAGGAGAGGTTCTGAACGGCCAGCGTGTCGCCTCGTTTCTCATCCAGACCGATCGCAGCCGCGGCCAGGACTTCAATTTGTTTTAGCTCTTCCGGAGTGCGCTTTCGCCGGGTCTCCGAGGTCTTGCCGTTTGCCTGCTGAATATCGACCGCATCGTCAATCAGCAGCGCAGCCGAAATCCGCCGGATTCTTCCCACCGGCTGGAGAATGTGCCGGACCACTTTGTCCACGGCGTAGGTAGCGTTCTGGGTCTTTGAGGACTGGACGGTGTCGTCAACCTCTTCTTCCGACTTCGCAGGGGTGGTGGCGTTGGGAACATTGCTGGCGGTCCCCGGAACTCCGCCGGTAGTCTCTCCACCGGACGTTTTCTCTTCTGAGGTCTGCATGGTAACCGCGACCGCGCTCTTGGGATCGTAGGTTTCCTGATTTTCCTCGCTGCTGCTGGTGTCGTAATCCACATTCACGCTGGCGCGTATGCGTTGCGCTCCCACCACCGGTTCGAGCGTGCTGACCAACCGCCGGGAAAGTTGGTCCTCCAGTTCCGCGTCAGCCGGCGATCCTGGCCGGTGCGGAGTGAATGGTTGATTGGTGTCTGCGTCGGTGATGGTCACGTTGTGCGGACTCAGTTTGTCCACCGCGCCCGAAACCAGGCTGGCGATCGCACGCTGCGTATCTGGTGAGAGCTGCCCTGAATGCAGCCGTAGAATCACCGATGCCTTGGCTTCCCGTTCTCGATCAAGAAACACCGAGTCGGTCGGCATCACCAGGTGTACGCGCACACTCTCGACGTCGCGAAGGGTCTGAATAGTGCGCTCAAGCTCGCCTTCCAGGGCGCGCTGATAATTGACCTTCTCGTCAAATTCCGTCTGGCCCCAGTTCAGCTTGTCAAACAATTCAAACCCCAGGCGCCCGCTGTGCGGCATCCCTTCACTGGCAACTTCGAGCCGGCTGGAATCAAGCTTGTCGTTAGGGACGCTGACTGTCTTCCCATCTGGACTGATCTCGTAGGCGATGCTTTTGGCCGCCAACCGGCTCGCCAGCGCCTGCGCGTCGGCGGGCTCCATTCCGGTCATGAGTGGCTTGTAATCGGGGGTGATGATGAGATGTCCGAAGAAGAAGATCACGCCGGCGACAACCGCGGCTCCGCCCATCAACAGGATGAGCTGTTTGGTGTCGAAGGCCGCGATGGCGTTCTTTCCCTGGTTCGCGATCTGACTGAACGATGCCATGTCTTATGGTTCGGAGTGCTAGAACTGCATGCGCGAGACTTCCTGATACGCACTTACAATTTTGTTACGCACTTGCAGCATCAATTGAAACGCGATGTCCGCTTTCTCGACGGCGATCATGACGTTGTGCACGTCGCTGCGGTTGCCTTTCAGCAAATCCGTGACCTGCTGCGCCGCGCTGCCGTGGAGTTCTTCCACCTGGTTGATGGCGGTCTTCAGGAGCGCGCCAAAGTTGCCCTCACCTTCGTTCACGCTCGAAGCAGGTGTGGATCCGAGCTGGTCGAGGTTGGGAAATGCCGGAAGATTTGAGATCAGGTTATTCATGGCTTTCCTATTTAAGGATGTCCATCGCTCCCTGGATCATCTGTTTGCTGGCGCTGACCGCCGCGGCGTTGAGTTGATAGGCTCGAGCCGCCCCCATGAGATCGACCATTTCCTCAATAGGATTGATGGCGGGATACGCGACGTAGCCGGACTTGTCGGCATCGGGATGGCCCGGCTCATAACGCATGACCGGGGGAGACGGGTCATTTACCACCTTCGAGATATGCACGGCGGATCGTCCGGTCAGACGCCGGAAGCCCGCCAGCAAAAGTTGAAAGGGTGAATTGTTGGCGCCGGAAAACACCACTTCCTTGCGGCGGTAAGGCCCGCCCGACGGCGTGCGGGTGGTTTCCGCGTTCGCCATGTTGGCGGCCACAACTTCGGCTCGCTGGCGCTCCGCGCCCATCGCCGAGCCACTGATTTCAAGCGCTGAAAACATGCTCATGAGTCTTTCCCCTCGTTGATGGCTTGCACTATTCGGTGAAACTCGCTGCGAATAAATTGAATGCCGATGCGGAACTGCAACTGGGTTTCGGCCAGTAGCATTCCTTCCCGGTCCATGCTCACGTCGTTGCCATCTGGGCGCTGCAGCAGTCCCGCTACCTTGTGGGCTACCGGCCCCATGCTGGCCTGTTCCGGAGTTCCTACGGCACGGTCCAGTTCGGTGCGGAAATTCACGTCCCGCGTCCGGTATCCTGGAGTGTCAAGATTCGCCATGTTATTCACCACCAACGACTGGCGATCTGAGGTGACATTCAGGAAGCGCTCCAGAAATTGAATGATTGGCATCGAACTCATCAGGCGTACCTCCTCGGCGGCAGTCCGAATTCCCGGATCTTGTTGCGAATTGTGCGCAGGCTGATTCCCAGCATCTCTGCGGCGTGGGTGCGATTGCCGCCCGTGAGTTGCAGGGTCGTCTCCAGAAGTTGACGTTCGAGTTCGCGTATGGGAGTTCCCGCTTGCAGCAGACTCTGATCGGGGAAGGGCTTTAAAACGGGCGGTTTTGACAGTTCCGCCGCCAGATGCTCAGGTCCAATATTGCAATCGCTGTTCATGGTCACTACCCGCCGCATGAAATTGGACAGTTCGCGCGCGTTGCCGGGCCAGGCGTGCTGCTTGAGGCCAGCCAGAAGGTCAGAATGCAGTTTGGGAGCAGGACGTCCTGCCTGTTGCGCAAACTTTGCTGCGAAGTACTCGCCCAGCACGGGAATATCGTCCAGCCGTTCACGCAGCGGCGGAAGCGTCAGCGGAATCACGTTGAGCCGGTAGTAAAGATCGGCACGGAACCGGCCACGTTCCACCATCTCCTGAAGTGATACGTTTGTCGTGGCAATGATCCTGATGTTCACCGGTATGGTGCGCGTGTCGCCAAGCCGCTCGACTTCGCGCTCCTGCAAGACTCGCAAAAGCTTGGGCTGCAACTCCAAGGGCATTTCGCCGATTTCGTCCAGCAGTAGCGTTCCACCATTTGCCAGCTCAAATTTACCGGATTTGGCCACCGTGGCCCCGGTGAAGGCTCCACGCACATGGCCAAACAACTCGCTCTCCAATAGGTGTTCAGGTACGGCCGCGCAATTAATCGCAATGAAAGGTTTTTCGCGGCGGCGACTGGCCTCGTGGATGAAGCGAGCCAGCAATTCTTTTCCCGTGCCACTCTCCGCTTCCACCAGGATGTCAGCATCGGTTTGTGCCGCGAGCCGGGCGCGATCCAGAGCGCGCATCAGGGAGGGCGACCGGCCAATGATTTCTGTCCGTATCGGTTTGGAAACCTGGCCGCCGGCCGAGTTCCGCATCACCCGCTCCACGGTTGACTGCAACTGTTCAAAAGAGAAAGGTTTTGTCAGGTAATCGCAAGCGCCGTTTTGCATGGCCTGGACCGCCTGCGCCACGGTTCCAAAGGCCGTCAGCACAATTACAGCCGTGGAAGCGTCCGCGCTTCGCACTCTACGCATCAGTTCCAGACCGTCACCGTCGGGCATGCAAACGTCGGTCACCATCAGGGGAAAGGAAGTCTGCCCGCACTTGCGCTCCGCTTCGACCGCGCCGGATGCAGTTTCCACCAGCCAGCCATCGCGTTCGAAAGTGGCTTTCAATGCCAGGCGCATGCCAGGCTCGTCATCGACCACTAATACCGACTTTGTCTGCGAGGTCATAGAACGGGGAACTCCAGGGAAAATCTGGTGCCGTTGCATGCGCGACTCTGCACACGGATTGTGCTTCGGTGCTGCTCCATGATCCTCTTGCAGATGGTGAGTCCGAGACCCGGCCTTTGCTTGCTTCCGCTGAAACCGGGGTCAAAGACCTTCGCGAGGTCTTGCTCCGGAATGCCTTCTCCGGTGTCCGCGAAGTCGACGATCGCGAGCTTGCCGTGCTGGCGGGCGGAAATGGTTAAAGAACCACCGGTAGGCGTATGCCGGAATGCGTTGATGGCAAGATTCAGAATGACTTGTTGCAAGCCATTGGGATCACCGTCGATTACGACGTTGTCAATCTCCATGTTGATCTCAAGTTTGACTCCGGCCTGCTCGGCGAGCGGACGAATGAACGCAATCCCGTTCTGCAAGACTGTCCTCAGCTGCAGGCGGACGTGATTGGCGGATCCATGGCCATGGAACTGCAAAACATTGTTGACTGTCGCCGAGAGGGAACGGATGCCAGCCTGGAGGTGCTCGACACAATACTTCTCTTCCTCTCCGACCGCGGCCTTCCTCTCGAGCACGCTGGTCCACAGCTCCATGCTGCCCAGAGGATTCCGGATTTCGTGGGCCAGTACAGCAGCCATCTCTCCCAGAGCGAGCATGTTGCGGGAAGTTTCACGCTGCTGTTCAGCTTCCTTACGCGCGGTTACGTCACGCAGGATCAGGATGAATTGATCGGGACCGATGGCGCCGTCGGGCGACGGTTCGATATGCAATGCCGTCCTGCGGATGGAAAGCCAGCGCGCGGTCTTTTCCGAATCGAGCGTGACTTCATGCTCGTCGTCGCGTGCAATCGCGGTCTTGAGCAGGGCCTGGATGTGAGCAGGGAACTGCTTTAACAGTGAAGCGGCATCGGCTGGCGCGCCCAGCAGCCGGCCCGCTTCGGGGTTTACCAGAACGATGCCGTCGTTGGCATCAAGAACAATTACGCCGCACGGCAGGGCGTCCAGAATGCGCTTGAGCGCGGTCCGAATATGTTTGTTCTCTGCCAGGCTCTGGGTGAGGGCGGCATTTCGCTCTTCGAGTTCGCGCCGCAGCCGCGCGACTTCCCCTTGCAGCTGGCTGTAGGACGCTTCCATACGGTCAGCCGTGGCCATGAATGCCTTGAAGGCCTCCGCCAGCGGGCCTTTGACCGCGCCGGGGGGCGGATTCATTGGAGCGTGATGAGAAGTAGGCAACATCTGCCTACTCGCAATGCAACGCGGATGCCAAAGGGTTCTAATTTGGAAGGAGGGGTGACGGGGGTAACCTCAGGAACATTTGCTCGGACACGGCTTCGAAAGAGGGTCCTAGAAACGCCAATTCACATCGCCTTGGGAAAAGCACGACTTTAGTCGTGCCACAAAGCCAGGGGAGCAGGCCGGCTTTAGCCGCTGCGGTCGGCTGTTCTTGCGTGCACCCTTTTTCTGAACGACATCCTCCATAGGATATTGTCGGCGGGAAGAGCCGGGAGCTTCGCGCGGAAAAAACGCAAGGATGGGGCATCTCAGATCGAGCATCGCCGGATAAAGGATGGGCCAGCCCGCCCTTGTTCGCTTTCTCTATGCAGAGCAATGACTCAAGGCCCGGGGCGGCGCTGACCGTGCCCGTGCTTACGGGTTTGGAAGCACCTTCGCTCTTGTCGTATTAATCTTCCCCGACTTCTAGACGAACAATGTGGTCATCGACGTATGAGACTTTCACTGGCAGCCCGGGCCTGATCGGTCCTCCATGAGACGCCGTGTTGTTAAATCCCGCTGTCGGCTCAAAATCGGAATAGCAAAAGGTCACGTGTTGGACCGAAAAGCACTCCCTTTGGTGGCCGTTATAAGGCATGGGGCGAAAGTTCTCCACTTGACCCTCAACGACGGAATAGTGTCCGTTTCCGTACGCCTCGTGCAGTGCGAGGTACTCGCGCAGCTTCGTGCTGAATACAGTTAGAATCCACAGGGAAGCAAACCCCACGAAGATATATCCAGTCCTACGAAATCTTGTCCACATCTTCCGTTTACCTGTCCAGATAAGAATCAGGCCGAGGATGAGGAATGGGACTCCCGCCGCTGGAAACCACCAATCAAAGCCCTTCTGACTTATGTCAAAGACAGTCTTATAGTGAATAACCATGACCCACCCACGAAAAGAATGTACGCATGGTTGCTGGAATGAGCAAACGGCGACCCGCGCCCCTCATTATCGCTGCCCAACCCGGCTATTAAATTCTGCCGCCGGAGACACGAGACGACTCCTTGCTGGATCGATCGTTGGGGCGTTGACTCGGCCGGCGTTCAGTGTCCAGAACGCTACCTGGATACGGTAGAAGGTCTTGAGGCCCAATGGCGTTGTTCTTTCTATCTTGCGAATTTCTCAAGCTCAAGCGGAGCAGATGTCGCGATAGCGCCGATTAGACGACGATATGTTTCGCCAATACCTGGCGCTCGTCCTGCGCCAGGATGGTGGCCCGTTCAATAACGTTCCGCAATTCGCGCACATTGCCGGGCCAACTGTGTTGCAGCAATTGGAATGTTGCCTCCGAACTCAGAGAGAGCCGTCGTGAACTGAATCGATCGAGAAAACTCATTGCCAGGGTAGGCAGGTCTTCCATGCGGTCCTTGAGCAGGGGCAATTCGATCGGGAAGATGGCCAGCCGGTAATAAAGGTCTTCGCGGAATTGTTTTTCCTGGACTAATTTGCGCAAGTGTCCGTTGGTTGCCGCCACTACCCGCACGTCCACTTTGAAGCTGTCTGTGCTGCCCAGTCTTTGCACTTCGCCCTGCTCCAGAAATCGCAGCAGCTTTGACTGGAGGCCCAGAGGCAGATCCCCGATTTCGTCGAGGAAAAGGGTCCCGCCTTGTGCGGCGTGAATTCGCCCGATGCGAGATTGCACCGCGCCTGTGAAGGCTCCCTTGGTGTAGCCGAACAATTCAGCCTCGAGAAGGGCTTCAGGAATGGCGGCGCAGTTGATTACCACAAACGGGTTCGACCTGCGGGGACTGAGATTGTGAATCGCCTGCGCTACCAGGTCTTTTCCAGTTCCGCTTTGTCCCAGGACGAGCACGGTGGTGTCTCGGCGCGCGACCAGTTGCGTCATGTGGTAAACGCGCTGCATGGCCACCGAAGTGCCAATCATCCCGGGCAACGGGCTAACGGCCTTGTTCAGCTGTTCATGGCCCATGATCTCCGGGGTGCCGGTGACCACGACGTTGTTTCCCAATAGACCGGCAAGTTCATCGCCTAGAGGAGCGCGAGATGATGATGGCAGCGGCAATCCCGTCTGTCGATCCAGCGGCAGGATTTGCAGGTGGGGGAATTGGGTGCGCACCATTTTCTGAAACTCGTTGGCGTTGAGGTCCGGCAGGGAAGGATCGAGCAACAAAAGTTGAAAATCTTCGGTTTCAAGTTGGCCGAGCGCATGGGCACCGCTGACCGCCTCCATGAGGTGCCAGCGTTCCGACTTTATCCGCGACATCAACTCACGGCGCAACTCGCCATTGGGACTGACAATCAGGACTCCGGAGACCGGGTCACACACGGGCATGGGTACGATGCTCATAGGCCTTTGGGAACCATCCTCGCTTAGTAGGGCAATGTGCGCTCTTGTCTGTCCCTGAGTCAGGACGTTTTGAAAAAGCGGTGCGAACTGACAGACGACTGTGAGCTGGAGAAATCGGCCACCTTGCGTTGGTCGATTGCAGCGGCTTTGTTCGCGCTCTTCACGGGGAAATCGGCAACGATCAGCAAGGGACTGGTACCAACCTTGAACTCGCCTCCGGCGCCGGTGACGATGGCGTCTGCCAGGGCGAGAGCTCTGTCCGCCATGTCATCGGAGGATGGCCGGACGCGAGTGGTCCCGCCGTTCCTAGCGGGAGAGTGTTTGATCCGCAATATCAGATGGTCCGCCGGTCCCTGGATTTCGATCTTCGCAAGATCTCCGGGTCGGGAGTATGCCTGCACCGCTTGCAGAATGTAGAAAAGCATTTGCCTCAAACGAGCGGGTGAAATATTGATCAGAGGCTCGTGCTCTGGACGGAAAAACAAAAGCCGGAGTTGCGCGGTGTGCAGCGTGTGTTGCAGACCCGAGATGACCTCCTCCAGCGCAACGCTGAGGAGTACATCCCGCACATCCGCCGCGGACTGCTGAAACCTGGCCAGGCGAGCGGCGAACTGCATAGACTCCACCGCACTTCGCAACTGCCCCAGAATATTTTCTGCGATCTCTCTGTATTCTGTCTCTGTAGTGGGGCTCAGCAGGGCCATCTCCAACGAGGCCTGGATGGTCGCCATGGGCTGCGCCATCTGGTGCATACTGGCGGCGAGCATGCGCAGAAATTTCTCTTGCGAAGCAGAACTATGGGAATAGGTATGCATTGGTTTCCTCAGTATGCTTTCCTCAATTGTCCGAAATCACGTATCCCACGCCCCTTACGGTACGGATCATCGGCGCGGAAAACTCGGGGTTGTCCACCTTGTCGCGTACATACTTGACGTACACATCGACCAGGTTGGTGGAGTTATCGAATGGCATGTTCCAGACGTGTTCCATGATCATGGCGCGGGTGACCGTCTGGTGGGCATTTCGCATCAGGTATTCGAGTAGGGCAAATTCTTTGGCTGACAGGTTGATCCGTTTACCCGCCCGCTCGACACGATACTCGCGGCTGTCTAGAATCAGGTCCCCAACCTGCAGAGGATTTCCGGGTAGATATGGATTCCGACGCAACAGCGCCCGTACCCTGGCCGTGAGCTCAGAAAAGGAGAACGGCTTCAGCATGCAATCGTCAGCGCCGCTGTCGAGCGAAAGAACGCGGTCCTCCACCTGAGTCCGGGCCGTCAAAACCAAAATCGGTAGTTGCGGCTGTTTGGGGCGGACGTGGTGCAACACCGCCAGCCCGTCCATCTTCGGCATATTCAAGTCCAGGATGAGGAGGTGGTATTTGTCGCGAGTCACTGCTTCTGCCGCCAACTCGCCATCCTGCACCAGTTTCACGTTGTAGGATTCCGATTCCAGATGGCGCCGGAGAAAATTGCCCAGCGGCACATCGTCTTCTGCCACCAGTACCTGAGGAATTAAGTTGTTCTGACGCTGTACTTCCGTATTCACAGGACCCTTTCCTGAACGGTCAATCTGCAAGCCTGGAAAAAACCAGGTCACCAAGAATCTCGTTGCCAGAAGTCATCCGCTGAACTCCTGAAGAAAACCAACTGATGTACCGATATAATTCCCGAAAGACTCTGGCACGCGAGAACTCTTGAGTTCGCAATGCCGCCCCAAGCAAATGCTCCCTGGAAGAGGTGCACTTTCAGTTAATGCAATCGTCATGCCAACACGTTGTTGCTTAATTTTGTGCTAATTCGAAGGTTTGCAGCGTTTCAGAGGTGTAAGCTTTCCAGACAGCCTGTCTGATTCACAGACAAGGTTCGCGCAGGAGATGCGATACAACGAGGGGATCTCTAATCCAAATCGATGAAAAGCGATGAAAACTCAGTTTCTGTGCGGCCTTTCGGCTTCCGTGCTCCCCGCGTCTCTACGAGTTTCAGCTTTTCTGTGGAAGTGATCGCCACGGGAGAACGCTACGAGGCGGTGTGCACGGACATCAGCGAAGACGGGCTTGCCGCGGAGCTTCTTCAGCCCCTCGTTCCCAAAACAACGGTCACGATAAGGATGCTGCTCCCAGGCGGCACTGCGCCCCTGCACATCCCGGGCAGCATTGAATATAGCCAGGACGGCCGCTGCGGCCTGAACTTCCTCTACTCCTCTCCAGCAGAGCGGAGGCAGATCCAGCTGTTCATCCAATCCATCTCGTAGATTCTGGGACCGCGATGGATGCTGCGCCCGTCGTGCCGGCAGCAATCCATTTCAGTGTTCACTGCCCTGATTCTCTTGGGCCTTCGCGCCCGATTCGACATTCGGGGCGGGTACTGGCTCTTCTTCTTCATCCTTGACGACGTATTGCACGATCAGGGAAATACGGCGGTTCGAAGGTTCCAGGGGATTGCCGGCAACGCGCAGTCTTTGATCGGCGTAGCCTCTCACTTGCGAAACCTGGTCGGCACGCAGTCCGGAAGCCTGCATGAGTCTTCGTGCGGCATTTGCGCGGTCCGAGGAGAGTTCCCAGTTTCCGTAATCCCGGCTCCACGCGTACGGTTTCGCGTCGGTGTGGCCCTCGATTGAGATGTGGTTGGGAAGCTTTCCCAGTTGTTCCGCCAGAGCTACCAGCAACTCGCGGCCATCGCCATTCAACCCAGGTTTGCCGCTCTCAAAAAAAGTGCCCGAGGACGACTCCAGCAGTTCAATGCGCAATCCTTCCGAGGTTATCGTCATCTCGATCTGGTTCTTTAGCTTGTCAAAATTGGTGACTTGCCGGACTGCTTTTTGAAGCTCCTCTTTGAGCTTTGGCATGTTGTCTCTGGTCAGGGTAAAATTTTCACCCGAGCCGATCTGGTTGCTACCCACTTTTTTGGAAGTTCCAGTTGGATCTTTGAAGTAGCCGCCTACCGCCACCTGTATCTGCTTGCTGCTGTTCATCAGCCAGAGCACGATGAACAACGCCATCATGGCGGTCACGAAGTCGGCGTAGGCAACTTTCCAGGCTCCGCCGTGGTGACCTCCGTGGCCGCCTTTTTTCTTGATGATAATGATGGGACGTTTAGCTTGGTCCAGGCTGGCCATGCGACTATGCTCCCGCCTTGGCGGCCGCGGCCCCCGAGGAGTCGCTGGTGCGGCACTTCTTTTCGACTTCCTTGAAGCTCGGCCGCACGTGCCCGGGAACCGCACGCCGGGCAACCTCGACCGCCATGATGGGCGGAGCTCCCTTCATGAAGGAAGTCATCAGAACCCGCAGCACGTGATAGTAAGCGTGCTCATCTTCGGACAACTTAGCCATGTTGGCAGCCACCGGTCCGACCAGTCCATAACAAAGGAGGATTCCCAGAAATGTGCCGACCAGCGCCGCCGCGACTTTGTGTCCGATCTCTTCTGGAGGCCCTCCGAGCGCGCCCATAGTGATCACCACGCCCAGCACTGCGGCAACAATACCCAGTCCAGGGAGCGAGTCGGCCATGGTGCTCAGCGCCTGCACCGGTTGAGTTGAATCGTGATGATGTACATCCATGTCCAGCTCCATCATCTGGTCAAGATCGAAAGGTTCGACCCCGCCGCTCACCGCCATGCGCATGGTGTCGCAGACAAAGTCGCGAATGTGATGATCTTTGAGAAAGGCGGGATATTTCGACAAGATCGGGCTTTTGGCAGGGTCCTCGATGTCGGCTTCAAGTGCTACCATGCCATCCTTGCGTGCCTTGTTCAACAAGTCATACATCATCTTCAGCGTTTCCAGATATTTTTGCTGGTTGAACTTGCTCCCGCCAAAAACGGCGCCGAATCCAGCTACAATCTTCTTCAGAATATGCAACGGATTGGCCACCAGGACAGTCCCGATCGCCGCCCCGCCAATGATGACGAGTTCGGCCGGCTGCATGAGCACCTTGAGGTTGCCATGCTCCATCAGGTATCCGGCGGCGACGGCGCCGAATACCACGAGAATTCCAATAATCGCAAACATGATGGTTGTCTTCTTTACTCCCAGTCCATGAGAATTTCACAGGTGTGAGTTTCGCTTTCGCCTGGTACCAACTCGCGTTTCAGATAACAGAACTCTCCGCGGTAGGCAAAAGTGACGTGGCCTCGCCATAAGACGTGGGTTTCCGCCAGCGTCTCATCAATCATCCGGCGGTCACGCTCGCTGTGATACTCGACATACAACACTTTCACTTCAGGCAGGTAGCGATTCAAAGCTCGAAGGATTGGCACTTCGCAACCTTCGGTATCAATCTTCAGCACATCGATCCGGGTAATCCTGTGTTCGTCGAGAAAATCGGGTGCGCACACCAGGCGAATTTCTTCACTCTCGTTGCCGGTGCGAAGACTGGGACACAAGGACGATTCCACAAAGTCATTCTTGCCCTGAAATAAGGACAGCTTCTTTTCGCTGGAGTAAAGGCCTAAAGGAAACACGGTTACATTGCGCAAGGGTCCCACATTCTGCTGCAACAGGGCTAAGGGAGCGCTTCCGGGTTCGAAGGCGTACACCTGCGCGTCCGGATAAGCCATCGAAAAATAGACTGAAGCGGCGCCGACATTGGCCCCGATGTCCACAACGGTCTTGACGCCTGACACAAACGGAACAGTGGGGTAGGTGACCCCGGCGAAAATGTCGTTCGCCACCTGGAAACACACGTCGGTCTTGAACAGGTTGAAAGGAAGAGATCCCCGCGGCCCTTCAAGTGTGGCCTGAGCGACCTCGCGCTGCTGCAATATTTCCTGGGTCATGGGTTGCTCAGCTTCCTGCGCCCTGTGCCGACTGCAGGACCGGACCCTTCCCCGCTAAGTGGTTCAAGCCCAGCTCGCGAATCATGGTGTGGAGCATGGTCTCGAACAGATAAAACCAGTGAATCGCCGGTACCGCCTGTTGTAGGAGGCGGAGCACCATCGAGGCGGTTTCTGCCTGATCGGTCAGGAGGGGTTCAAAATCAACTGAATCCCAGCGCTCGACCGCCTCTACGGCCTGTTCAACCGGATGGCGATGTTCCTCCACATAAGCAAGAATGCGAATCGCGTTTTCCTCATCCATCCCGGTCAACTTCACGGGCATGGCCCATTCCGTCATCACTCGCGGGTGCCTGCCAAACATGTAGAAGTAGTCCTCGCCGTACACCCGCGCACGCCGGATCAAGTTACGTGCCGGATAGGGAAGGTGGTCATGAAAAGCATGTGCGTCTGGGTGGTAGAACACCCGGTACCCCTGCTCGAATAGGCGGATGCCGAGCTCTGTGTCTTCACTGAGCTTGTAGGTCGAATCGAAAGACCCGGCATCCACCACCGCGTCCCTTCGGATGCTCAGATTGCAGGTGATGAAATGGGAGTAGCCATAGGGGCATGCCTCCTCCATACTCACTTGCGGAAACATGAAGGGCTCGACGCAGAAATATCGAGTGAGAGCCCTGTGCCGCGCGGCTGCGGGATATTCAAAGTTGCCCAGTACCGCCCATCGCTCCGAAGCGTATTTCCGATGGATCTGCAGGTGCTGTTTCAGCAAGTCGCGATCACAGATGGTGTCATCATTCATGAGCAGCAAGTACTCACCGCTGGCGTGCGCCACGCCGTTGCGTCTGGCGGCACCGGTTCCAGAATTTTTCTGGCGCAGGTAGTGAAAGAGAAAGGGCGGACGGTATTGGGTCAACTGCTCCTGAGTGGCATCCGAGGACCCGTCGTCAATGACGATGACTTCGAAATGGGTGGAGGGAAGCGTCTGGGCCTCCAGCGCTGCGAGACAGCTTCTGAGAATGGGCAAGCGGTTGTAGGTGGGGACGATGACCGAGAACACCGGTCCGCCTGATTGCCGGCTCGCGGCAACTGCCGGCGCATGCACAATTACGCGTCGTCGGGCTTCGGCTCCACAGCGATCCGCCATCTCTCCGTCACCTAATTGCCGGTAACAACGCTTGAGCACAATGAAGACCTGCGAAGAAAAATACCCGGCCTGCATCGATCTGGGTGACCGTCCGAAAATGTGCCGCAGTTGTTCGAGAGCTTTTTCCGGTTTACCCTCGCCAAGCAATTGTTCGGCGAAACGCACATAGCACTCGAGTTGTCCCAGAAGCCTGTTTTCACCGGCCCGAGCTGCCAAACGTTCGCGAAATAGCGTCTCTATCAGCATCACCGAACAGCTCTCGCCAGTCCTGGTCTTGGGGCTGACAGAGATGGCCCGCTGCCACATGTACTGCAGTCCCGAGGCTGTGAGACAGCGCGCTGCAACTTCGACATGCAGATCTCGGCCACGGTCGCCCAGCGTGACCACGTCATGTTCCGAGGAGACGAGCACCAGGTCAGCTCGCTCAAACATCTCGCATTGCCGGCTCGCCCAGTCCTCAGCTTTTTCGAAATCAGGGAGAGATGTTTTGTCCCTGTTGCGCGACGCGAGGTGCACTTCTTCAACGAAGACGACAACCCTGGTTACAGCTGAATAGCGTCGCAGATCGTCAAGATATTGTTCGGGCACCGATATACCGCGGCTGAAGCTTTGTATCAGAATGGCGACATCGAATTGGGCCCGTTCCAGCAATTCACGGAAGGACCACGATGGGCCGTTGTCATTGGTTTCCCGTCCCAGGCAGGGCAAGCGTTCGACATCGTTTCCATAGGTGAGAACGCCAGCCTGGTGGAGTAAAGGTTCGCTCTGCTCGCCGTTCTCCGCCTCGCGGGCGACAAAACTCACTTCGTTGCCCTGCTCGCGCCACGCGCGGAGAACATCCAGCAAGTGCAGATCGCCTCCGTCGGCCATTGGATTCGGGAAAGTATCGCTGATCACCAGGACGCGCAGAGTTTGTCCAGCGGAGGTCGCCTCGTCGTGAGTGGAAGGCCGGGCGGCTGCCTGATCCGCCAGCAAGGCGCCGACAAGTTGCTGTTGCTCGAGTGGCAACGCTGGCAGCGCTCGCCTTAGCAAGGGGACCGCCCGCGATGGGTCCCCTCGGCCGAGCAGCAACAATCCCAGGTTGGCCGCAGCATCGGTGTTCTGCGAATCCAGTTCCAGAGCTCTGGTAAATCCATTTTCTGCCTGACTGATATTTCCTGAACCCAGTTGCACCGCCGCCCAGTCATTCCAAAGGTCAGCTGTTTGCTTCACTGCCAGCAGTTCTTCCAGCAGACGTAAAGCCTCCGCGGGGCGGCCTTCCTGGAAAGCAGCGATGGCATCGTCGTGCTGGCTCATGGGTCCCAGAAGACTGAGCAATTTCTGTGCCTCATTCGCTCTTAATCAGGGTGACCGTTCTCCCGCCGGTAACTCGCACCGGCAATCTTGCAGCAAACCGCCTCAGACGTGGATTCACCGCGCGAGAGCGGCTTCCAGTTGCCCCATCCTCAAGCGACTATCTTGGCGAAGAACTTGCTCTCACGTTCACAGGACGAGTCCGTGGATTAGCGTTTGATGAGGAAGGCATGCCCACTGTCGGTCTCTCGATGATCGTTAAGAACGAGGCGCAGACCCTTGGCCTTTGCCTCCAGAGTGTGTCCGGAATGGTCAGTCAGATCGTGCTAGGCGACACCGGCTCGACCGATAACAGCACTGACATCGCCCGCCAATTTGGCGCCACTGTAGTTTCCATTCCCTGGGCGAACCACTTCGCCAACGCTCGCAACGCCGTCCTCGAACTCATGCACACGGACTGGGTGCTGGTGCTGGATGCGGACGAGGAGTTGGATGAAGAGGCACGGCATCAGATTCCGAACCTGTTGGCATCCACCGCGGGCGGGTACCTTGTTCCCATCCGCAACTACATCCCGACCATCACTGGCCGAGGCTGGGACCGTGTCGCCCTGCCGAACAAGAGCTTGCACTCCCGCGCCCAGCATGCCCCTGCATATTTCGTTCACGAGAACTGCCGGCTGTTTCGTCGCGACCCCGAGATCTATTTCGTTGGACGCGTGCATGAACTGGTCGAAACCCGAATCCATGCATTGGGGCGGCGATTGTCCATGGCGAAGTTTTGCATACATCACTTTGGCCAGCTGGTGGAGGAAGAAGCGAGAAAGCGGAAATCTGCGGCCTATCGGGACCTGTTGCGTATGAAGGTTCGCGAACTACCAGACGATCCGATGGCTTGGACTCAGCTTGGCCTCCAGGAATATGAGTGCTCCCGGGAGCCATCAGAGCCCTTGCGCTGTTTTGAACGAGCCTTGGCTCTGGAACCCAGAGCGACCCCGGCGGCGCTGTTCAAAGGAATGATTTATCTCGATCTCGGCCAGTGCGACCAGGCCCTGGCGATGTTAGACGCAGCACATCCCGACCAGCACAGCCGGGCACTCCGCGAACACCTTCGCGGAGACGCACTCCACAACCTCGGTCGTTTGCGGGAGGCCTGTACAGCCTACAGGGACGCACTCAGATTTACCGGATACGACTGCGTGCTAAGCAGCAAATTGGGCTACACAGAGGTTGGACTCGGCCGGCGTGAGCAGGGAATCGCACGGCTCAGGGAGGCCGCGCAGAAAGCCCCGGAAATTGTGGAAATTCGCCAGCGGCTCATGAAGGCCCTGGTGAGCCTCAATCATCTCTCGGACGCGGCGGGGGAGGCAGAAGAATTGGCGAGGATTGAAGGTACGACCAAGGCTTATCTTCGAGCCGCCAGCATTCGAGTGCATGCCAGGCAACTGCAGCGGGCAAGAGAAATCCTCAATCGAGGAATCACGATTTTCCCCGATTCCAAAGACCTGTGCCGAGCCTTGGCTGAACTTGGCGACGAGACAGAAGCTTCGGTCGGGGGCTGCCTTCCTGGCCACTCAGCCGGACCCGCTTGACCGAGTCAGGGTTGCCTTTAAGGCGGGCGCATATCAACCCGGCGACAGGTTGAGTCGGCCGGCTAATCAGGCGCCATTCTCCGGCCTCGTCTGTGCAAGCAAATGATAGATGGTGGCCCGGGATACTCCCAGGATCTCCGCCGCTTGAGACTTGTTACCGCCAACTCGCTCTAACACGCGCTTGGCATGCCGTTTCTGCAATTCCTCAAGGGAGATCAGGCTTTCGTCTTGTCCGACGACTGTTCCCGACTGACCTCGTACCTCTTCCGGTAAATCGCTGACGTCAATGACGGGTCCGTCCACCATCATGCAGGCATTGCCAATCACGTTCTCAAGCTCGCGGATGTTACCCGGCCAGGAGTAATTCGCCAGGCGAGTTTGAGCCCGGCGCGTCATGCCACTTAGAGGTTTTTTGTACTCGGTTGCAAATTTATCGAGGAAGTACCTTTCCAGCAAAGGTAAGTCCTCTCGTCTCTCTGCCAGCCCCGGCAACTTGACCTCGATCATGGCCAAACGATAGTACAAGTCCTTACGAAAAGTGCCTTCGTTCACCATGGAGCGCAGGTCCCGATTGGTAGCAGCGATGACGCGCACGTCAACGATTCTGGGCGCAGGGGAGCCGACTCGCTGGATCTCGTGGTTTTGCAGCACCCGCAGGAGCTTGCTTTGCGCCGTCAAGGGCAGCTCGCCGATCTCGTCCAAAAACACGGTTCCGTGGTTCGCATACTCAAACACGCCCAGCTTTTCCTGGGTGGCGCCGGTAAACGCACCCTTCACGTGACCGAACAATTCACTTTCCAGAAGCGATTCGACAATCGCCGAACAGTTGCAGACTACGAAGGGGCTCGCCGAGGCAGGGCTAAGGCGGTGCAAGGCGCGCGCTACCAGTTCTTTTCCAGTGCCTGTGGCGCCGGTGACGAGAACCGTTCCGAAGTGTGGGGCCACTCTCCGAATCTTGGCGAACACATCTAACATTATCGGACTGCGCGCGACAATTCCTTCAAACTGACAAGCGTGGACCAGTTCATGATCGAGACGATAGGTCCTGCGCCTTTCCTCGGCCTCCCACAGCAGCTGAGAAATCCGCCGGCGGAGCTGGTTGGCGTCCAGGGGCTTGCTGAAGAAATCGCATGCTCCCTTCTGAACCGCCTCAATTGCGCCTTCAGCGGTGTAGTGGCTCGTCATCAGAATCACTTCTGTACCGGGATCGATGCCTAGAATGGACTCGAGATTTTCGAATCCGCGGGCGCCTCTCATCCTCATAGCGAGAAGAACGATACGTGGCCGGGTGGCCCTTAGTAGCTCAAGGCCTTTCGCAGTGTTTTCTGCGGTGAGAACTTCCAGTCCACTATCGCAAAGGGCGTGCTTGATGAGATCGAGGTTCTCTGGTTCGTCGTCTATCGCCAGAAGCTTTGGGTTACTGTAAAGGTCTTCCATCAACGAGTGCGCGCAAGGTGACTATCTGCAGCCTACCAAAATCGAGAACTGGAAAAATAGATACTGAAAAAGCGTCGGAATTCCGACCTACCTGATTTCGTGAGCAAACCGAAGCCGTGTACAGGCACCAGTCCTTCAGCTGAAAGGGAAGCTAATCATTTTTTGTTGGGGACAGCGGGGCGAGCAGTCGTGACAAAATCTCGCACAACTGGCTCGGGTCAACCGGCTTCTGCAGAAATTCATGTGCCCCCAGTGCCTTTACCGTGCACTCGATATTCGGCTCCGAACTTCCGCTTACCACGACCACAGGGATGTGCCGGGTCTTGTCTGACATCCTCAATCGCTTGAGGACCTCAATACCCGTGCCCCCGGGCATGTTTAAGTCCAGGACGATGGCTTCCGGTTTTTCCCGCAAGGCTTTCATCCAGGTCTGCAGGGCGTCTCCAGCAGAGACTACCGCAAAACCCTTGGGCTCGAGATAGACGGAAATCAGCTGCACCTGAAACCGCGAATCGTCGGCGATGAGGATTTTTGCCATATGAGACGTTTTTGCTTGTGCCGGATCGGCTGAACGGATCGAAAGCGTCAGGCTCATGTCGCCCGCACACGGGTGCGTCTGCATTCGCACAACAGTCGCTGTCCTGTTGGATTCCGTCTCAAGGTTTCGGAGAAACATTAAAGAATCCCAATCAATGTACCGATAAAAGCCCCGCGAAGTTCGAGCAGCAGAGCATTTGAAGTTTGTCGGAGGCTGAACGCATGCGCGCCAAATCCATATTCTTAATGGTGGTCTTGTGCCTCGCGGGCACCCAGGCATTTGCACAGAATGCGGTGTTGAACCCGACAACTTCCGACTCCAACGCTTCATATCCCAAGATCGTTTGGCCGCGCCCGTTTATCTACGGCGGTCTGGGACTCAATGGCGGAGGCTATGCCCCGTTGTCGGGCAAAGTCGGAGCTGGGCTGAGGATTGACCAGAATCATCTGATCTGGTCGGCCAGCGCGGCCTATGACAATTCACATAAATCAAACGACAACACGATCAACAACACCAATGGTCACGAAAGAGCTCTCGATTCTTCGATCTACTACCGCTTTAACAATGGTTGGTTTGCCGGCGGCGGAGCCAGTTGGAGCGAGCTCTCGACGACCAACTACACCAAGCAGGGGTTTCACCCGTCCGGCGGCGGCGGCAAGGACTATTTTCACAAGGAGTGCGCTGCCGAGGACTGTGTAACCCGTTGGTCAATGCGCCTGCAAGTTGACTACAAAATGAAGGGCGCCGAGCACGTTGATGCCAAGGGTTGCGGCGTGCCCAACGGACAATGTACCAACGATCTTCAGGGCCCTATGGTGAGCTTCTTTCTGCCTTCACCCGCTCTGGCCGGACATTTGTACTGGCGGGAAACCGTGGGTGTGTACACCTTTCACGAGACCGTAACTTCCACAGATCCGGCACTCACCGCGCTGCAAAAGAGCCACAGGTCGGTCACGTCATTCCTGGAATTCACGATGATGTACCGCTTTTGAGCAAACGCGGACTCAACGGTGTGCCCATCATGACGAACCGAATCGAGACTTCGTTTGCAGACGAACGCCCCAAACTGAGTACCAACCAGAAGGCGCTCAAAATCAACCTCGATCCGCTGCGCTACGGCACCTTCGCCGAGATTGGCGCGGGACAGGAGGTGGCTCGCTGGTTCTTCAAAGTGGGCGCCGCGGCCGGTACTATCTCCAAGTCAATCTCAGCGTATGACATGGCCGTCAGCGATGCAATTTACGGACTCTGCAAGCGCTATGTATCGCGGGAGCGGCTGCAGAGCATGCTCGACTATGAACACCGGTTGAACATGGAACGCTTGCAGTCGTCGCGCGGAAGCAGCACGGCCTTCTTCGCCTTCGCCGACACGGTCGCAGCCCGCAACTATCAGGGCACGAACGAATGCCACGGCTGGATGGGTGTGAAGTTCCAGACCCATCCCCGCGATGAGAACAGCCAGATCATCATCCACGTTCGGATGCTTGATCATGAGAACAGTTTGCAGCAGGAAGCCCTGGGGATTGTCGGGGTCAATCTGCTTTACGCCGCTTTCTTTCTGCATCACAAACCGGACCTGATGCTGGAATCGTTGCTAGACAACCTTACGACCGAGCGCCTGGAGATCGACATGGTCGAGTTTTCCGGCATTGAATTCCGTCACGTGGACAATCGCGTGATGAGCCTCAAGCTGGTGCAGCTTGGTCTAAGCGGGGCCGCCATCTTCGGACCCACCGGTGAAGTGCTGCAGCCGTCAGAGGTGCTGCGTAAGAACGCCATCCTGGTGGAGCGAGGCAGCTTTCGTCCTGTGACCAAGGTCAACATGGACATGGTCCGTTGCGCGCAAGACCGTTTTTCCGGTGAGCCCGAGGTCAAGGAGAAGCGAGTGGTCCAGCTCATGGAGATCACCATGCGAAATCTCCTGGAAGCCGGTCAAATCGATCTCAGTGATTTTCTGGCACGGGCCGATGCATTGGGTGCGGTGGGTAAGACAGTGCTGATCTCGGAGTACTTCGAATACTACCGCCTGGCGGCATATTTGACGAGATACACCACGGGACCGATTGCGGTGACCATGGGAGTGGCGAACCTCCAGGACCTGTTTAATGAGAAGTACTACACCGAGCTTGAGGGAGGGATACTGGAAGCCTTCGGAAGGCTCTTCACCAAGGACTTGCGGCTTTATGTCTATCCCCTGAGAGACCACGCCACCGGCCAGCTCAGGACTGTCGATAACGCGGAAATCCCCGGAACGCAGCACAATCTTTTCCGGCACCTGGTGGAACAAAACAGAATCAAGCAACTGGACAACTTTGATGAAAGCGTGCTGCACATCTTCTCTCGCGATGTGCTGATGCGAATCAAGCAAAATGACCCGGCGTGGGAGGGAATGGTGCCGGCGGAGGTTGCGGAAATGGTCAAGAAGCGCCAACTGTTTGGCTACCGCAACCCAGGGGCCTCCGACGAGGCTGCATTCGTCGCCGGGAACCGCGGGTGAGGCAGTCATTCGGACAGCCATTCCCGGGCGCAAGCGTCCAGCCTGGAAAATGCCCGGGCGAGCGACGGCCGGTGTGTCAGTTCGGCTGGCTGAGATCGGTCATCAAGACTCTTTCATGGGCAACGGCTCCCATCAGTCAGGTCGTCCGTTGGTGCACTCGTTGCCAGGCTATTTTTGAAAGCAGGATACGAGCACAGGAGATTTGAAAGTGATTTCGCTGAAGAAGTATCTGGACATGCAAACAGACCCCAGCGACCTGGCCTGTGCGCTGCTGGAGTCCTATCGTGCTGCCCTGCTGGCCATGGGAAAGAGCGGGGTTCGCGCCTGTCCGGCTGTCGGTTCAGAGCTGCAGCGGGGCCTCGCGGGTCTTGAGAAACGTCTCTCTACAGAGGTCACAACCGCCCAAGTGAAAGGCACGGAGAAGCATGTCGAGGAGCAGTTACATCAATGGGGAGACCGCACTGCGGAATATTTCAAGACCAAAGCCAACGAAATCAAAGAGCTTCTTCTGGTGTTGGCCAGCACGGCAGAGAGCATGGGCGAGCGCGACCAACGCTACGCCAAGCACTTCAGTGAGTTCACTACCCGGTTGCAGAGCATTGCGGACCTGGAAGACCTGGCGCAGGTGCGAGCATCGTTAGTGCAGAGAGCAACTGAGCTGAGGGGCTACGTGAATCAGATGGCGCACGACAGTAAGAAGTCCGTTGCGCAACTGCGAGCCGAAGTCTCAAACTATGAGATCAGGCTCAAGACAGCGGAAGACCTCGCATTGCGGGATGCGCTCACCGGTCTTGCCAATCGTCGCAACGTCGAGGAGCGAATCGAGTGGCGCATGGAACATGAGCAAGTGTTTTGTGTGGTGTTTCTTGACCTGAACCGGTTCAAACAGGTCAACGACAAACACGGGCACCCTGCGGGTGACAGTCTGTTGAAGCAGTTCTCGGAAGAATTGCGGTCAAACGCCCGGCCCAGCGATGTAGTCGGGCGCTGGGGCGGAGATGAGTTCATCATGATTCTGGACTGCGACCTCGTCGGGGCGAAGGCCCAGATCGAGCGCATGCAGAAATGGGTGTTCGGTGAATACACAGTCCAGCTCGCTGGCGGCGCCGGGAAAACAACGATCCAGCTGGACGCGTCGGTTGGGGTCGCTCAATGGCAGAAGGGAGAAACATCCCATCAGGTCATCGAACGTGCCGACGCCTGCATGTACAAAGAAAAGGAATTATCGCGGAAGAAGGCTTTCTGAACGGGCACCCCTAACCTACCTGAGTGCAGCACGCGGCAGCACTCTCGGTCAGGCTAAATTGCCATCACTCCAGACCCGCGGGAGCCCCATCGGTCCGGGCCAGCTTGTCCTTTGCCTGCATGTGCCCGACAACCACCAGATCGACTCTCCGGTTGGCGGCCCGGCCCCGCCCCGTGTCATTGCTCTCTATGGGGCGATATTCGGAATATCCGGCGGCCGAAACCAGCAACGGATCGAAGCCGTGGTGCTCGATCAATAAGGACACCACTGCAGTCGCGCGCGCGGTGGAGAGCTCCCAGTTCGATTTGAAACGGGAATTGTGGACGGGTACATTGTCGGTATGACCCTCAACCCTGATTTCGAAACCCCGTCCACCCAGGATGGTTGCAATTCGAGTCAGAGTGTCATACCCGTTCTTTAGCAATTCCGCCTGGCCGCTGTTGAAGAATCCCACCTCACGCAAGCTGACCACCAATCCTTCGGGAGTGACCCGCATCTGGATTTCGTGCTGGCGAATCTCATCTCCGAGGGCCGACTCGATCTGATGTCTCAGTTCGTCCACGTCGATCCCGAAGCCGGTCCCGCCGGGATTCTTCTCGGATGCGCCGGCCACTTTGACCACTTTGAGGGGCGCGTCTGTGAGCTCGGGGTTCAGGATCCCGGGGCTTCCGGGTACACCGACACCTTCGGTCGCCGAGCCTGTGAATACGCCCAATTGTTGAAATGCGCCCTTGATGGAGGCTGCCACCTGGGCGGCTTTTTTCTTGTCGGCCTGCGAGGAGGCGTAGAGCACGACAAAGAACGCAAACAGAAGAGTGATGAAGTCGGCGTAGGAGACGAGCCAGCGCTCGTGGTTTGCGTGCGCCTTGTGTTTTCTCTTACGGCTCACGCGCTGGCCCCTGCCGCTTTCTCTTTCTCTGCCGGAGCCTGTTGCATGTGCTCTGGCAGGTAGCCCATCAGCATAGTTTCGAGCATGCGAGGATTCATACCTTCAAGAATTGAGATGACGCCTTCCAACTTCATCTCACGCAGCACTTGTTCTTCGCGAAACTTGATTTTCAGTTTGCCGGCCCAGGGAAGAAACAGAATATTGGCCATGCCCACGCCGTAAATCGTGGCCACAAAGGCAACGGCAATTCCTTTGCCCACCTCAGAGATGTCCTCCAGGTGCTGCATGACTTGAATCAGCCCCAGCACGGCGCCAATAATGCCAACGGTCGGAGCATATCCTCCGGCGGCTTCGAAGACCTGCGACAGTCTCTCACCTTGTTCTTCCTGATTGTCGAGCTCAAGTTCCATCATTTTGCGCAATTCCTCGGGTTCGGCGCCGTCGATCGCCAGCATCAGTGCCTTCTTAAGGAACGGGTCCTTGATGGTGGCCAGCTGAGCATCGAGTGAAACTATGCCGTCCTTGCGGGCGCGATTGGCATAGCCGACAAGTTCTTTGATCAGGGCGTCGGGTGCCTGCCCGCGATCAAGAAAGACCTTGACCAGGCCTTTGGCCGCGCCCAGCGCGACCGAGAGCGGGAACTGGATCATCACGGCTCCGATGGTTCCACCCAGTACGATCATTGCGGCCGTGGGCTGGAGGACCTGGGATATCTTTCCGCCTTCGATGATCAGCCCCGCGAGAATTCCGACCAGAGCAAGGATGATTCCGCCAATCGTGCTCTTATCCACGACGGAACGCCTCCGGTGAACGGGCGGGATGGGCCCCTTGAGGATTCAGTGCCGCCGAGTTAAGGTCCGAGCCGCTCCAGGAGGGTAGGCCGGCTAACACCGCCCGCCGGAACTCTACAATCCGGTGGATCACCTCTGCGGAAGTCTCGCGGACGATGACCTTTTCCCCATTAATAAGGGTGATCACGGTATCCGGCGCGTTCTCCACGAACTTGATGAGGTCCGAGTTCAGCGCTATGGGGTTGCCGTTCAGTCGGGTCAGTTGGATCACAACACTCCCTCTCCAGCTCATGAAGTTCCGGCGCCACCTTTATCGGCACTCCTGGGGTGGACCATTAAGGGGGTGTCCCAAAGCGGGGAAGTTACTAGTACCAACGTCACCGGAATCGAATGATGGAGGGGGGGAGGAATGCCGATAGACAGGCCCGCAGCAAATAGCACCACCTGATCGACCGAAGCGGTGATATGGGCAGTCGGAAAGGCCGCAGGGTTCGGTAACAGGCGAAAACTCAGCAAAGGAGCTTTGAAATGTCACTTAGTATTTTGAATAACGTTTCGTCCCTTGCGGCGCAGAACCAATTGTCCATGACCCAAGCGTCGCTGCAGAAAACCCTCTTACAGCTGTCGTCTGGTTCCCGTCTGAACACGGGCGCGGACGATGCCGCCGGTCTGGCTATCGCCGACGGACTGCATGCCAACATTACGGCCCTCACTCAGTCAGCCCGCAACGCCAGCGATGGCGTGGGTTCGCTGCAGGTGGCGGACGGCGCGTTGGCCCAGGTCACAGCGCTTCTGAACCGCGCCGTGACACTGGCTACCGAGGCCGCCACGGGTACGGTGAGCGATCCTCAGCGCACCACGATTAACGCCGAGTTCACCGCGATCAAGGCTGAAATCGATCGCATCGGAAGCAGCACCAACTACAACGGCGGGCAGGTATTCACCGCCACTGCCACCGCCATCTACCTCAGCGACGGCACCACGGGTGGTTCGAGCTCCATCACTGTGACGACCGGTGCGCTCTCCAGCGCAGCGATCGGGTTCAGCGGAACTCCGACCAACATCAGCGCGGACGTGCTGACCAGCGCCACCGCTGCTCAGACCGCACTGGGTCACCTGACAACTGCTATCGCTGGTGTGGCTGCGGATCGTGGCGCACTCGGAGCGGAAACCAACCGCTTGCAGAGCGCTTCCAGCGTTATCACCAACCAGGTGCAGAACCTGACCAACGCCGAAGATGGTATTCGCGCCGCTGACATTCCGTCGGCTGTCGCAAATATGTCCCGGCTGACCATTCTGCAGCAGACCGGTATGGCCGCACTGCAGCAATCCAACCAGATGCAGCAGTCGGTACTCAAGCTGTTGCAATAACCCCTCGCGCTACCCACCGGCGGGGCGCAACAAGCCCCGCCGGAGCGAGGTAACGGTGTTCCCCCATGCGTATTGACGGTCCCAGTCCGGTTCCTCTGGCAGGCCCCCAGTTCCAGACGCGGGAGGTCAGGCCGACTCCTGTTCCTGCGGCAGCGCCGATCAAGGATCACGTGGAGACACATCAGAAGCCTGAAGTCAGTCCGACTAACGTGCTGGTTGAAATGCAGCCTGGAAATATTGTGGTTTACAAGTTTATTGATGAAGCCAGCGGGCGATTGATCCAGCAGATTCCCTCAGAACAGATGCTCAACCTTTCAAAGACGGGCGAAGCAACGAAAGAGTAGAAAGAGAACCTGAGACATGGCGACCTCCGACATTTTGAATGCGCTGAGTTCCTCCGGCCTGGGTACAGGGCAGGGAATCGATGTAGCCTCGACGGTCAACCAGCTGATTGCCAACTTGCGTGGGCCAGAGCAGGTGTGGCAGACCCAGCAGCAGATCCTGCAGGGACAGAGTTCCGCGCTAACGCAACTGAATACAGAAGTAACAGCCCTCTCCAACGCGGTGGACACTCTGAATGATCCTGCAGGGGCGTTGAGCGCGCGTGCAGTTAGTTCATCGCAGCCGGCGATTGCAACCGCCACTGCCTCGAACTCCACGCCTGTAGGCAGCCACACGATTGTGGTAAACAACCTGGCAAGCAGCTCCTCGTACTACTCCGATGCGGTCGCGAGCAGCACCACGGTATTGCCAGCGGGCGCGTTCACCATTCAAGTAGGCAGCCAGCCGGCCACCACCATCACCATCGACGACACCAACAACACCCTGGATGGACTGGCAGCCGCCATCACCAACGCGAACATCGGTGTGACCGCAAGCGTGGTCAATGACTCCACCGGAGCCCGCCTGGCCATCGTGAGCAACACTTCCGGTGCGGCCAGCGATCTGACCGTCAACAACGCGGGCAGCAGCCTGAGCTTTACCAAGGGAGCGACGGGCACAGATGCATCGCTGACCGTGGACGGCGTCCCCATCAGCAGCCCGGGCAACACGATAGCGAACACCGTGGCTGGGTTGACTCTGAACCTGGTCGGGGCGGCCCCGGGCACGCAGGTTCAGATCGCGGTCAGTCCCGACACGACGAAAGTTACACAGGCGGTCAAAGACTTTGTAACCGCCTATAACACCATCATCCAGGACCTGAGCAGCCAGTTCACATTCAACCCTTCGACCGGCACCGCCGGTGCATTGGCCAGCGATGCCGGAGCTCGCATGGCGCAGACCGACCTGCTATCGGCGGTCACATATGCAGGCACCGGGAACTCGTTCAACACCCTGGCCCAGCTCGGCGTTTCCATGAATAACGACGGCACCCTCACGGTTGACGATGCCAAGCTCAGTTCGGCGGTGAACTCAGATTTTGCTGGCGTGCAGAACTTTTTCCATCCCGCCACCGGGACCGGTTTCGCCGCGTCTCTCAAGGCTCAACTGGATCCTCTCACCGATCCCACGCAGGGCGCATTCTCGATCGAGCTCAAGGGTATGAGCGACGGGCAGAAGAGCTTTCAGGATCAGATCGACAATTACGAGGTGTATATCGCCACCCAGAAGATCTTGCTGACCCAGCAATACACTCAGGTTGACCTGGCCCTGCGCCAGTTGCCATTACTGCAGCAGCAGATCAGCTCTGAACTGAGCGTTACGACGAACTCCAACTCGAATTCAAACAAATGAAGACCAAGCGGACCGAACTCGCGTATCAAGAGGCAGCAGTGCGCAATGCCAGCGCTATCGAACTTGTCATTATGCTTTACGATATTTTGGCCCGTGATCTGCACGACGCCATCGCGGCGATGGAGAGCGGCAACATCGAAGGACGCAGCGCGAAAATCAAGCACGGCTTCCTGGCATTACAACAGATCGAGGGAACGCTCAACATGGAGGAGGGCGGGGAGCTGGCGACCAACATGTCCCGCTTCTATTCCATGCTGCGCAGCCAGATGCTGAAGGCCCAGGTTGAGCAGGATGGGAGGATTCTACGAGAGCTCGTCGAGCTGCTGTTCACTGTGCGCGAAGCCTGGGCAGAGCTGAACAACCGGCTGGCGGCATCGCCGGAAGTACTGGTGGCACAGGCCGGCTCAAGTGCAAACTGGAAGGCGTAATCCAGGTCGGACCATTCAGGTGTGGGTCGGACACTCTTGTCCGACGCCTTTGACCTAGGTTTGCTCTGTCGTAATCTGCAACCGTAAATCAAGGTCAAAAGCGTCGGACAAGAGTGTCCGACCCACACAACCCCGTCCCACACTGACAAATCCTACTTCAGGTAATCCAGCAGACTCGTAGGTAGAATCTTGGCCGCGGCTGCCAACGCAGCATCGTGCGCCGTGGTTGCGCGAGTCAGATCAGTTGCGGCTTTGGTTAAGTCCGCACCCACCAGATTGTTGGCCTGCGATTTCAGGGTCACCTGTTCCTGCTGCAGAAAGGTCTGTGTCGAGGTCAGCTGGTTGACGGCATTTCCATAAAAGATACGTTGGCCCGTCAGCGAGTCGAAAGCAGTACGAAGCTGATTGGTTGCCGTACCGGCATCGGCGGGGGTCCCGCTTTGCAGAGCTGTGATCAATTGCTGCAGCGAGCCGAAGACATCTCCCGCGGAATTCTGGAACAACTGGCTGCCGGGCATGTTGGTTTGCAGATTCAGGCCGTCTGCCACCTGCACTGTATTTGTCCCGCTGTTGCCGTTGTAAGTCACGCCCGACGGACTGGTGGAATCCAGCGTGTACGGAGGGGCAGTGCTGGCCGTGCCTCCGAACAGATAGCTACCGCCGACCGAAGTGTTGGCCAACTGCACCAGTTGACTCTGAATGCCCAGCAGATTTTGCACGATCTGTTGACGGTTCGCGTCCGACAGCGTTCCGGTGGACCCCTGCACGCCCAGCGTGATGGCCTGCGTGATCGCCGCAACCGCTGAGCCTATCGCCGTATCCGCTGTCTGCAACTGGCTGGTCAGGGTGTCGATGTTCTGAAGATATTGGTCGGCGCGGTTCGACTGGTCCTGGTTGCCAACCATTTGCGCTGCGGCGAGGGGGTCATCGGATGGCACGTTGACGCGCTTGCCGGTGGACATCTGCTGCAGGGCGGTGTTTTCCTGGTTCTGGGTCTGCCAGATTGCAGCCAGAATGTCGCCGGACATGTCGGGGTTTACGCGCATTAGGTCGTCACTCCCATACTCATCAGTGTCTGAAGCATCGAATCTACCGTGGTGACTACGCGCGCTCCGGCCTCGTACGCTCGTTGATACTTGATCATGTTAGTGGTTTCCTCATCGAGCGATACGCCGGAGACAGACGAGCGCTGATCCGTGAGCTGTTGCAAGCTCAGATTGGTGGCCGTAACCGCAGCCTTCGCATTGGCTCCCAGGTTGCCGACCTGCAGCACCAGGTTGGAATACAGGTCCATCGGGTTCGCGCCCGCAGGAAGCTGCTGATTGCGCAGTGCGACGAGTTGCTCGAGATTGCCGTTGCTGCCGGCGGATCCATCGGAACTGGCGGCGATCAAACCAGGATCGGTGATAGCCACGCCAAAACTGGCGGCTGCGTCGGTCGTCGTAGGCAGCGGGTTGAAGAAATTCTGGCCGGCATTTCCCGCGGCGTCGAATCCTGCCGCGTGCTGCATGTTGAAGCTGGTGGCGAACTGGCTGGCCAGGTCATTCAGTTGAGTAAACAGCTGGGGGAGGGCTTGATCGCGGACCTGCAAGGTGCCGCCCAGTTGCCCGCCCTGAATCTGGCTGGTGATGTCCTGGCCCTGGGCGCTGAAAACGTGCTCCAGCACACTGTTGTTGGCATTGGCCTGCAGCCCATAACTCTGATTGGCCACGACCAGGGGAACGCCGTTCGCGGTAGTCAAGGTCAGCCCATGTTCAGTCTGGGTGACGGAAATATTGACCAGGCCCGAAAGCTGGCGAATCAATTCGTCGCGCTGATCTTGTACGGTGCCCGGGTCTTTTCCCAGGCCCTGCATCTGAGCGACTTGGCCATTGAGTGTGGCAATCTGGCTGGTCAGCCGGTTAATCTGATCGACCGTCTGCGGCACCGATTGGTCCAGTCCCGTCCCAATGGTGGTCAGGCTTGACGCCGCCTGGTGAAACGAATTAGCAAGATTGTTGGCCGAGGTCAACACCGCCTGGCGGGCGTTGGCATCGGTTGGGTTGGTGGAGAGCTGGCTCAAACTGTTGAAGAAGGCGGACAGCGCACCGCCCACTCCTTGGCTTGGATCAGAAAAAATGCCTTCGATCTGGCTCAGCGAATTGAACTGGGTCTCGGAGTTACCCTGCTGCTGGGTTTCTTCATAGATTCTCAGTTGCAGCAGTTGATCGCGAACGCTCTGAAATTGCTCCAGAGTCACTCCGCCACCGAAGGTTATGTTGTTCTCCTGAAAGGTGGGAGCTTCGTTCAGTATGGCGACTTGGCGGCTGTATCCCGGAGTGTTTACGTTGGCAATGTTGTTGGAGGTGACATTCAATGCTCCCTGGTTCGCTTCCAGGGCCTGGACCGCGATGGAGAGTGAAGTGTTCAGTCCGGGCATGGGATTAGACCTCGCACGACCAGCCGGTTGCAGCGGCCGGTTCCGACTCGGCTGGAAAATGCTGCCGGTAGGTCTGGCAGAGTGCGGCGCGCAGTCGCGTGGTGCGCAGGGCCTTTTGCAGCAGCGAGGAATAGACCTTGGTCAGGTTAACCAGTTCCCTGAGATCTGAAGGGGAGACTTTGACTGAAAGCTGGTGGCCGGAGGGCTTTCCGCGAAACCAGCTTTGCAGTTTTTCGGCAAGGCCGTCCTGGGCTGTGGTAGAAGCTTCAAGCGCCGCCACGTCGTTCGAGGCCAACGCGGCAATCGCGCGCTGGAACTGGACGCACAACTCCCGCATATCGGCCACAGCGGCCGATGGGTCGTCCTGCTCTTGCTCGTCGATGCTGTCGATGGCCAAGAAAACTCACCTTAATTGTGATGTTCGAGAAGCCTCTAGCGCTGGTTGTGCTCCAGAATCGCGTGCGCAATCTTGTCCGCTTCGACCCTGTAGTCGCCGTTCTGGATGGACTGCCGCAAGGCTTCGACTTTGTCCTGCCGGACGGGTGGCGTAGCCATGGCCTGGGCTTCGAGCGAGGAGATGCTTAGCGCGTCCGTGGACAGGCTGGCCTTGTCCTCAACGTTCGGGGTGCTCGGAGCCCTGCTACCGGCCTTCCGGGTTTTATCGTCGCTTTCCGGGCCTTGAAATCGGATGTTTGTAAGGTCAATCCTCATCTGTGGTCTCCTGCAATTCCGCGCAACATCTTTATCGGCAGTTCCAGAAAAAACTTTAGTCCAATGATCACTTTGCCACCTTTGGGGTAACCAACGGCTTTATCGAAATGGGAGTAGATTGTAAGTCCTTTGTTTCCATTGCATTGACGGATGCCTTGTGGGCCGCCTGCGCCTCCAGGTGCTTGGCCACCATGGCTGCGATGCCTAGGCCACCATGACCTCCGGTGAGAGCGCTGCCCACGGCCTGCATGGCAATGGCGTGAAACTGGTCTCGACCGGGATCGGCGTCAGGGTCCTCATCAGATCCGGGAACCGAAGCGAAAGACTGTTCGGCCTGCTCCAGCCAGTGCGACAGCAGTACCGCCTCAAACTCGCGGGCCGACTTCTGAATCTTGGCCGCATTGCCGGAGTCTGTATTCTTCAACTTCTCCAATTTCTCGGTCGCCTGCGTGCCGCGAACGTCAGAGAGGCTGATGGCGGGCGTGACCAAGCCGGTTGAGCTCACAAGACCTCCAGTTCAGCTTGCAGTCCACCCGCCGCTTTGATGGCTTGGAGAATGCCTACGATGTCGCGCGCCGTCGCGCCCATAGTTTGCAGTCCGTTGATGAGGTCTTCGACGCTCGCACCTTCCTCGAGCCGGATCGTCTTGGCCGTGGTCTCTTTGGCTTGCACATCCTGATCGGGCACGACTACGGTTTGGCCGCCCTTCGAAAGCGGTTCGGGCTGCGACACCGAAAATTTGGTCGACACTTCCACGCTGAGACCACCGTGCAGGACCGATACCGCGGAAAGCTTCACGTCCCCACCCATCACGATCGTGCCAGTGCGTTCATTGACCACAACTTTAGCCGGCGGATGGACGCTGATAGAAAGATTCTGAATTTGCGAGATCAAATCCGGGACAGACGAGACTCCCGAGCTGCTGATGTTCACGTTGATCTGCCGGCTGTCGACCGCGGTTGAAATCGGCTTGTTGAACTGGTGATTGATGACGCTCGAGATTTCGCGCGCCGAGGTGAAGTCCGCGTCCCTGAGCACAAACGAAACTGTGCTGAGAAGATTCAGATCGACCGCTGTGTCCCGCTCCACCGTTCCGCCGTTCGGTATGCGTCCCACGGTGGGATGGTTGAGTTGCTTGCTGTTGCTCGATCCGCCCGCCGAATATCCCCCCAGCGTGATTGGTCCCTGCGCCTCGGCATAGACCTGGCCGTCCGGCCCACGCAATGGCGCAAGCAGCAGCACTCCGCCTTCGAGGCTTTTGGCGTCGCCGATGGACGAAACCGTTACGTCCAGGGACATTCCCGGCCGGGCAAACGGAGGGAGAGAAGCAGTCACGAACACGGCAGCAACATTTTTTACGATGACGGCGCTTGCAGGAATCTGCACGCCCATACGCTGCATCACGTTGGCCAGCGTCTGAGTAGTGAACAGGGTCTGTTGCCGGTCTCCAGTGCCGTTCAGTCCGACGACAAGGCTGTAGCCCACCAGCGGATTGTCACGCACTCCGGCGACGGTAGTGATATCGCGCACCAGCACGGTCTGCGCCCCGGTCACGGCCCCTGAGAGCTGTGCCGTGATCAGCAGGCAAACCAACCACGCGAATTTTAGAAGCCGATGATCCATAACAGAGCTCGAACAAGAGGATTGGGCGGACGGGTCGCATCCGACACCACGCCCTTGCCTTTCAGTTCTACTTCCAGATTTGAAAGTACCGTCGAAAATGCGCTGTTGTCAGGCCGTATATCTCCCGGACGCAACACGCCGCGCACCAGCATGGTTTCCTTCTGATTGTTGATGGTCACCAGGCGCTCGGCCTCGACCACCAGGTTCCCGTTGGGCAGGACCGCAATCACCTGTCCCGCGAGATTGGTATTCATGGTAGTGCTGGCGTCGGTCGAGCCCGCGCCCTTCAACTTAGTGGATGATTGCGCGGTGAGCAGGTTGGACAATGCACTGGTGGGCTTGATGTAACCCGCCAATCCCGAAATTCCTGATGTCGTATTGAAATCGCGCTGCGTGCCCACATTTCCCGTGGCCTGCGCAGTGGTGCGCTGCACTACGACAATCGTCACCACATCGTTCAACCGGCTGGCCTTGTAGTCCGCCTGCAGATTGGTCAGTGCGCCGTTCGAGGTCCAAAGGCTTCCCAACGTGACCTCGGCGGGTGGCGCCGTAGTTTGTTGCTGCATGCGGGCCACATAGTCCGCGCGAGTCTTCTGCGGGTCGTGCGTGATCTTGACCTTGGAAAACACGCTGCCGGTAACGAAACTCGACAAGGCCAGGATCGCGCAAGCCAGTCGTGCTGCCGAATTTGTGAGGCTCGTTCGCATAGGATTGCACTACTCCGACAGCACCGATGTCACCACCCCGGGTCCGGTCACCCGCGCCAGGTATCTCTTCTTTGTATCTCTGCTCATTACTCTCACCCGTTGTCCACGCCCCCCGTTCTGCAGGCACAGCACCGGCAAGGTCATGTGAATGTACTCACCCTCCAGCATCAGGACCACGGTCTTCCCGCTGCGGACCAACAGGTTTCCCGAGCTAAGCTGCTCCGGTTTTCTGTCTGGCTGGCCAGGCCGAGTCGCTGATCCGTCTTCCACTCGGCCCCAATGCACCAGCACGTAGAAGGGAAGACAAGTATTGGGATGTTCACAGCGCAGAAGCACTTTGTCGGAATCTGCGTCCAGCACTTCGATGCTGAGTACCTTCAGTGGCGGATGGGGTTCAGCGGCGGTCATGCCGGACAGTTGCTCCATCTGGTCCGGCAGGATCGAGATGCCGGACGAATGAAGAGCGCCCAGGATGCATTCGCGGCTGATCGGCGTTCGGGGATTGCCGTCAGCACGAACTGCGGCTCCCGTCCCCGCCAGCAGCAGCACGTTGAAAATCGCGAATGCTTTAGCCAGTCTTAAACGCATTTCTTCTTTCTTTACCGTGTGAGGCTGTTCAGGTCCTGAAACATCTCGTCCGCGGCTTTTACCACTCGCGAGTTGGACTCGTAAGACCGCTGCGAGAGGATCATTTCCACGAATTCCTGAACCACGTCCACATTCGACTGTTCCAGAAACCCCTGCTGCAGGGAACCAAGTCCCTCGGTTCCGCCCGGAGTACCGACAATGGGGTCTCCCGAAGCAGTGGTAGCCAGCATCAGGTTGTTGCCCACGCTGTTCAACCCGCCGGGGTTGGGAAATAACGCCAGCTGAATATTTCCCACTTGAGTGGCCTGGGTTTGGCCGGGTTGCGTGACCGAAACCGTGCCGTCAGATCCGATAGTGACCGAGAGGGCGTCGGGCGGCAGAGTGATCGCAGGTTCGAGAGGATTTCCGTCCGCCGTCACGATATTTCCCTGCTGATCGAGATGGAACGTCCCGGAGCGCGTGTAGGCAATCTCGCCGTCCGGCATGCGTACCTGGAAAAATCCCTGGCCTTGTATCGCGAGATCCAGAGGGTTGCCGGTCTGGTTGAAGTCTCCCTGCAACTGCAGAACTTCTGACGCGCCTGGCTTGGTTCCAAGGCCAACCTGTAAACCGGCGGCGTTGGTGGTCTGCTGCGTCGAGGCCGAGCCCGGCATTACCATGTTCTGGTAGAGCAAGTCGGTGAATTGCACGCGCCGCCGCCGGAATCCTGCTGTGCTGGTGTTGGCCAGGTTGTTAGCCACGTTATCGAGATTCAGCTGCTGCGCGTTCATGCCACTGGCGGCTGTGTACAGTGCGCGGAACATAGGGCTCCTTTACGGATTGACCTTCGGTAAATCTTCGGTTGCGATGCGATTGAATTCCGAGTGAAACATTCCGAGCGCCCGCTGCATCATTTCCGCGTAGCGCTGCACGGCGACCAGTTCTACCGCACCTGCTACGGGGTTCACATTCGAACTCTCCAGCGAGCCCTGTGCGATCGTGGACTGTTTTGCCGGTGCCTCACTTTTCGCGGGGGCGCTGTAGTAAGTCTTGCCGATACTCTCGAGCGCCGTACCCGGAGGAAATTCCACCAGCTTGATCTTTCCCGCGACCGCGCCGCTGACCGAAATCGTGCCATCAGCACTAACGCTTACCGGACCGCCCACGATGCGGATCGGACCTTGCTCGCCCATCACTGGATCGCCCTGTGCCGTGGTCAACTGTCCCTTGGCCGACACTTGAAAATTTCCATTGCGAGTGAAAGCCAGGCCAGTGGCGGTCTTTACCTCAAAAAAAGCCGGCCCCTGGACTGCGAAATCCAAGTCGTTACCGGTGTGTTCCAGATTGCCCTGGGTCAGGTCCATCTGGCTGCCGCCCGAGATTCCAAAATCATTGACGGCCTGGTTCAGGCTCGAACCCTGATGTCCGGACGCTGTTGCCAGGAATGACCGAAAGATGTTCTGCTGCGCTCGATATCCCGGGGTGCTGGTATTGGCGAGGTTGTTCGCCACTAGGTCAAGCGCCTGACTCCGCGCCATCAACGCCGCACATGCCGCATAGAATCCGCTATCCATAGAGGTCTCGCTACTATGAAAGCACGGCAATGTCCATTGCTTGCCAGGCGCCCTGGTTGGTAACTCGTTGAAAATTGGTTGATTGCCCGGGGTTAGATGAGAGTTGGATGAGTATCTTGGACTCGCGGGCGCAAGGCGGACCTTTGCGCCCGGCGTTGATTCTAACCAGTCACTATTTTTCGTGTCCTCAGTTGGTTTTCAGTCGAAACCGGGTTTGCCTGAGTGACTCGCGGAGCCGCTCGATGCCGATCTCCACGATGCACTGGTCCAGGCTGAGCTCGTCTGTCTCTTGGGTGGCGGTATCGTGTGCAAGCTGGAGAACATGGATCTTCAAACCGCTGTTCTGGTTGACAATATCCCCGACAGCGCTGAGGGTCACTACGCGCTCGCCGAGTAACAATTCCAGGCGGAACAGGGCTTCCGCGCTGACGGTCGTGGGTCCGGGGGTATGTATAGGTATCATGCCTTTGGCCAATCCATACATCGGCCAAAGTGAGCTTTAACTTTACGTCAGGCGCAACATGCCGAGGATGGCGGGGACGACGGGAATCTTAATCCAACTCGGCCAGTCTGGCCCGGACCAAATCCTTCACTAATTCTCTATCGATTTCCCAATCGACAGGGATCTGAAAGCAGTTCTTAAAGAGGACAAACTTCCCCAACCTCACCTTAAAGTCTGAAATTACGCGAGGACTCCAGGGTGAAAATGTTAGATGATGCTTGTAGGCACAAATGCCAACTACATACTTCCCATTCCGGTGGATGGTAGGTAAGTTCCAGGACATTTTGGACGCTAGTTCCGGAAATTGGGTAAGAATCAAATCAATCACAGACCTGAGGGTCCTTTGTTTCGTAGGGTCGTCCAGTGAGGCTAAATATTCCTCGACTGAATTGAATCGTGGCCGCCTTCGCGAGCGTGGTCGGCGGATTGTTTTGCGGTCCCCTCGATTCACGACTCTTGACCCTCCTCGGCGGCTACTTGGGCGTTTCAATCCCGAACTGCCTGGCGCATGAGACAGGTGCCGCAGCTCTTCTCCTAATGGGCCCTATGGGAGGAGATATGGCCGGGACCTGAGATGAAGCTAGTCGGCCGGGTGCCCCATTCTAAATTTCGCGTTCTTTGAAAAATTTAGAGTGGGGATTTTCGCTTGGGCTTCGGCTTGCTCTTGCCCTTGAGATTGAGCGCCACTGCAGCGCGGATGAGATCCTTCAAGGCCGCCCCATCGACCTTGTCGCCTTCGCGGATGTCGATGGCGCGCCTGACGTTCCCCTCGAGGCTGGAGTTGAACAGACCTGAAGGGTCCTTCAACGCAGCTCCCTTGGCAAATGTCATCTTGACGACGCTCTTGTAGGTCTCTCCCGTGCAGACAATGCCGCCGTGGGAAAAGACGGGAGTCCCCATCCACTTCCACTCTTCGACGATCTCAGGGTCCGCCTGGTGGATGATTGTGCGGACCTTCGCGAGCGTCTTCCCGCGCCAGTCCCCAAGTTCCTTGATCTTCTCGTCGATGAATGCAGAGGCAGATGCCACCGGAATGGGCCTTTTCATGTACAGCTCCAACTCTCGCACCTAATTTAGCTGCGCTCAGCGTAACCTGCAACCTCCGCAAGTGGAAGCTCTTCTGGTTCGATAGCAGTTCGGAAAGATGGCGGGCGGGTGGCCCACTCAAGCCCGGTTTTGGCTTGAGTGGGGATGTTCAGATCTTCTCAACTCTGTCATTCCGACCGAAGGAGATCATCGCAAAGCGATGATCTGTGGAGTGGAGGGACGTGGTGTTATGACGTCAACAGGTTTTGAGGGACGGTGGAGATCGAGTCGGAATGGACGACACGAAAACGCGAACGAGCGGTCAGGGAGACTCTGTCCAGCTCTGAACATCTGCCCCACTCAAGCCAAAATCGGGCTTGAGTGGGCCACCCGCCCTTCAATTGGCTTGTCATCCCGAGCGCAGTCGAGGGACCTGCTGCAATGGGGTGCCCGAACTCAGGGGCTGACTCGTTCCTTCTCGCCCGCCGCCTTCCACTCCGCCGCCAGTGCCTGAAACTCCGCCAACCCCTGAAAAGATTGAAACTCTCCGGCACTCAGCGCCGACGCATCATGGAAACCCCCGCCCAGCGCCAACCGCAACTCCGCCAGCATGCCCTTCTTGTCAGCCAGCATCGCGTAGGCCCGCGCCCTCTGGTAGTGCGCAAAGGCAGGATTCGCCGATCCCGCCGCCGCCAGATCAAAATAGGCCAGCGCCGCCCGGTAGTTCTTGCCTTCCATGCTGTGCTGGCCGGATTCATACGCTGCGATCACCAATCCTCCCAGCGCCCGCCGTACCACCAGTACTTTCAAGTCGTCTGAGTTCGGCAGACTGCCCGCGCGTTGCTTAAGATCGGCAAAGTCATGCTTGAGGGCATTAAGGTCAACATTGTCGCTCTCGTCGGACCCGATGGCCTGCATTTGGTCGGACAGAGGACCGCTGATCCGCTCCTGCTGCTCCAGCGCCGATGTCTCCCGTTTTTGTTCCGCTCTCACTCCCTTGTTCTTGGCGAGTTCAGCCAATGACCTTTCCGCGGGACTTACGTCAGCCAGGCCCTTGAAATCGCGCACCACGGACTCGTACTCGCGCACAGCCGCAAGCAAATTGTTCTTCGTTTGCAAGTCGCGAGCTTTGACCAGCTCCTCGTCCGCGGTTTGCTGGATGCGCGCCGGATCGCGCGCCAGACTCCCTGCTGCCATCGCCCGCATGTCCATCCAGTTAAGCGCCTCCAGCCATACCTCCGGCGGTGCCCATCCATGCTGGCCATCAAAACTGCGAATCCGGTACTGCGACCCGGCCTCCTCCAGCTTCTTCCGCAGTTCCACGAATTCGCCATAATTGAAGTCGGCATTGCCCACGGCGCCGTAGTAGGCGAATTTCATGTTGCGCTGCGGAGCCTTGTCGATCGGGAATCCGGCGGCGTTCGCGATCACGCCGGCTGCGCAACCATCGCAGGAGAGCGCGATAGCCGTGACCAGGCGCGATCCTCCGGACATCCCGGCCAGGTAACGACGCTGTTCTTCGACGGGAAACCTTTCCTGCGTGTCTCGCCACACCGCATTCGCGGCCGCCGTGGAATCTGCCATCGGGCCATTACGGGAGTTGTTCGAGGCTACAACGATATATCCTAATTTCTCCGCCGCCGCCCGCACCGCCTCCACCGCAACTTCACCCCGGGCGAGAGGGTCAAAAAGATAAATGATCGGCCACTTACGCGCCGCAGAAAAAGTGGAAGGCAGATAGAGCGCATAGCTCTGTTTGCTGTCCGCGCTGCACAAAACTGCCGGAATCACCTTGCCGGCTGGAAATGCGGAAGGCGCGTCCTGCGCCAACCCTGACCAGTGGACAAAGGCCAGGCAGACAATGGTCAGAATTGCTCGATGCACGGTCATAAGCTGTCGGCGGAATCCAGACACACGACCAGAACGAAAATCGTTTGAGGGCGCCCTCCTGATCTGGACTCGCTTAATACTGCCCGTACCTTCCCCGCACCGAATCCAGCAGTTTCTGGGAGTCGTAGCCGATACCATCCTTGAAGACAATTTCGACATTCTCGATATCTGAAATCTGTTTCGAGGGATCTCCCTTGATGACGACGAGGTCGGCGTTCTTTCCCGCGGCCACCGAGCCGATCTGCTTGTCCCTGCCCAGATAAACAGCGCCGTTCAGCGTGGCAATCTTGATGGCCTCGACGGGAGAGAATCCGGCCTCGACCAATAATTCGATCTCGCGTTGATCTCCAAATCCCGGAAGCACGTCGCCCCGCCCCGTGGGATCGGGGCCGGCGAGCAGCAATCCGCCGGCGGCGACGAAGGCGCGTTCCAGCTCCAAGTCATGCTTCCAGAGCAGCGCGGGATCAATTTTCGGCGCTGGTGCCGATGCCGGCCGCTGCCGCAGCAGGAAGAAATCCTCGCGTGCCTGCGGGGTCATCGCGTCCAGGGCCTGCTGCCGCAGCGGCGGACGGCCTCCACCTATGTCCCCTTCGAAAACCGGCAGAGTTGAGGTGATGGCCACGTGATGACTGACCAGCGTGTTGATCAAGTCCTTTGCCTCGGGCGTGTCTGGATCCATGTGGGCAAGAGTTTCGTCGCCCTCGCTTTGGCTGCAGACATCGGGTTTCTTGCCGGCATCAAGCTGGGTGTTGACGAAGAAGCCGTGCTCAAGATCATCAATGCCAAGCTCTGCCGCCTCTTTGTAGGTCACCGAGCACAGGTGACCGGTCACTTTGATCCCACGCTTGTGGGCCGCATCAATCGCAGCCTTCAACTCGGCGCGCGTGATGTTCATATACGCCTTGAACGACGTCACCCCACGATCCGCCCAATACTCCACCGTCTGCCGCGCGTCGTCTGGACCGGTCAGGTGCGGCATCTGGATAAAGTAGCTCTCTGTACCCTCTAGGTACGGTCCGGTGATGTCCAGATGCGGGCCGGGAAGCTTGCCGGCATCGATGTCACGCTTCAGGTTCAGGTCGGCGTAGGTTTCGACGCTGCCCGTGGTGCGCATGGTGGTGACGCCGCTGGCGAGGTAAAGGCGCGGAGCCGAGAAAGTCATCTGAGTTACCAGGACAGGATTGTCAGAGTGTCGCCGGCTGTCGAGATTCGGCCGCACGATGTAAAACAGGTGATCGTGCATTCCAACCATGCCCGGCATTACCGTATGACCGTGAAGATCCAGCACCGCGGTGCTCTTGTCCGCCGCCACATCAGCGCCCTTCATGATCGCTGTGATCTTTCCGCCCTCGATCACGACGTTCTGATCTTCCACCGCGGCTGATCCGGTGCCGTCAATAATCCGCGCGTGCGTGAGCACAACCTTGAGAGCGCACACCCGGCCGAACTCCTTCACCGCGGCGGCGTCTTTCGACGGTTCGGAACATTGGGCCCGCATGGTCAGAGAGAGCACGAGCAGCACAAAGACACGCGAAAGCATGAAGATTTCCTCCCCAGAACGAAAAACATTGTACTTGAGGAGGATGGAGTGGATGGAGGACGGGCGTCCCGCCCGTCCAGCCGAGCGCAGCTTGACAGTATCGAAGACCCGTCTTGACAGCAGGGAAGTGTCCAACTGACAAAACCCGCCCAAGCGAAGCTTGGACGGGGCACCCGCGGGATTGGTTGTGTTCAACTTAAGGACAGCACGCGCGGGGACGCTCGCGCCTACATTCGCGCCGGGGCCGCCGCCCGCTTGGGCAGGATCTCTCCGATGCGGCGAATCTGCGCCCCTACGCCCTTGAGCTTTTCTTCAATATTCTCGTAGCCGCGATCGATGTGATACACCCGGTCGATAATCGATTCGCCTTCCGCCACCAGTGCCGCCAGCACCAGCGAAGCCGAAGCCCGCAGGTCAGAAGCCAGTACTGCCGCCGCGCTTAGAGGCGAGGGGCCGCGCACCACTGCGCGCCGCCCTTCAATCTTGATATTGGCGCCCATGCGCACCATTTCGAGCGCATGCATAAATCGATTTTCGAAAATGTTTTCCGTGATGATCGACGTCCCCTCCGCCTGGGTGGCCAGCGCCATGTACTGCGCCTGCATGTCGGTGGGGAAGCCGGGATACTCTTCGGTCACGATGTCCGCCGCCTTGATGGGGACGTCTCCCATCACCCGTACCGAGTCAGCGGCGTGCCGGGTCTTGACGCCGACTTCAGCCAGCTTTTCCAGCAGCGCGTCCAGGTGCCTGGGCTCGCAGCCCGCAACGTTCAGGTCTCCGCCGGTCATCGCTCCCGCAATGATGAATGTGGCAGCCTCGATCCGGTCAGGAATGATTCTGTGTTTCGCACCATGCAGCTTGCTGACGCCCTTAACCAGAATGGTTGAAGTGCCCGCGCCTTCAATTTGTGCTCCCATTTTATTCAGCAGTTCGGCCAGGTCGGCGACTTCCGGCTCGCGGGCGCAATTCTGCATCACGGTTTCGCCCTCGGCCAGAGTCGCTGCCATGAGCAAGTCTTCGGTGCCGGTCACGGTAATCCTGTCGAACAGAATTTCTCCGCCTTTGAGCCGGTCAGCGCTGGCCTCAACGTATCCGTGGTCCTGCGTGATCTTGGCTCCCAGGCGTTCCAGACCTTTGATGTGGAGATCGATGGGACGCGCGCCGATAGCGCATCCGCCCGGCAGAGAAACCCGGGCGCGGCCGCAGCGCGCCACCAGCGGCCCAAGGACAAGCGATGAAGCCCGCATCTGCTTGACCAGTTCATACGACGCTTCAGGGCTGGTCAGATTGCGGGCGCAAATCGTGGTGCGATGCTGTGCCCGTCCGTAGCCCAGTTCGACTTCGGCGCCCATGGCCGCCAACAGCTTGCGGGTGGTTTCAATGTCGCGCACCTGCGGAATGTTTTCCAGAATGACAGGTTCTTCCGTGAGCAGGGCCGCGGCCATGGCCGGCAACGCGGCATTCTTGGCTCCGCTGACCCGAATTGTCCCCAGCAGCGGATTGCCCCCGCGGATTACAAACTTATCCATACGCCTGTCTATTCTAATGGCGATCGTAGGGAAGAGTGGGCGGGAAATGGTAACTCCGGAGGACACGGCCGGGTGGGGGCGTGTTGTGTGGCCGCGGGCGACTCGCCCGCGCGGGCTGGGCGGGACGCCGGCGCTACAGACTGCGCGCTGCCGCAATCGCCCGTCGTACATGCCCGCCAGCCGCCTTCAGCGCCCGCTCCGCTTCCCGGCGGTCCACTTCCGCCTGCAGCATGACCAGCGCCACCGGGACGCTGTTTCCTGCTACCCGCAAAGCCTGCGCGGCAATCTCCGTACCGACGTCCGCCGCCTGCTGCAGAATGCTTACGCTGCGCGCCGCCAGCTTGGAATTTCGTGGCGTGACGTGCACCATCAGGTTCCCATAAACATATCCCAACCGGGTCATGGCTCCGCTGGAGAGCATGTTCAGCACCATTTTCTGCGCCGTGCCGGCCTTCATGCGGGTCGATCCTGAGATCACCTCCGGCCCCACTTCGGTCACAATGCCCAGCTGGGCCGCCTTTTGCAGCGGGGTATTGCGGTTGCAGGTCACGGAAATAGTTTGGGCGCCTTTACTCCGCGCATACTCGATGGCGGCGATGGTGAAAGGGGTCCGTCCGCTGGCCGCAATTCCTACGACCACGTCATTCCTGCCCGGCTTCCTCTTCGCCATCTCCCGCTTGCCCAGGTCGCGGGAATCTTCGTTCGCCTCCACCGCCGCAGCCAGGGCCGCGGGCCCGCCCGCAATAATGAACTGAACCGTCCGGGGATCGACATCAAACGTGGGTGGACACTCCGCCGCATCGAGGGCCGCAATCCTGCCGCTGGTGCCCGCGCCTACATAGATCAGTCGCCCGCCCCGCTGCAGAGCGTTCGCGATCAGCTCCACGCCGCGCGCGATCTGCGGGAGTGCGCCCCGGACCGCATCCACCACCTTGGCGTCCTCATGGTTGATAACGCGCACCACTTCCAGCGCCGACTTCAGGTCCAGGTCGGTGGAAGCCAGATTGGTTTGCTCGGTAGTAAGGCGGCTCAGGTTCTCCCGCGTGGTGCTTGATCTTCGCTTCAAAGCTTTTTCTCCAGCGCTTCCACCACGGCATCGTGAAATGCGGGCCGGACATCCTTGATCGCTTTATTCTCGCAGTCAGGCCAGGTGCGGTTGGTGAGCAGGGTGACGGAAAGCTGGCGCTCGGGATCGATCCACAGCGAGGTCCCGGTGTACCCCAGATGCCCGAACGAACGGGCGGAGAAGTATTTCCCCGACTGCGACGGCGACGAAGGCGTGTCCCAACCCAATGCCCGGGATGTGCCTTCTGGCGCGGTTTCGCGGCGAGTGAAAGGCGCGAGCGTTTCCGGACGGACCAGCGGACGTCCTCCTTGCAGAAGAACGTGCGCAAATGTTGCCAGATCTTCCGCGGTCGCGAACAAGCCGGCATGTCCTGCTACTCCGCCCAGCACGCTGGCATTTTCATCCTGCACTTCGCCCTGGATGATTCGGTTGCGAAAGGCGCGGTCATCGGCGGTGGGTGGAATCGAAGCCCGCCACGCGGCCGGGGGATCGAAAGCGGTGTGCGTCATCCCCAGCGGACCAAAGACCTCGCGCTGACAGAAACGGTCAAGGCCCTCGTCGGCGATACGCTCCAAAGCGATCGCCAGAATGATGAAGCCGATGTCGCTGTATTTCGCTGTTGTGCCCGGATCGGCCGCCAACGGCGTGGCGCAAGCGGCTGCCAGCAGTTCATCCCTGGTCTTGCTCTTAAGAAAGAGCTTTTCGTACGCTGGCAAACCGGAGGAGTGTGCCAGCAGCATGCGGACGGTCACATCGTTTCGCCGCGCGTCGCTCCCGGCAAATTCAGGCACGATGCTAACCACGGGCGCCTCCAGATCGATGAGTCCCCGCTCGTACAGAATCATCGCCATCGTAGTGGTCGCCACAGCCTTCGAAACCGAAGCCAGATCGAAGACCGTGGCCACGGTTACGGCAGGAGATCTGGGTTCGTAAGTGAATCGCCCAAAGTCTTTCAGTACGACCAATCTCCCCCGGCATGTAACCGCGATCGAAGCGGCGGGAAAAGCAGCTTGTGCGATACCTTTTTGTATGACGTCAAAAGCTCTGCCGAAAATCGCGTCCTGCTGCTCATAGGCAGGAGCAGGAAAGCGCGGGGCGGCTTGGCTGCCAGTCGTCAGCGAGGAAGAGCTTTCTGACAAAGGGATGATGTGCTCGATATTTGGGTTATAACAAAGTTCTGGGGACGGGTAAAGGTGGCGATTGCAGGATGCTCTCCCAGCCCGCATATTCAGAACTCGTCTCATTACAGGCAACGACCCGGTCCGCGAATGCACCACCTTTCCCAGGTCCTGGACGCACCCGGACGTTATGACGGCAAGCTGAGGTTGGCTGCACGGTCGCTCGATTAAGCGTGTCTTAGACTCGTGAAAGTGAGCATTTTTGATCAGTCGTACAGATTCCGTGGATCAACACTTGAGCAGGAACATCATGTCTCTGCCCGAAGAGTACTTTCCAGCCCTCACGACTGACGCCGCTAGAAATCCCGAATCCGCAAGGTTGCTGCAACTGCTGGCCCAAGTGGACAAGGCCCTCGCCGAGCGTCCGGATATGACTATCAAGCTGTCAACGAAGGGTACTGAGGATGTCCAGAAATGAGCGAACAGGAATTAGTCCTAAACGTTAAAGAGCTTCACATACTTAGCCTCACGTGCTCTGAATGCGGATATGGCACGATATTCGATTTTCAGAGCAGCGACTATCTCGAAAAATCAGTCTCGCCCTTGTGCAGTATTTGCAAGAAGGAGTTGGCGGTTGATCTCCAGGAGCAGTTGAAGGCGTACCGCTGCTTCTACGACAGTATGTCTGCCTGTGACCGGATCGAATTTCGCGTGCGTCAGAACAAGCCTGACACTGCTGCGTCACCTTCGGTCGTCGAGGTCCGGCAGGTCGTCTCTGACGCGGTTTCCGAGGTCCAGCAGGCCGTAGCCGTGGCCTTAGCCAAAGACCACACTGCAACTGGCCTGACTAGTGATTGATGTTTCGAGGATTCCGGTACCAAGACTCGAGCGTGCTAAGCCGGCCGCGTACGGCGGCAGCGGCAATGTCGCGTCATGGACGGTCTGTCCCTTCCATAAAATGTCCTTGATCGTAGTTTTCACGTTGGCGCGGACTTCCGCCCACGCGATCTGGGCACGCCACCCACCTGACAGCCAGCGGCGCCGGCGCTCAGAACATCAGTGCAGCTAGAGAAAAGCTCCGCGCCGTACAGTGATACCACAAACGGCACCCCCTGGTACTTCAGTTTCTTGAGCAATGTCTCGCCACTTGTTAGATTCAAGACATCCACTTAATTTCCCCAACTCGTCGCCGGTACACGTGTCACCTCGTCGCCTTATTTGTCGTCAGCCTGTTTCCCTTGCTGGCCACGGCTGCCACCGCTAAAGCCCCCGCCACTCCAAAACTGGCCGTCCTCGACCCCATCATCCTCGACGCCATCCACGACCACCAGATTCCCGGCGCCGTACTGCTCATTGGGCACAACGGCCAGGTGATCTACCGCAAAGCCTTCGGCAATCGCGCAACGGAGCCCCACCGCGAACCCATGACCACAGACACTATTTTCGACCTCGCATCGCTCACCAAAGTGATCGCCACTACTACAGCCGTGATGCAACTGGTGCAAAAGGGTGAAGTCCGGCTGAACGATCCGGTGGCAAAGTACATTCCGGAATTTGCTCAGAATGGCAAGGACGACGTCACCGTCCGCAACCTGCTGACTCACTACTCCGGCCTGCGCGGAGACTTCGATTTGGATCCGCCCTGGGAGGGCCGGGATGCCGGTCTCCGTCTGGCCTACGCCGAGACCCCCGGTTACCCGCCCGGTTCCAGGTTCATCTACAGTGACACAAATTTTATTACGCTGGGCGCGCTGGTTGAACGCGTAACGGGAGCCACACTGGATGATTACTGCGCCCGGAAAATCTTCCGCCCCTTGCACATGGCGCACACTCGCTTCCTGCCGCCCGCGGCCTGGCGGCCGAAGATCGCCCCCACCGAATACGACGAGCAAGGCAAAATGCTGCAGGGGGTGGTGCATGATCCCAGGGCGCGCCGCATGGGTGGCGTGGCCGGACATGCCGGCTTGTTCTCCACTGCCGACGATCTTTCGAAATTTGCCCGCGCCCTGTTGCAGGGCAGCCCGGTTCTGGCTGGGAACGCGGTCGAGAAGATGACCACGCCGCAGCAACCGCCCACCGCGCAGGAACTGCGAGGCTTCGGCTGGGACATCGACTCGCCATTTTCAAGTAATCGCGGTGATCTTCTCCCCGTCGGATCGTTCGGCCACACCGGATTCACCGGCACATCGATCTGGATCGATCCGACGACCCAAACTTACATCATCCTGCTGACCAACTCCGTCCATCCTCGCGGACAGGGAAGCGTGGTGGCCCTCCGCTCCAAGGTTGCCACCGCGGTGGCCGCCGCCCTTCCCCTGACCGTCAGCGAGAAAGATGAACTGCGCTGGAAAAGCATCACCGGATACAACGAGGCCCAGACCGCGGCCCGCCGCATAGCCACCCGCAACGGAACGGTGCAGAACGGAATCGACGTGCTCGAGGCCCACAACTTCGATTTCGTTCGCGCTGCTGATGGCAAAAAGAAAATCGGACTGCTCACCAACCAGACCGGCCTGGACTCGCAGGGACGCCGCACCATTGATGTCCTCGCGCAGGCCCCTGGCATCTCGCTCGATGCCATCTTTAGTCCCGAGCACGGCGTGACCGGCACCCTGGACACGACCGACATCGCCAATTCGAAGGACGCCGCCACCGGTATTCCCATCTACAACGTTTATGGGGCGAAGGATGCCGAACGCAGGCCGTCAGTGGACACTCTGAAAACTCTGGATGCGGTCGTCTTCGACGTGCAGGATGTCGGCAGCCGCTTTTATACCTACGAAACCACCCTGGGATATTTTCTCGAAGCCGCGGCCAAGGCGAGTATCGAGATGATTGTCCTTGACCGCCCCAACCCGGTCACCGGCTCCTTCGTGCAGGGCGCCATCCCTGATCCCGGTCACGAAAGCTTCGCAAACTACTTTCCTGTCCCGGTCCGTCATGGCATGACCATGGGCGAGCTGGCAAAAATGTTCAATACCGAGCGCAACATCAACGCCAGGCTGGTGGTGATACCCATGGAAGGATGGACGCGCGGCGACTGGTACGATTCCACCGCCCTGCCTTGGATCAATCCTTCACCCAACATGCGCAGCCTCACCGAAGCCACGCTGTACCCCGGCGTGGGCCTGGTCGAAGGCACCAACGTTTCGGTGGGCCGCGGCACCGACACACCCTTCGAATTGCTGGGCGCGCCCTGGATCAAGGCCGTTGAACTATCCCAATATCTGAATGCCAGGAACATCTCCGGCGTGCGTTTTGTCCCCGTAACATTCACTCCAAACGCCAGTATCCATGCCGACCAGAAATGCCAGGGCGTCAACATTTTCCTGATTGACCGCAACGCTTTCGACGCCGCTGAGCTGGGGATTGAGCTGGCTTCCGCGCTGCACAAACTGTATCCCGAGCAATATCACATGGAGCGCCTGATCGAACTGGTGAACAACCAGTCGGTGTACGACGCCATCGCCGCCGGCCAGGATCCCCGCCGTATCGCGGATGACTGGCGGGAGCCCCTGGAAAAATTCCTCCAGGTGCGCCAGAAGTACCTCATTTACAAGTAGCTCAAGTCCCGCCGTCGTGCCTCACTTCCGCTAGAATATCTGTTGACCGATTCGTTCACCCCGGGGAGTCGAGGATGAAAGCTGGCAAACCTGCACCCACCGCAAATTTGATGTACCGCTGTGCCGGGCCCAATTGCGGGACGCTCAAGGGCATTACCGACCACTGGTGGCTGATGTGGGCTTCGTTTGCCGAATTTAACCGGCCAGTGCTCTACCTTTGCCCCTGGGATGACGAGATTGCCGCCCGCGAAGGCACCCTCCACGTGTGCGGCGAGCTCTGTGCCCAGCGTCTGCAGTCCCAGTTCATGGGAAACGTCCGGGAGAATCAGCGGTCTGCCAGCGTGTAGGCAGCGGCGCGGACGAAGATTCCGACAAACTTTCGCTCCCCAACTTGCATCGTACGTTATATCGGGCCACGTTGACGCTGCTTCGTCTAGTCTGTGCTTTGGGGAGTTCTCGATGCGAACAAGCATGATGGGAATCGCTGTTGTGATGTTCCTGGCGAGCGGTCTAGCCGCGGCCCAGGCAAGTCCCGCGGCTCGACCAGATCCGCCCGTGGCCTCCACCAATGACGCCGCCCAGCTTACGATTCCTTCCGGCACCAAGGTCCCACTGGCGCTCAAGCAATCCATTTCTACTAAGAACGCGCGCGAAGGCGATGCCGTCTATGCCGTCACCACCTTTCCGGTCGTAATCAACGATCGCATCGTGGTTCCCGCCGGCACGTATGTGCAGGGCCGCATCAGCAGCGTCAAGCGCGGCGGTCATATCAAGGGCCGCGCCGAAGTCCTCATGCACTTCAGCACTCTCATCTATCCCAGCGGTTACACCCTGGTGCTGCCCGGCGCGGTCGAGAACGTCCCCGGAGCTGAAAAGACCTCGATCAAAGACGAAGAAGGCACCATCCGCCAGGACAGCCAGACCGGCGAGAAGGCCAAAACGGTAGCCACCGCCGCCGGAACCGGCGCGGTCATTGGCGGCCTCAGCAACGGCGTGAAGGGTGGTCTGATCGGAGCCGGAATCGGTGGCGGAATCGGCACCGCCATCGGACTCCTCAGCCGCGGCAATGACGTGCGATTGGAGGCGGGCACCACCCTGGAAATGGTCATCCAGCGCGAAGTCCCCCTGGACGCCACCCGCATCCCCAAATAAAGTTTTTGCTTTGTTGTGTGGAGCGGGCACTCCTGCCCGCTGCTTTTGACTTTCGTTGTTCTGAGGAGCCCCCAACCACACGAACCACACGAAGGATCACCAAACAAATCCGTAGTGTATCTTCGTGCCCGTTCTGGTTAAAGCCTCTAGCCGTTCCTCGCCGCACCCCACTCACTTCAAATTAAACAACGCATTCACATGCGCCGTCACCGAAATAGTCTGAGGAGTGAACTCTTCCGTAGGCGCAGCAGCTGCCCCCGCCACGTTCATTTTCATCATCGTCCGTGCCATGGGCATGGGACGCACGTTCTCAAACGTGTCCACCGACGCATAAGACAGTTCCCCCAGCGTGCGCCCCGCGCTCCGAGCCAGTGCCGCCGCCGACTCGCGGGCCCGCCGGTAGGCATCCTCGACAGCCTTGGTCTTGGCCGCGTCCATGTCCTCCAGGGTGTAGTTCAGTGACTGATTTTCCGTGACGTCGGTATCGGCCAGTTGCTGCACGATGGGCGCCACCTTGGAAAAATCCTTCAGCTTCAGCGAAACATTTGCGTTCACCTGATATCCCACCAGCTTTCGCTTCGCCGTTTTGTAGTCATAAACGGGTTGCAAGGAAAAGTAGCCAATCTCCGCCGCCTTGGGCTCGATCCCGTTGGAACGCAGAATCTGCCGCACCTGCTCTGCTGCTTTGGAGGCGCGGTCATAAGCCTCGCGCGAGGTCCCTTCCTGTGCCGAGATATTGAATTGCATTACGGCGGTATCGGGATTTGCCTCAAACTTCCCGTCCGCGCCGACGAAGATGCTGTTGGGCTGTGCGGCGATAGTAGGACGGTCCTGGCTCAGAACGACGGTGGATGCGAGCAGTGCAATCAGTAGCGCAATCGTAGCTCTCATAAAATTCTCTCCTGACCAGGAGTACATGATGCCACAGCACCTCTATATGTGTGTGGGTCGGACAGGAGTGTCCGACCCACACACAACCCATCTCAGTGCCACGGGACTTGCAGGGGACGGTCCAGCCGCACTTCGAGCATGGTGCCCTTTTGCAGTTGCAGTCTGTGGTCGCCGAATATGGCCTGTACCACGCCTGCGGCCGCTCCGGCCTTCGAACCTATCCCATCAGAATCCGGATCGCGATGCGCGCCCCCGCCTTGTCCCTGCCGTTCAATTTCGCCTTCGCCCCGCGTGGTCAAGCCGTGCTCGCCCGGAACATCGATGATTGTTGCCATCAGCGGCGCCCATCCGCGTTGGGTTTCAATCTCGTCAAAGCTCAGCAGCAGACGGGGATGAAACCCATTGCCTACGTCGCTCACATGTCCTCTGATCCTGCTGCCGTGCAGAATCACGCTTTCATCCGGCCCCATCAGATCTTCCGCCAGTTTGGCCTTGAACCGTTTCCCTGGCTGGATCCTGCTGACATCGAGCTTGTCCTCGAGACGGATCAGAAACGTGGTTCCGTAAGGAATGGCGTGAGGAGGAGCGGGGGATTTCTCCTCCTGGCCGAGCAGCGGCAGAGTTGTCAGAGCCAAAGTCAAACACCACAACGAACGAAGCCCTGCCATAAGCGAAACCCCCACGTCGCAATGAACGACCTGCCAGCTTGGTTGGATGTAGGCCGCAACCGAATTGCTGCCTGCGCTGCAGCTGACGAGTTGAATGAACGCAACCTTAAAGGCGGGTGTTTCTCTTGGCGTTCTTTGCGGTTAAGAGCTTTACTTTGGGATTCAACGGAGACTGCGAATCTAGATAGAGCCCTTGGCGCTGGTGGAGTAAGCGAAGCGGTCGCTCTGTGCCCCAATCTGTCGCCGCAGATCTCCCCAGATATTCTCCGGCATGGTGAGAAAAACCTTGACCACCTGCGGATCGAATTGCCGCCCCGACCAGCGTTCGATTTCTTCCCGCGCCGCCTGCAGGGACTGGGCGGGACGATACGGGCGATCCGAAGTGATGGCATCCAGCGTGTCCGCCACCGAGAACATGCGGGCCCCCAAAGGAATCTGGTCGCCTTTTAGGCCGCGAGGGTACCCGGTCCCGTCGAAGCGCTCCTGATGGGAATAGACGATCTCGGCTGCCTCCGTCAGAAACGGGATCCGGCTCAGGATCTGGTAGCCGTGGTAACAGTGCTCCCGCATGATGGTGATCTCGTCCGGAGTCAGGGCTCCGGGCTTGGTCAGGATCTTATCCGGAATCGCCATCTTACCGATATCGTGCAAAAACGCTCCCCGAGCGATCACGTCAATCTGACTCTTGGGCAGGCCCATGGCCCGGGCGATGGCAATGGTGAACGCGGTGACGCGGCGGGAGTGGCCTTCAGTCTCCGCATCTTTTAAATCGAGGGCGCCACCCAGGGCTTCGAGAGTGATGTCGTAGGAACGCTCCAGATCAGCCAGGGTCTTCTTCAGTTGTTCCGTGCGGGCCGCTACCAGCGATTCCAGACTGGTCTGGTAGGCGCGATTCTCCAGCTTCAAACGGCGATTCTCCAGCGCCCGGCGGACGGTAGCCAAAAGCTGTTCGCGTTCGAAGGGCTTCAGCAGGTAGTCATACGCGCCATTGCGGATCGCAGCCAGTGCAACCGAAATATCGTGCACCGCCGTGACCATCACTACCGGCATTTCGGGAAAACGTTCTTTGGTTCTTTCCAGAAGACCGATGCCGTCCAGGTTCGCCATCATCAGGTCGGACAGCATGAGCTCGAAATCCTCACCGGATTCGAGCAACGCCAGCGCTTCCATCCCGGAACCCGCTTGCCGGCACTTGTAGCCCGCGGTCGTCAGCATGGAAGAGACAATCTCGCGGATGGTCTCCTCGTCGTCAACAACCAGGATGCGATCAACTGGCATGATTTTCTATTAGACTACGGCCAATTCTACCGTAGTTCCGAGATTCCGAAAGTAACCAGAAGGTCAGGGAAAGCCCATTGGCCATTCGGGGAATCGTGCTATTAAGGGAGTGAGCGCTTACCCCCCTGGTTGCGATGAATCTATTGAGCTTCTCTACCTGGCTTGCGGTGAGGGACATTACTGTCCCCGGTCTGACGTCACAGGAGTCGGCGGCCCTGCTCCTGCTGGCCGCCAGCCTGCTGGTTTTCCGCGCGTTTCGCGAGCGCTATCTGCTGATCTGGACTCTGGGCTGGCTGGCCTACTTCGTCTCTCGCTGGACCCTTGCGGAACATGCTGCCGGACCGGTCCCGGCCTACCTGATCGCGATCTCACAAGCCGAGTTTGTCCTGGCGGTCTGCCTCTTCGCCGCGGCCATCTTCGTCTATACCCATGCCCGTGGGTTGCTCCTGCCCCTGATGCTGATCACGTTGACGGTCATGGGCTTTGCCGTGGGGCGCATCTGGCTCTGGCCGCAGTCGATCACCCTGCGCGTGGCCCTGGAAGTGGCCTACCGTATCGTCGCCGTAACCGCTGCCTACCGGTTGATTCGGTACCGCTGGGCGCGCTGGGAAATAGGCCCGTGGCTGCTCAGTATCAGCATGCTGTGCCTGCATCTCCAATGGGCCCCCATCACTTCACGCCTGCCGGCCGGGTCCAACCTGATGGTAAGCCTGCTTGCCGGGCTGAGCATGCTGCTCCTGGTTTTCGATGACTACAAGTTGCATATGCGCCGTTTGGGCGTAGTGAACGCGCTCACGACCAGCATCACTCGTGCACAACAGCATGGGCCCATCATGGCCACTGCCCTCGAAGAACTCAAAGGGCTCATGCGTGCCAAGGCAGCCTGGTTCCGCTTGCTCGAAGCCGATCGCATGGTGATTGCCCAGCAGATCGGGCTTTCCAATGGCTTCCTCCAGGACCGCCTATCCGTCCCCCTGGACGACGACTTTGAACGCACCCTCGGCGGCACCGTGCCGGTGGTGCTGGTGACCTCCGCCGCCTCCGAAACCGTCCGCCCCTATCTCAAGCAGGAAGGATTTCATCATGTTGTGATGGTGCCGGTGCTGGGCAAGAAGTCAGTCATCGGGACCCTGGCTCTGGGCGGCGCTCACCGCCTCCACTACTCTCCCGACGAAATGGAATTTCTCGTTACCACGGCCCATCAGTTGGGTCTGGCGGTCGAAAACCTGCGCCTGGTGGAGCAGATTTTGCGCTCCCATCGCCAGTGGACCAACACCTTCGACTCCATCCATGACCTGGTCCTGCTGCACGACTCTGAATTTCGCGTAATGAAGGCCAACCACGCGCTGCTGGAACGTCTCAACCAGGCGCCTGCCGACGTCGTGGGCCAGCTTTGCGAAGCCGTGCTCCCCCACAATCGCGGGCAGTGGAAAGGCTGTCCCTACTGTGGACATCCCGAGGAGGGCTTTCACGAAGGGCCCGATCCCGGCTTTGGTGGCTTCTCCATGGTTTCAACGTCTTCGTACGTGGAGCAGGGAAGCAAGCAGAAAGGCACCATTCACGTTGTGCGCGACACCACCGACCGGCGCATCGCCGAAGAGAAATACCGCCTGCTCTTCGAACAGGTGCAGGAAGGCGTTTTCGTGGCCACCCCGGAGGGCAAACTGCTCGATTGCAATGACGCCTTCATTCGCATGCTGGGACACGGCAGCCGCGAAGAAGTGTTGGCCCTGAACGTGGACGCCGAGCTTTACGCCTCCCACGAACAGCGTCAAGTGTTCCGGCGCGAAGTGGAACTGCACAACTACGTCCGCAACTTTGAAGTCACCCTGCGCCGCAAGGACGGCACCCTGCTCACCGCCATGGAGAGCAGTTTCGCCACCCGTAACGCGGAAGGCAAGATCGAGCGCTACCAGGGCTTCCTGCTCGATATGACGGAAAAGAAGCGCGCCGAAGACGAAATCCGCCGCCGCAACCGCGAACTCAACGCCTTGAATGCCATGGCGGTCATCGCCACCCAATCCTTCGACCTGGACGAAATTCTCAACCTCACGCTCCGCCAGGTGATCACGCTGCTTGGCGCCGAAACCGGTTCCATCTATCTCTGCGATCTGGACGAAACCACATTCCGCCGCCGCGCCGGATGGGGCCAGCGTAGTGCCGAACGCGCCCGCCTCTCCGAAGTCAAGTTCACCGAAGGCTTTGGCGAGTTGGTCACCCGCTCCCGCACCGAAGTCATCACCACCGACTACTTGCCGCATCTCCCATCCCAGGTGGCGGAATTCATTCGCGCCGACGGTCTGGCCTCCTGGATCTGGGTGTTACTGTGGGGAAAAGACATACCCATCGGCATCATGGGCATCAGCAGCCGCGAGAGCCGCGAGTACACCAGCAACGACGAAAGCCTGCTGGTTGCCATTGGCCGGCAACTATCCACCACCATTGAGAAGGTCCGCCTCTACGAGGAAACCTGCCGCGCCTATGAAGACTTACGCCGCGCCCAGGAACAATTGCTGCAAAGCGAAAAGATGTCGGCAGTAGGACAGCTGATCGCCGGCGTCGCGCATGAACTCAACAACCCGCTGACCGCCATTCTCGGCTACGCTCAGTTGCTCGAAAGTGAAGGCCTGGGAGAACGTGCGGCCGACTTCGTCAGCAAGCTCTTCAAGCAGGCCCAGCGCACTCACCGGGTAGTGCAGAACCTGCTGTCCTTCGCCCGCCAGCGCAAGCCCCAAAAAGAGCAGGTCGACATTTGCAAGGTGCTGGACGAAACCCTGGCCCTGCGCGACTACGACCTCAAGGTGAACGACATCAAGGTGGAGCGCGAGATCGAGGCCGAAATTCCGCCGGTCACCGCCGACCCTCACCAGCTTGAGCAGGTTTTTCTCAACATCATCAATAACGGCGTGGACGCCATGCTGGAATCAGGCCGCGTCGGCACTCTCAAGGTTCGGGTTTACGCGCAGGAGGGAACTGTAGTCACTGAATTTCAGGATTCCGGTCCCGGCATCAAGGAGCCGAACCGCATCTTCGATCCTTTCTACACTACCAAGAGTGTAGGCAAAGGCACTGGGCTCGGCCTCAGCATCTGTTACGGCATCATCAAGGAACACGGAGGAGACATTTCCGCGCGCAACCGGGAAGATGGCGGGGCCATCATCGAAGTGCGTCTCCCTGCTAACGACCGCGCCGGCGCTCCCGAACCCGTCTTGTCTCCTTCTTCGCGAAAGTCCGTCATCGAGGGCAGCGTCCTCCTCGTCGAAGACGAAGAGGCTGTCCTCGAATTCGAGCGCGATGTCCTGGCCGGCGCCGGAGCCAAAGTCGTAACCCTGATGAACGGCGACGAAGTGAAGGCCCGACTGCTGCAGGAATCGTTCGACGCCATGATCATCGACGGCAAGATGGCCAATGGATGGAACACCCCCGATGTTTACCGATGGATCGCAGAAAATCGCCCGGGCCTGGAAAAACACCTAATGTTCACGTTCTCCAGTGTCCTGGAGCCCGAAATCCGCTCCTTCCTGCACGACAACAACATCCCCTACCTGGTGAAACCCTTCGAGGTCGGCGACCTGATTTCGCAGGCCCGCCGCCTGCTGCAAAAAACCCAAGCCGCCGTAGCCGGCTAAAAATGTAGACGCGAGCGTCCTCGCTCGTGTCACTGTTTGTGTAGCGCCGGCGCTACAAACCTCAAAGACCTTTCCGCAGCGACCGTCCAAACGTCCGCAACGCCGCTTCATTCCGCCGATACCAAACCCAGAGCCCAAGCTTCTTGGCCTCGACCACCCCGGCCTTGGTCAGGATCGCCATATGATGAGAAATCGTAGGCTGTGACAGGTGAATGCGCTGCTCAATATCCGAAGCGCACAACCCCACGTCCTTGCCAATCGAACATCCCCCCTGTTCCTTAAGTGCACGCAAAATCCGCCGTCGGGTCGGGTCAGCGATAGCATGCAGAATACGATCCAGTTCCTGCTCCGAATGACTCATCCGCAAGCAATAAACCCCGAATCGACAGATGTCAATATACGGACGTCAGACCTCGGACCTCA
>JAIQFF010000161.1 GCA_020073395.1 Terriglobia bacterium
CGGTAGTCGTTGACGTATCAAACTCTCCCGACTGGGAGGACGCAGCAGTGCTGAAGTTCTTCGAGACATCGACCCGTAACCTCCTTACCTACGAAGCGGCTGCAGGGGTAAGACATCACGTTGCGTTATCCGTTGTGGGAACCGAGCAACTATCCGAAAGCGGTTACTTCCGGGCGAAGATCGCTCAGGAGAAATTGATCAAAGGCTCACCGATTCCTTACACGATCGTGCATGCGACGCAGTTTTTCGAGTTCCTTAAGGGCCTGGCGGACATTTCCATGGTCGGCGGCAAGGTGCATTTGCCGCCTGTGCTTTTCCAGCCGATGGCTGCCGACGATGTCGCGAGTGGCGTAGGCAGGGTCGCAGTCGGTCAGCCGGTAATCGGCATCGTCGAAATTGGAGGCCCGGAACAGTTTCGGGTGGATGAACTGGTCCGGCGGCGCCTGGCCTCGCTAAAAGACTCCCGCGAGGTTATCGCCGACCCAAATGCGCTTTACGCCGGGGCGAAACTCAGCGAGAGAACACTGCTTCCGGGCAATAATGCGCGACTCGGCGAGACTCGTTTCGAAACCTGGCTGACTCAGCCCGCGGCACAAATTCCGAGCACGCATGCTCAGCCCGCAGGCGTCGCAGTGGTGACTAAAGAGAAAGAGAGTCAGAAAAAAGCGAGCTGATATCACCAGCGTGCACCACCGGTCAGACGAAAGGTCGAGTTACGACGTTCACAAAAGTGATCCTGGCGCTGGCGTGTCTCGTCTCCGGCACGCTGGTCGCACAGGAGGCTAAGGTAACGGAACTGCTGTCGAAAGACCTGACAAAGTTTCCTGGCAAAGAAGGCTTGATGATCACGGTGGAATATCCGCCCGGCAGTTCGGACCTAATACATCGCCACAATGCACATGCGTTTGTTTATATGCTGGGAGGTGACCGATGAAGGCGATTGTGGTGACGGATCAGGCGGCGGGAACGGCCGGGGTGAAGCTGGTGGAGCGGCCCGAGCCGCAGGCGGCGATAAACGACGTAGTTGTTCAGATTCATGCGTCGGGATTCACCGGGGATGAGCTGACGTGGCCCTCGACCTGGACCGATCGGGTCGGCCGTGACCGGACACCTTCAATCCCTGGACACGAACTGGCCGGAGTGGTCACCGCTCTCGGCTATGGCACGACGGGGCTGTCGATTGGACAGCGGGTGTTCGGCCTCACGGACTGGTATCGCGACGGCACGCTGGCGGAGTATGTGGCCGTCGAGGCACGCAACCTCACACCGCTGCCGGGCGACGTTGATTTCACGGTGGGCGCGGCCCTCGTGATGCCGGGCCTGACCGCGTGGCAGGGGCTGTTCGAGCACGGCCGCCTTCACGCGGGGCAGAGCGTTCTCGTACACGGTGCGGCCGGCGTAGTCGGTTCGATGGCGAGCCAGCTCGCACGTGAGGCCGGCGCGTACGTCATCGGCACCGGGCGCGCTGCCGCCCGTCAGACGGCTCTCGACTTCGGCGCACAGGAGTTCGTCGACCTCGATAACGACGCCCTGGAAGACGTCGGCGAGGTCGATCTGGTTTTCGATGTCCTCGGCGGCGACATCGCGAAGCGGTCTGCGGGCGTGATTCGAGCAGGAGGAACGCTGGTGACCGTCACCGGCCCGACCGAGGCGCGGCCCTCTGGCGGCCTGACTGTCGACTTCGTCGTCATACCAGATTGCGCCCAATTGAGTGAGCTCGTCCAGCGGGTCCGGGTTGGTCGGCTGCGGACAAACATCGGCAACGTGGCTGCCCTCGAGGATGCGGTTGCGGCTTTCAACCGGACCGAGCGGACCAAGGGAAAGACGATCATCCGCCTTCATCCTCTACAACGCGAAAAGGAATCTGGAAGTCTATGCCGATTGGCAGGAGTGAAATAAGTACGGGCATAAAAGCGAAGACGACCAATACACACGTCGCATTGAAATGGCACCGGTCAAACGAAAGGTCGAGTTATGACGTTCACAAGAGTGATCCTGGCGCTGGCGTGTCTCGTCTCCGGTACGCTGATAGCACAGGAGGCGAAGGTAACGCAGCTCATGTCGAAAGACCTGACAAAGTTTCCTGGCAAAGAAGGCTTGATGATCACGGTGGAATATCCGCCCGGCAGTGCGGACCCCATCCACCGTCACAATGCTTATGGGTTCATTTATGTGCTGGAAGGCTCGATCGTGATGCAGGTGCGGGGCGGAAAAGAAGTGACTTTGACACCTGGCCAGACCTTCTACGAAGGTCCGGATGACGTCCACGTCGTTGGACGAAACGCAAGCCAAACCAAACCGGCAAAATTCGTCGTGTTCTTCGTGAAGGACAAGGGCGCTCCAATATTGGTGCCCGCCAACTAAAACATCAAACTGCGAGCGGCTCTGCTCGCACAAGCTCAAGGAGAAAATTCGTATGAGCACAATTACGGTGAAAGATGGCACGACAATCTACTACAAAGACTGGGGCAAGGGCCCAGCCGTCACGTTTTCGCACGGATGGCCACTGAATTCGGATGCATGGGACGGACAAATGCTTTTTCTCGCCCAGGATGGGTTCCGCGTGGTCGCACACGACCGGCGTGGTCATGGCCGGTCCAGCCAAGCCTCGTCCGGCAACGACATGAATGGCTACGCCGACGATCTGGCAGCGGTCATTGAGGCACTGGATCTCAAGGATGTCACTCTAGTAGGTCACTCCACTGGCGGCGGCGAGGTTGCGCGCTATATCGGCCGTCACGGCACAAAGAGGGTAGCCGCGGCCGTGCTGATCGCAGCCGTGCCCCCGATCCTGCTGAAGTCTGCTTCCAACCCGGAAGGGATCCCGATCGAAGTGTTCGACGGATTGCGAAGCGGCCTTGCCAAAGATCGTTCACAGTTCTACAAAGACTTTGCCGTAATGTTCTATGGCGCGAATCGGCCGGGTGCGAAGGTCTCGCAGGGAATGCTCGACCAGTTTTGGCTATGGAGCATGCAGGCCGGTCTTAAGAATAGCTACGACAGTATCAAGGCATTCTCCGAGACCGACTTCACCGAGGACCTCAAGAAGTTCGACGTGCCCACGTTGGTCATGCACGGTGAGGACGACCAGGTTGTGCCTATTAAAGATTCAGCGAAGAAATCGGCCAAGCTCATCAAAGGAGCGCAGGAAATTTACTATCCGGGCAGGCCGCACGGCCTCACCGCCACGCACCAGGATGAGGTCAACACCGACCTACTGAAATTTCTGAGGTCGGTCCAACAAGCGCGCAAGGCAGCCTAAACTCTTGCGCCCGGCAGATCGCATTCCTTCGCCGGTCTGCCGGGCGTGAAGAAGGTGAAATGGCAGCTCGGTGCTCTGATCGGCTCGCCCTTGGCAGGCTGGCCCTTGAGAGTGCATTGGCGATCGGTACGTGCCTGGCGCTGGCTCTTATTTCGGAGGGGATTGCTGCCGTTATCGTGCGGATCACTACGTGGTTATATGTGACTGACCTACCTAACACAGGCAGGCTGGCTTGATCCAGACCAGAGGTTAAACGCTAACTTGAGGCCAGCCTTACTTAGCGGTGGCGTTTCGGAGAGCCTCTATCGCTCGCAGCTCAGATCTTAATTCGTTGACGAGCCATTTCCTCGCCCCAGGTTCCCCAGCCCGCCGGTTACGACTTTTTACAATCTTTTGTTATTCCGCACAGGCAGGCAAGGATTAAGATGACCGGAGTGCGAATACTACAGCCTAGTTCTTTATTCCTTCTGATGTAACAAATGCAAAGGAGACAATCTAATGCCAGCTAATGTTAAACCAGTTCCTGAAGGCTTCCATACCGCAACCCCGTCCCTAGTCGTTCATGACGCTGCCAAGGCCATCGAATACTACAAGAAAGCATTCGGCGCCGAGGAACGCATGCAGATGCCGGGTCCGGACGGAAGAATCATGCATGCTGAAATAAAAATCGGCGATTCGATCATCTTCCTGTCGGATGAAATCCCCGGCATGGGGGGCAAGTCGCCTCAATCCGCGGGGGCGTATACCGGGGGCCTTTATCTTTACGTGCCGAACGTGGACGAGGTCTTCAAACGGGCAGTGGACGCCGGCGGCAAAGCCATGGGTGGTGTGAATGACATGTTCTGGGGTGACCGCATGGGCCACTTCGTGGATCCCTTCGGCCACGCCTGGACCGTAGCCACGCACGTGGCCGATCTGACGGAGCAGGAAATGGAAAAGGGCGCCGCGGCATTCTACGCTCAGATGGCGGAGAGGAAATCGGCGTAGCTTACAGGGAATACTTAAACCGCAGAGAGCGCAAAGGAACTGCCGCAAAAGACGCTAAGAATTTCCTGGCGACCTTTGCGGCATTTCTTTGCGACCTTTGCGGTTAAGCTTTTTCAGGCCGATTTGCGGTGGACGAAGATTTCCCGAAGAGAATCTCGACTACCAGCAGACCGGCGCCAACCACAATCGCGCTGTCGGCCACGTTGAACGCCGGCCACTGGTATTGGCCGACATAAAACAACAGGAAATCTACCACCCGGCCGCTCAGCAAGCGGTCCCAGAGATTGCCCACCGCGCCCCCGAGTATCAACGCCAACCCAATTCCCGTGGTGTGCATGGAGTGGCTGTTGCGCCAGAGCAGAACCGAAACGATGGCCAGGGCCACGATCGAGAACGTGACCAGGGCCGCAATCTTCCATTCCGAAGGCGAGTCGGCGAAAATGCCGAAGGCGGCGCCGCGATTCTCCACATGCGTGAGGCGGAAGAATCCGGGGATCACCTGAATGGTGTCGTGCAAGGAAATGTTCTTCACGACCGCCCACTTTGCCGCCCGGTCGAGGACGATCACCATGACGGCAATCAGGAAGTGGAAGCTGCGTGTGGTATGAGTCGTCATTCGAATTCTTCAAACATGAGCGGCAAAGTTGGCTGCGGCCGGCCGGAACTGCGTTCAGCCGCCGATCTGTTTCAACACCGCACTGCAGCGCTCACACACCGTAGGATAGACGCTGTCCTCGCCCACGTGGATGGAGTAATTCCAGCAGCGCTCGCACTTCTTGCCGTCCGCCTTGCTTACCTGGATGCTGACCCCGCTGGTCCCGTTTCCTGACTTGCCCTGTACCAGCGTGACCGCCGACACAATGAACAGATAGCGCAGGCGGTCCTGATAGCGCGACAAGACCGAGAACACCGGCTCGGACGCTGTCACCGTGACTTGTGCTTCAAGGTTGGCGCCGCCGATCAGCTTACTTTGCCGGGCCTCTTCGAGCGCTTTCAATACCTCGGTGCGGACCGCCAGCAGCGTGCTCCAGTCTTCGCGTTGCCTGGGGTCATCTGGGGGAATCGAACCGCCCAGAATGTCAGATGCGCCGGGGAAGGTTGCCAGATGCACGCTGGCCGGACGATCGGGCAGGGCAGGCAGGTACTGCCACACTTCGTCGCAGGTGAAGCTGGTGATGGGCGCAAGCAGGCGCACCAGGGCCTCGCCAATGCGCCAGATGGCAGTCTGCGCGGCCCGCCGGGCGCGTGAGTTCGGGGCGGAGGTGTAGAGGCGGTCCTTCAGTACATCGAAGTAAAAGGCGCTCAACTCCACCACGCAGAAGTCATTTATGCGGTGATAGATCTTGTGAAAGGCGAATTCGTCGTACCAGCGGGTCACGTCCGCCGCCATGGCCACCGTCTGGCGCAGCATGTACTGATCGAGAATGTCCATCTCATCGAATGTGACCGCGTTCTTTTGCGGATCAAAATCGTAGAGGTTGCTCAGGACGTAACGGAACAGGCTGTTGCGGATCTTGCGATAGCTTTCGGCGACGCGTTGCATCAGTTGTTCGGAGCCGACGACGTCTTCGCGGAAATCGACGGACGCCACCCAGAGACGCACGATCTCGCCGCCCATGCGGTTCGCGATGTCCACGGGATCCACGTCGTTGCCGCGGGACTTAGACAGGGCGCGGCCCTGTTCGTCGAGGGTCCAGCCATTGGTAGCCACCGCGCGATAGGGAGCCTGGTTGCGGGTGCCGACGGCACACAGCAGGGAGGAATGGAACCATCCACGGTGCTGGTCTCCGCCTTCGAGGTAGAGATCGGCGGGCCAGGGCAAGCCGGGTTCGTGGCCGAGCACTGCGGCGTGGCTGCAGCCGGACTCAAACCACACGTCGAGAATGTCAGTTTCTTTCGAGAACTTCGTGTTGCCGCACTTCGCGCATTTGGTTCCCGCGGGGACCAGCGCGTCGGCCTGAGGCGTGTACCAGGCGTCGGCGCCGCTGCGAGCGAACAGTTCGATCACTTTGCGGTTCAGGGCGGGATCGTTCAAAGGCTTGCCACAACCCTGGCACAGAAACACGGCGATAGGCACGCCCCAGATACGCTGGCGGGAGATGCACCAGTCGGGGCGAGTGGCGATCATGTTTGAGATGCGTTCTTCGCCCCAGGCCGGGTCCCATTTCACTTTCTTGATTTCGTCCAGGGTGCGGCTGCGCAGCGTCCCGCCCTGCATCGGCGTTTCCATGGAGATGAACCATTGCTCGGTGGCGCGAAAGATGATGGGGTTGTGGCAGCGCCAGCAATGCGGGTACGAGTGCTCTAGCTTCTCGGAGTGCATCAGCACGGCACGCTTTTTCAGCAGTTCCAGGATAGGCTCGTTGGCGTCGAAAACCTTCTTGCCATCGTATTCGGGCAGACCATTGCGCATGATGCCGGCGGCGTCCACGTTGGTGGTCAAGTCGAGCTTGTACTTCACGCCGGTATTGAAGTCATCGGCACCGTGGGAAGGGGCGGTATGCACCACTCCGGTGCCTTGATCCATGGTGACGTAATCGGCGAGCACGCCGAGTACGGTGCGGTCGAGGAATGGGTGCGCAAACTTGCTGTACTCCAGTTTCCTGCCGGGGAAGCGGGCGAGAATCCGCGTCTCCTTCAGTCCTACCTTGGCCGCGAATTCAACGACCAGTTGATGGGCAACGATGTAGACCTCCCCAGCGGACTCCAGCGCGACATACTCGGCGTCGGGATGAAAAGCCACGGCCATGGATGCGGGAAGCGTCCAGGGCGTGGTGGTCCAGATCACGGTGAAAACTTTTTTCCCCGCGAGAGCGGGATCGAGCCGCGCCGGGTCTTCGGCCAGGGCATACTTTACCCAGATCGCCGGGCTGGTATGGTTTTCGTATTCCACCTCGGCTTCGGCCAGGGCAGTTCGGTCATAGATACACCAGTACACGGAGCGAAGGCCCTTGTAGACGAACTCTCTTTCCAGGAAGTCGTAAAAGGTGGCCAGCACCACCGACTCATATTGCGGAGTCATGGTGGAGTAGGGCTGTTCCCAGCGTCCGAAGATGCCGATGCGTTTGAACTGCTCGCGCTGCAGATCGAGAAATTTTTGCGCGTACTTTCTGCACGTTTCGCGGACCTCCAGTTTTTCCATCTGGAGTTTCTTGCCGCCCAACTGCTGATCAACCTTGATCTCGATGGGCAGACCGTGACAATCCCATCCCGGGACGTAAGGCGAGTCAAATCCGGACATCGTCTTGGATTTGACGATGAAATCTTTCAGGCACTTGTTCAGCGCGTGGCCGAGGTGAATGGGGCCATTAGCATAGGGCGGACCGTCGTGCAGGATGTAGCTCGGAGCCCCCTGCCTGGCCTCGCGAATGCGCCGATAGATCCCCATTTCCTGCCATCGAGCCAGGGCTTTAGGCTCATTTTGGGGTAGGTTGGCCTTCATGGGGAAGTCGGTCTTAGGCAGATTGATGGTGGATTTCAGCTCCAGCGGCACTCGGTTGATTTCTCCCAAATGATTGATTTTTTTCATTATAGGGAGCGGGAGAACGAACGTCCATTGACCTTGCGGATGAAGGTCTGGAATCGGTGCGGCCGAACCCGGTCGGAGGTGTGAACGGGAGCTGTAAAAGCACTGTCAGAAAGGCAGGGGAAACGTGTACAATTTTGAAAGGGTAACGTTTGTCTCAACCTGGCATCTAAACTAGATGGAGCGTGACGCGAGGATGATTTAGTTGCGCTTTCGAGGGTGAGAAGTAAGTATTCGGCACCCCGAAAGCAACTTGGCAGCTAATGTGATCATCAAGCTTAAGATAGATTAGCCCTGCAGACAGGTTATTGATGGGTCCCGCGTAAAGCAGTCTAAGTCGGGTCAACTATGCCAACACTCGAAATGAAACCCCGCGGCGAAGGCGAACCCGAACTCAACTTGCTGCTTTCGAAGAGCACGCTGGAAGAGCCGCTGTGGAAGTCGCTTTTTGAGAACCTGGACGACTTTTTCTTTCCCAAGAAGCTGCCTCCTCTGGTACTGACTTCGAAGCCGGTTCCGGTCAAGGACATTTGGGGCTTCTACGATTACAAGAAAAACGGAGTGCTGGGCTCGACCATCGTGCACCTGCTGGCGGTGGCCGCCATCATCGGCTTAACCCTGCTGGGTCGAAGAGTGGTGCAGCAGATTGTGAAGCCGCACGAGTCAATTGCGCTGGTCTCTCCGGACGACATTCCTCCACTGCAGCCCTCGAAGACGCTGTCTGGCGGTGGTGGCGGCGGCGGCGATCGCGACAAGTTCCAGGCACCCAAGGGTAGATTGCCCAAGCAGTCGATGGAGCAAATCACTCCTCCGATGATGGTGGTGCGAAACGAAAATCCAAAACTGACGGCTGAGCCTACCGTTGTGGTTCCACCGCAGGTGAAACTGGCCATGAACAATCTGCCCAACCTGGGTGACCCGATGTCGCACTTGCCTTCGGGTCCGCCATCGAATGGAACCGGTTCGGGCGGTGGCATAGGGTCAGGCTCAGGTGGCGGTGTGGGCGTTGGCACCGGTCCCGGCGTGGGTGAGGGACGTGGTGGCGGCGTCGGCGGTGGAGTGTTCCGCGTAGGCGGCGGTGTCAGCGCGCCGCGAGTTGTGTATCAGCCCGATCCTGAGTATTCGGAAGAAGCCCGCAAGGCGAAGTATCAGGGGACCTGCGTGCTCTGGCTGGTGGTAGGACCGGATGGCAGGCCGCGAGACATTCGCGTGGCCCGCAGCCTGGGCCTGGGGCTGGACGAGAAGGCCGTCGAAGCGGTCAAGACCTGGAAGTTTGAGCCCGCCATGAAAGACGGAAAGCCGGTGGCAGTGCAGATCAACGTGGAAGTCAGCTTCCGGTTGTACTAGGTTTATTTTTTGCTGGAAAAGCGGCCGCGATATTTTCGCGGCCGTTTTTGTTTTTGCGCTAGCATAAAAACGTTCTACAACGAACATGTCACCCTGAGCGAGTTGGGATCGTCCGCTGGCGGACGATCGCGGCGAGTCGAAGGGCCCCTATACCCTCTCTGACTGTTCAGTTCACGAGCCTTTCTCTGACACCAGCAAAGTCCCTTGAACCCAGGCACCAATCTAGTTACAGGGGCTCTTCGACTGCATAGCTGCTTCGCGAATCGAAGCAGCTACTCCGCTCAGGGTGACACTACTCTTTCAGTTCTACGTGCTGGACGTCTTCGATGGGAGTGCCCAAGAATTGCGCGCCCAAGCGGCGAAATTTTTCTACTGAATCCGTCACGAAGAATTTCAGGCGAGGCATTCCCCGGCGTTCGCTTTCAGCAGAAGGTTTTGGCAGGCCTTTGCGGAGCAGCTGGCTGACTACGCGGGCCGTGGAATCAGCCGAATCGACAATGGTCACGCCGCCCGGCGCCAGGCGGTGAAGCAGCGGTTTGAGCAGGGGATAGTGAGTGCACCCCAGCACCAGGACATCGGCGGACTCGAAATCGCCGGCGAAAGCTTGGTCGAGATAAATGCGGGCCACCTGTTCAGCGACCGGGTGGTCGGCCCATCCCTCTTCGACTAGCGGCACAAACAGAGGGCAGGCCTTCTCCGTAGCCTGAATTCCGCGGGCCTGCAGAGCTTTGGCGTAGGCATGGCTGCTCACCGTGGCCTCGGTGCCGATGACCACCACTTTGCGGGTCTGACTGGCCGCTGTGGCGCGGGCGGCGCCGGGTTCTACGACACCCACCACGGGAACGCTGGAAGCCTGGGTAATTTGATCGAGGGCCAAAGCGGTAGCGGTGTTACAGGCGATCACCAGCATCTGGGCGCCGTGTTGCTCGAGATAATGCGCCGCACCGATACCGTACTTGGCGACGGTCTCGGCCGACTTCGAGCCGTAGGGAAGGCGCGCGGTGTCGCCGAAGTAGATGTAGTCGGCGTCAGGGGCGAGCGCGACCAGTTCCTTGAGAACCGTCAGTCCGCCAAAACCGGAGTCGAATACGCCGATGCAGGGTCGTCGAGCGGTGGTCATGAATGTTTGCGAAGAAACATCATAACGGGCGCGCCGAGTTTTTGCGCACACAATCCGCGGCAGCATTTAGGATGAGCGCATTTATTCCGGCGTGCTGATAGCGGCAAGGTCGATGCCATGATTGATCGCCGGAACAATGAGGATGTGGTGTGGAAGAAGATCGGATAGAACCGGCACCCGCTATCTCCAAATGGGACACGGTCCAAAGATAGACACGTTTACTTAAAGCGCGACGCCTGAACCTGATCGTGCTCTCGTCCCTGCTCTCGGGCTGCCAGATTTCGCTCGCAGCAAGGTCCCGGGGGGATAGGCGCGCCGTGGGGGCAGGTGCGGGGGTGACCGAGGAAGGTGCAAATTTTGTCCGTAGCTTCGGGCGAGAGGATGTGCTCGAACTTGCAGGCCTGCTGTTCGATTTCTGATTCGCTGTCGAGGGCGAGGCTGTCGGTGAAGAGGCGCTCGGCCAGGCGATGTCGGCGGATGATGTCGGCTGCGCGCAGGCGGCCGCGGGGAGTGAATTCCACGATCATGCTGCCGTCACCGGTGGACACGCCTGCAGGCTTGAGCGCATCGTGGCACGGGTTTACGAACGGTTTGTGATTGTGGCTTTCGGGCGGATGCGGCTTGGTCGTAAGCAGGCCCAGGGCAGTCATCTTCTCGACCGCGATGCTTACTGGCAGGGCGCCGTGAACTTCCATGCGCTCGATTTCGGCAATCTCTCCGTGCTCCTCGACTGCCCATAGTTCTTCGAGGACCTCGTCGAACTGCTCCTCGTCGGCCATGGCGAATACTTCCTGATCGGCAATCTTTCCGTGGTGCAACTCGATGCGGCGGTCGGCGAGGCGGGCCACGACGGGATCGTGGGTGACCATCACGATGGTGCGTCCCTGGCGATGCAGTTCCCGCAGCAGGCGCAGGACGATCTCTTCGTTGACCGCGTCCAGATTGCCGGTCGGCTCGTCGGCCAGAACAATTTTTGGATCGTTGATCAGGGCACGCGCGATACACACCCGCTGCTGCTCCCCGCCGGAGAGGTGGGCGGGCAGGTGCCCGGAGCGGTCCTTCAAACCCACATTGGCCAGTGCGGCCAGTGCCTCTTGCTCATCGGTCATGCTGTGAAAGTACTGGGCCAGCATTACGTTTTCGAGCGCGGTGAGGTAAGGAATCAGGTGGAACTGCTGGAAGATGAAGCCGACTTTTTCCGCGCGGGCACGGTTCAAATCCTGAGTGGAAATCCGTGCCACGTCTTCGCCGTCGAGCCAGATTTCACCCGAGGTGGGGCGATCAAGGCAGCCGACGAGATTGACCAGCGTGGACTTTCCGGAGCCCGAGGGGCCCATAACGGCCAGCCACTCGCCGGGCGCCACCTCGAGAGAGACATCATCCAGAGCGCGGATGACACCGCCATT
>JAIQFF010000162.1 GCA_020073395.1 Terriglobia bacterium
GCAGCCACCCGCGGCGCCGACGAAAAGACACAGCAGATGCTGCAGCAATTTGCCGGAGGGATGTTCAAAGCCTTCCAGAGTGAGAACAAAGACAGCAAACCCGACACAGGAGAAGTGCCCGTCTTCAATTTCTCCGTTAACCACGTTGACCAAAACACCGCTGAAGCGCAAATGCGCCTGAACGCGAAGGGGCTGGGGAGACTGGGTGACTTGCAAGACCTTCCAGGTATCGGCGACCAAGCTTTTGTTTCCTCAGACGGCATGATCATGTTTCGTAAAGGCAGCAAACTGGCCGTGATCATGTTTTTAAGTTGCCCTTGCGGTACGGAAGCCGTGAAACCGCTGGCAAAAGAGTTGGCCGATTCGCTGTAACCCGAGGAGGTGAAGACGTGAATGATTCGAGGACAATTCGCTGCGCTCTTGCTTGCATGCTGGCCTTGGGGCTGTGCGCATTGAGCGGCTGCAAGAAAAAAGAAGAGCAGCCGAGCCAACAGTCGCCATCGGCGAACAGCGTGCCCGTCGCTCCGGCGCAGTCTTCTCAAACGATACCCAAACCATTCAGTTCGTTGACTGACCGGAACGCGCAGCCCGCAGTGCTCACCACCCCGCCACCGGGCATGTTTGATCTAAAGGCACACCCAGACGCGAGCATCCTGACAGCGATGGATGTCAATTCGCTCTCTGAGACTGAACGCGAGTTCGGCATCGCTCCGCGCCGGACGAAGGACGTCGATTACGCAGATGGCGTGATCGTGATGGAGAACGGCGACAAGGCGATTCGTTCGATGTCGGGCGACGGGATGAGTTGGACATTCGACGCAAGCGCCGAGCACGTCAACGAATTCCAGGTCGGCAAGATCGTATTTGCCACAGGACGCGCGGTCGGACGAATCCTGTCCCTGAAGCAGCAAGGCGATTCGGTGACCGCATTTCTTGGTCCGGTGCAACTGACCGATGTGATCAAACGCGGCCACTTCGCCATGAGTCAAAAAGTTGACACGGAGAACATGCTGACTTACGTCGCTCCGGATTTTTTGCAACCTCCCGACGTGCTCGTGGGTGGCACCGCGACAACTTCCAGCAACTATGAAGAAAACAATGCCCAGATAGAAAGAACTGTGGTTATTTCGCGCGTTCAGCATGGCAGGTGGACGCCGGCATCCGTGTCGGAAACATACGGCGACGGACGGCGGGTGACCTATCAAAGGATTGCAAACAAATGGTCGCAAGGCCGAGTGTCTTTGGCCAATGTTTCCCAGTCCAGGCTGGCTGATCCGGTTGAGCTAGCACGCCTCAGCATGCCTCCCGAGGCTGGCCCGGAGATTCCTACAGGGTCAGCGATGATACCGAGCCAAATCGGTAGCACCGCTGGCGCCGTGGCCGGCAAGATTGTCCCGCTCAACTTGGACGGAGACGATGTCCGCACAAAGGGGGTGGCTACCAATTCCGGAATTGGTTTGCAGTTCTACTACCACAAGCACGGCGTCAACATTTTCTCCGAATGTCTGTTGCGAGTCATTGGTGCGCACGTCGATTTTGACTTGAACATCACCAAACAGGGGATCGAAACCGCCGGCGTAAAAATCGATGGAGACATGGCCATCGTGATGCAGGCGGAAGCAGCCAGTGAGCAAAATTTCGCCAATCTCAAGAAGACCTTTTACGAACCCATTGATTTTTCAATTCCTCTTGGCTTGAACGGGGCGATAGGAGTTCCATTCTCAGTTACGTTCGGAAGCCACCTAACCCTCGAAACCGGTTTCAGTGCGAAGAACTCGAAGCTTACTGCCGAGGGCGTCTACACGTTCGGTGGCGGGCTATGGGCGGGAATGAAGAACTACAGCTGGTCCGTCAGTGCAGCCGCCCATCCGCAGGCAGAAAAGGATCTTGCTCTTACGACTACCGGCGTCTCCGTTGGCATCAATTCGCTGGTTATCGGCGCCAGCATTCGCGCCATGGTCGGCATCGGCGCGTTTGGATTTAATACCGGCATTTTCGTGGAAATCATCTTCGACGGAACAATCTTGCGAGGTTCGGACATCGTGTCCCCGATTGTAGGGTTGCCGCCCTGCCGACAAGGAACGATCGATGCGTATCTCTACTACGGCATCGGTTATTCCATGCCCAAGGTCTTCGTACAGATCGTAAATAAGATACTTGGTCTATTCACAAGCTACCAGCTTAAGGAGGAAGGGGACATTATGACCAGCAAGGCCGGGGATTTGTTCCACGGCAGAACCCAGAGTCCGGCAAATTGCGCATCGTCAGACAAGGCAGGTACTTGATCATGAGCTTCTGCAGCAGTTGCGGCACGAAACTTACGGAAGGGCAAGACTTCTGCCCGGAATGCGGCGCGAAGGTGCGGGGGGGCACCTCGACGGTCTCGCAAACTGGGCAAGAACCGGTTACGACATCGGCGAACGTGCCGATGGCGGACACTCCGGTATCTCCGACTTCTGTCAATAAAACTGACAGTGATGCCTCCCTGCAAAAGCTGGCGACCCTACGCGCACAAACTCCGCCTCCAGCAAACAAATCGGGCAGCAAAATTCTAGTTACCATTCTGCTTTTTCTTTTGTTGGCAGGCGCGGCAGTCATTGGAGGCGGCGTTTATCTCGCGTATCGCGTTAAGCAAAAAGCTACTGCTGTAATGGATAAGTTGGAGACTGGCGGTAGCGCAAATCACAAAGCGAGTTCCGACGACGGCAAACCAAACGACTCCGGCGACAACAGCTCCAGCGATAATAATTCAAGCAAGAACACGGGCGGTGACACCAACAATCCACTCGCAGGCGTGCTCGACAAATTACAAGGCGGCGACGACGGCTCGAGACCGGTCGTCAACATGGCCAACGACATCTTCGAGGACCTCGGGGCCAAGAACCCAGAGATTCCTCCGGACCTGGTTCGCAATATTCCGTATTCTGCATTGACCAACCCTCTGTCTTGTCCGGCGACTACCGATCAGATTGATCCGGCAAAATTGGCCAGCGGAAAAATCCTATTCAAGCCCGGTACCATCCTCACGGACTCATGGTCGCTGCCATTGGCCGACGCGGAGAGCGACAACATCATCCGGTCGGTGTCTCCCGCATCCCTTGTTTTTGAATACAACGGCGTCGGAGCCAGTGACATTGCTATGACGATAAAAAGCCATCCCGACTTTAACCAGACTGTCTGCGCGAAAGACATCGTCGAGGGCCAAGCTTATGCCACGGGGTGGAGCTTCAAATCCCTCAAAGAGCCCATCGCTCCCGGACTCTATCCTGGTGTCTCCTTTCTTCTCGTCCCTGGCACGAGGTTCAATGATCTGAAGTCTGCGGGCTCCACGAAATGGGTCCATCTTCTTTATGACTATATGGATGCTCTTAACGAATGGGAGCTGGTTGCGTGGAAAGGAACTTTCACCCGCGTTGAGCCGGATGATGTTCCATTTCCGCTGATCATCAATGACGAACGCGTAAACGTGCCCTCGATCCATGTCCGCGCCAACTTGAAGGTGATCGAGAACGCAGGAAGATCTGGGCCCGGACGACCCGGTCCCCGCGATCAGCCCGCTGAGGCCTACATCCTGGACGATCCGAATACACCAGTCATGCTGTCTTGGATGTTGGGCGCGAATATTAAGGAGTACGACTCGTTCAAGGTCCAGTTAGTTCGCGTCACCTACCCCAAGGATAAGCCGACCATCGAGCAGCAACTTGAAAAAAACCGAAAAGCGATCACGTGGGGAATCAATTTCGACTTCAACAGCGACACGATCCGGGAGGTGTCCGAGCCGGTCCTCAAAGAGATCGCGCAGGCAATGGCCGACCGCCCCGACTGGAAATTGAATGTCACTGGTCACACCGACAACATCGGCGGTCACAAATACAACCTCGATCTCTCGCAGAGGCGGGCGGCCGCAGTCAAGAACGCTCTTGTCGAGCGCTATCACGTAGACCCGAACCGTCTCTCAACATCTGGAGACGGCGACTCTGTGCCGATTGATACCAATGACACGCTCGAAGGCCGGGCGCGGAATCGGCGGGTGGAACTGACGCTGGACTGAGATTCACGGCTCGTAAAAATTAAAGAATCTTGCAGACTAGATTCGGAATGGGCAAATGAATGAAAAAGAGCTTCTTAGTCGCAGGTTTGAAAAGTGCGCTAGTTTCACTCGGTCTTCTAACTGTTTGGGGAATATTCGTCGGTGACGTAAGCGCATACGGCCAGTCACTTACCGCCGCACCGCAGCCTTCGTCTGAACTTCAGAGTCTGACCAAAGCGCTCTCTGGAGAGTGGTCGCTCAATGTGAAGTTTGAGCCTGACGCCACGATGCCGAACGGTCTAGTCAACACTGGAGAAGAAACCTGGCGTCCTGGGCCAGGCGGTTTTACGTTGCTGGAAGAAGAGCATCTGCGTATGCCGCAGGGCGAGGTCTTTCTGCTCGGCATTGTATGGTGGAATACCGCAACCAAGAGGTTTCAGGGGATGGAATGTCAAAATCTGCTGCCGTACACATGCGATGTTAAGGGTGCGCAAAGTGACATCACCATGAGCTGGGATGGCAAACAATTCATCATTGATGAGATCGAAACGTCGACGGCTGGAAAGAAATCCATCTGGCACGAGGTCTGGTCAGACATCACACCCACTTCATTCACCCAGACCGGGGAATATGGTGAGCCAGGCGGGCCGCGGAAGCGGTTGTTTACAATCCATGCCACGAGGGTGACCACACAGAGCAGGAGGGATGCGCAGGTGAACGACGACGCGAAGTCATCGGCACCAGCCCTGGCGGTTGATACAGCTGTGATCACGGAAACAATCAAGAAGGACGTCGCTCAACTCGTGGCTGGGATCAATGCGCACGATGCAGTCAAGGCAACAGCTTATGACGCCCTGAATATTATCTCCATGGAATGTGGCCGTCCCTCAACGATTGGGGTCGAAGCCGATAGAGAAGGCTTCAAGCTGGGCTTTGCTCACGACGCCGATTGGAGAGTCAGTCTCAGCGACGAGACTGTAGATGTTGCGAGTAGCGGCGACTTTGCAGTCTACCGTGGCACTTATAACGAGGACAGCAGTAGTGCAGGTGTGCCGATGACCCATAAAACCAACTTTATTGCGGAATTCAAGCGTCAAAGCGATGCACCGTGGAGGATCGTCTGGTACAGCGTTTCCAACATGGAACGATCGCATCCGAAGTAATTGTCAGATTGGAGTAATGATCTAGGCGACGAGCGAACGCCATGGGGATCGCAATACCACCTTCCTGACTGTGCCTGCGCTCGTATTGAGAGTGGGAATGCCACCGGTAAATCTCAAACTCGCCCGGAGCTATATGGAGGGACATCCATGAATCGCAGAGACTTACTTGCAGCTGGCGCCGGATTGACACTCACCGAGTTTTCTTTCTGTCTTGCATCTTCGCTGCAAGTTTCGGGCGAAAGGCATCGCGCCTCGGGTCAAGGGACCGTTCGACATCCAGTTTTCGTTCGCTCTGGTTTCACACGTAAACTCAACGGCGCTGATGACCGCGCGCCCTCGCCGTCAGGGATGTTCGATACCGAGGTTGTCCGTTCCTCCGATTCCGAGGGGCGTCTCGCGGTCTTCGTGTTTCCGGCAGGTGACCATCATCCCTATCAAGGTGCGCCGCTTCACGTTCATCACGAACAGGATGAGTGGATCTATGTGATGGCGGGTGAATTCGTCGCCGAGGTTGGCGGCGAGCGCATGCGTCTGAAGCCGGGCGATTCCTTGCTGATGCCTATGAAGGTCCCGCACCGCTGGAGTGTAGCGCAGGATTCTCATTGTGGCGCAATTCATCTCTACACACCCGCTGGACTAATGGAAACACAATGGGCGTCGGTTGCACAAAGTGAAGATCCAAAGAATCAGGAAGCTCGTAAAGCAGAATTCGAAAGGCATGGATTGACGCTTCTTGGAGGGGCACTCAGCAAGGAAGAGATCGATCGAACCCTCTGATATGCAAGCGATATTGGTCATGAAAACAAACACTGAGAAGGGCGGACAGCAATGCAACAATGTTCCCGTTGGCGGTTTTCGTCTTTTGCCCCGTGCCTCATATTGACGATCATGCTGACAGTCTCATTTCCAGTATGGTCACAGACCAGCGCCGAGCCAATCATCGACATGCACCTGCACGCGAAGCGCGCAGATGAGCTAGGGCCACCCCCACTCTACCTTTGCGCACCTTTTTTGACCTGGCCGGTCAAGGATACTCATGAAGATGCGCAAACATACTTTGCCCGCGTGCAGAACAAACCCGCATGTCCATCGCCTCTGCGATCTGGTTCGAATGACGAAGACTTGATGCGGCGCACGCTGGCAATCCTGAAAACACGAAATGTGACCGTTGCGGTCACGGATGGCAACCTCGAGGTCATGGAAAAGTGGAAACAGGCATCCGAAGGCCGCATTCTCCCGGCACTACCGTTCGACCCGGAGTCGGGAAAACCGAGCGTGGACGAATTACGCGAATTGGTGAAAAGCAAGCGAGTGATGGCGTTTGCTGAAATCAGCTCGCAATACGAGGGGATTGCCGTCACCGATCCGCGAATGGAACCTTACTTTGCGCTGGCGGAAGAACTGGACATCCCCGTCGGCATTCATATGGGGCCTGGACCGCCGGGAACTCCCTACGTCGTCGCGTCTAGTTACCGCATGCGCTTGTCCAGCCTGCTGACCCTCGAAGATATTCTCGTGCGCCATCCTAAGCTTCGCATTTGGGCCATGCATGCCGGCTGGCCCTTGGCAGACGACGCGATCGCGGCGCTATACGCCCATCCTCAACTTTATGTGGATATCGGCATCATCGACTACGCTTTTCCCCGCAAGCAGTTCTACGATTTCTTGCACCGTTTGATTGATGCCGGATTCGAGAACCGCATCATGTTTGGCTCTGACGAAATGGTTTGGCCGGATGCGGTCTCAGCCGCAATCGATACGATTCAGAATGACCCTACGCTATCTTCCGGTCAAAAGCGTGACATTCTGTACAACAATGCCGCTCGATTTCTCCGGCTCAATAAATAGAGGGTCTTCACGATTCATGGGACTGAGAACGGCAGTTTTTAAAAAGTCGACGAACTGCAGTATTTGATGTCGAAGGGAGATGCATGAATCAAAGACTTACTCGCGGCGGGCGCAAGGTTGACGCTCTCCGAGTTTTCTTTCCGTTTTGCGTCTTCGCTACATGCGTCCGGAGAGCCTGCGGTCGATGCTGCCCCGCCGTGACTACCGATCCATCGCTGAACGCTGAATTCGCAGAACTGCTCGACTAACGAGAGCAACTGGAGGAGGCACTTGAAATCTACATTATTGGCTATCGCGCTCACGGCAAACATTGTTTTAGGTTTTGCGGCAGTCGCAGCAGCCTCGACCGGAAACAAAGAGGACGTCGGTCCCGGCTATAACGTTGAGATGAGCCGCATGATTCCCCTGCGGGATGGTGTTGACCTCGAAGCGTGGATCTTCAAACCTTCTGGTCTCAAATCCAAAGCCCCGACTGTTCTGTGCCTGACGCAATATGAGATTGACGGCATGACCCGGGGACGCTACTTCACGCAGCGAGGGTACGTCTACGCGCAAGTGTATGTGCGGGGCCGGGGACGTTCCGGCGGAGTCAAGAGCGAAAACCTCGGTTTGCAGGTCGGGCGTGATGGCTACGACGTGGTGGAGTGGATCGCAGCGCAACCCTGGAGCGACGGGCGCGTCGTCATGTATGGCGCATCATACTTTGGAATGACGCAGTGGCGAACTGCTGCCCAGGTTCCACCCCATCTCGCTGGCATCGCCCCTTACGTCCCCATCTATCCCGGATGGGATGTGCCCAACACGAACGGAATCCCCCAATCATGGTCAGCGGTGATCATGGGCGATATTTCGGGTCGCTCGCACAATACGGAGTTCGTCGATAGCGATTATTGGCAGCAGAAGATGTTGGAGCAGTACGCTCACTACCGTCCCTTCAGCGAGTTAGATGACGCGATCGGAATCGCGCAGGATGACTGGTGGATGACCGACGGCCGGGGCCAGAAGCTGTCATTTATGAAGATGTGGCTGGATCATGTAGGCGACGAATCATTCAATCTCGCTGCTGAACCCAAACCCGAAGATTTTGCGCGGATGACTTTTCCCGTCTTGACCGCGACTGGCTATTTCGATGACGATCAGCCAGGCTCTCTTCGCTATTACCGCCGGCACGTATCGTACGCGTCGCCATCTGCGGCAAAGAAACACTTTCTGATCATCGGCCCGTGGGATCACCTGGGAACACATCATCCCAGTAAGGAAATCGAAAGTCTGGCGATCCCCGAGGCTGCCGTTCTCGATATGGACAAGCTACGGGCTGACTGGTACGACTGGGTTCTTGGTCGTGGTCCACAACCGGCTCTTCTCAAGGATCGCGTCACTTACTTCATGATGGGCGCCGATGAGTGGCGGTATGCCGACACGCTCGAAGCCGCGTCATCCGGCGTACTCCAGTTCTTCCTCGAAGGGACACCAGAAGATGTATTCCACTCCGGCTACCTGAAGGCCACTGCCGCGGGAGCAGAGCCGCCTACCATACTCGTGAGCGATCCCCACGAACTGCCAGAGTTGGACGTCGCGAAGTACGCAGCCAATGAGAATCTGTTGAGTCAGTTCCGTGCGTACCAGAAGCAGGCTATCACATTTCATTCCGAACCTTTAGCTCACGAGACTGAGATCGCGGGACATATGCGTTTGAATTTGCTCGTCCAATCTGACGCTCCGGATTTCGATCTCTGGGCTGAGGTGCTGATGGTCCTACCCGACGGCTCCGCTGTAAAGCTGGGAGAAGACATTCGCCGCGCTCGTTTTCGGAACAGCTACTTCAAGAACGAGCTGTTGAAGCCTGATCAAGTCGTCGAGATTCCGTTCGAGTTCTACTGGATAGCCCGCAGGATTCCGGCGGGAGCCCGGTTGCGCGTCACCATTGCGCCTCTCAATTCACCCAACTACCAGAAGAATTACAACACTGGCGGACGAATCGGCTATGAGCGGCGGGAGGACGCGCGGACTGCCAATATCAAAATTTTCCACGACGAGGAGCGGAAGAGTTGTTTGACACTACCGCTTGCCGCACCATCCACGAAACCGGCGAGTCACTAATTCGTGTTTTGTCGTTCCTGGACCCTGAGAACGCGTTGGGCGCTTCCCCGTGCGTCGTCCTGCCGTAGCAAGTTGCCAATACAACAAAATGACCGTGACTCCTCCCTTTCCCGTCAGTCGGCGGGTGGCACCGCTTGGCGTTCTTTGCAAATCGGTGCAAACATAGAACTCATGCCGCACCTTGCCTTTTTCTCAAGTCTCGCCTCGAAACATCACGATGTGCTGAGTGCGATTCGGTGCCTTAGGCCACGATTCGCACCACGTTCTTTCTGGCATCCAGCCGCTTGCATCGGTGCGCGATAAACTGTTTTTCTAGGTGGGCGTGTCCATCCTTTGGTTGGCCTATGGTTGCAGGGTCTGCCACAAACTCGGCAGAGCAATATTCACACACGCCAAGTACCGGAATATTATTCTCTCGTTTGACGATCCTAAACTTCCGTTTTGCCATTTCCTAAGCCCTGAGGCATGCAGGATCGCGCATTGAGTTCACGAGAAGTGGCCCATCGCAGCAACTGCGCCGTCTGGCCCGGCGTATTGATAGCGTGGCTTGACGGAACTACTACGATCTGGACAAGGTCGCGATTTCCGGTGCATTGAGGAAGCATCAAACAAAGCAAGGTGAGCAGTATCACTCCAGTGATTTTCTGGTTGCTTCATATTTCACTTTGCTCAATTCACATTTACATTCACGGAATAATTCAGCGTATCTTAGGTGAAATCAGGCTGCCAGTCCACATTCATCTCTGGCGGGTTGCCCACCTCATCGCCGACTTGGTAAGTCTCAATGAACTGAGGACGGGGGAGCCTCGCTCCTTGCGTTTTTTGCAACGGCTGGAGCGGACTTATCTCTTCCGTGGACATTCTAGTCTACGACCCAAAGTTGCCAAGGAACCACTCAAGACAAGGTTCCAAGGGCCGAATTACCCACAATGTGTGCACTTTTGAACAGACACGCTGGGACTACCCCCTCACACTTATTCGCTAGGTCGTGGTGACTTATTCGTTGGGGCGTTGGGTTTCTGTTCCTAAACTAGAAAGCAGCGCGGATTCTTTGAGTATAGGTAGATCATCCTCCCCACGACCCGGCTGCGCTGCATGTTCAGCGAGGTACCCAAATGGCTCGAGCTTATCGGGGGCCACGAAGGATGCTCCTTTGTGTCGACGATAGTAGCGCAATCCTGGAATACGAAAGATCGCTGTTTGAGATGTCGGGATACATCGTGGTCACGGCGGAGTATGCTGGCGACGGGCTGAGGCTCGCGACGAATCACCAGTTTGACGCCGTGCTCCTTGACTACAACATGCCTGAAATGAATGGCCATCAGCTCGCCCTTGAAATCAGGCGCATACGACCCGAAACTCCCGTCATCATATTCTCTGGCGCCGAAATACCAGAGGAGACCCACCGGCTGGTCGATGCTGTAGTGCAGAAATCAGAAGCCATCAGGGAGTTGCTGCCGACGGTCGAACGTCTGTGGGAGCGGTTAGATTGAAAATCCAGAATGACCGTCGATCAGATATCCTGGTTGGGGGGATGGGGAGCAACCGCAATGAAGTCGCCCTATGGTCTGCCTACTGAGTGTCTCAATTGCCACCTGCGCCCGGACAGTTTCTTCTGTTCGCTCCTCGGTGAATCTCTGGAAGCGTTCAATCAGATAAAGCATGCCTCGGTCGTTCCCGCAGGCGCGACGGTTTTTCAGGAGGGGCAATCGCCGCGTGGAATCTACATGCTCTGTTCCGGGCAAGCCAAGCTATCAATCACTTCGCGCGAGGGAAAGATTTTGATCTTGCGCATCGCCAAGCCGGGTGACCTCCTGGGCCTACATGCAGTCGTGACGGGCGCGACCTATGAAATGACCGCAGAAACCATGCAGCCAAGCCTGCTGAATTTTGTGCTTGCCGAGGACTTCCGCCGTTTCCTGAAAGAGCATGGTGCCGCCTGTCTACATGCCGCGAAGCAGATCGGTCGCGATTGTCAGGAAGCATACGATGTGGTTCGCTCTATCGGCTTGTCCCACTCAATCTCGGGCAGGCTTGCCAAATTCCTGCTGGCCTCAGCAAGCGACGGGCGTATCACGAATGGAGTGGTCCTGGCCCGGTTCGCACTGACGCATGAGGACATGGGTCAACTCGTGGGTAGCAGCCGGGAAACGATAACGCGGACACTGGCGGAGTTTCGCCAGAAAAACATTGCCGAGATAAAGGGCTCGATCCTCACCATCCACAACAAATCAGCGCTGGAGCGGATTGGCGTTGCCTGACTGTCACGGATGCAGCCATGTTGACCAGTATTGGCAATGGACCACGGACCATATCATCTCCCGCAATCCCGGATTACCGGCACCTAAATGCCCCTTGGTTCTCTCCACGCGCTCTTTCTGTCTTTCGACCTCCAGACAAGGGTTCGACATGGCTACAGAATAACTT
>JAIQFF010000163.1 GCA_020073395.1 Terriglobia bacterium
GTCCTGCGGGTGATGGTTGCGACCGCGGACGATGATGAGGTCCTTGAGCCGCCCGGTGACGTGGAGCTCGCCATCCAGCACGAAGCCGAGATCGCCGGTGCGGAAGTATTGCCCGGCCATCCCGTCGGCGAGCCGCGCGCCGAAGCTGGCCGCCGACTCTTCGGCGCGATGCGGTGGCAGAGGTGCAGGCGCACCGCACGGCCGAGGACAGTGCGTTCCAGATCGCGTCCCTTGCGGATCATGTCTTCGATGGAATCGCGGTGCGAGACCCGGGCCACTTCCTGTTCGATGATGGGGCCTTCATCCAGACTCATGGTGACGTAGTGTCCCGTGGCGCCAATCAGTTTCACTCCCCGCAGAGAGGCCTGATGGTAGGGCTTGGCGCCCACGAAGGCGGGCAGGAACGAGTGATGGATATTGATAATGCGATTGGGATAGTTGGCAATGAAATCTTCGCTCAGGACCTGCATGTAGCGGGCCAGCACGATCAGCTCGACGCCGCGTGAGCGGAGTTCGCTGAGTTCTTCAGCTTCCTGCTGCTTCTTGTTCTCCGGACTGATAGGAAAATGCAGGAAGGGCACACCGTAGCGGCTGGCAATCGCGCCGGCGTCGGGATGATTGCTCACTACCACGGCGATTTCAGCCTTGAATTCGCCGGCCTGCTGGCGCTGAAGAAGATCTTCCAGGCAGTGCGGCAGGCGCGAGGCAAACAGGGCAACCCTGGGAATGTGGTCGCTGAAGTGAATTTCGAACTTCATGGCGAATTCCTGGGCCAGGGAGCCAAAGCGCTCGGCTATCTGATCGCTGGGAACCTGAAATCCGGCAAGGTGAAATTCGAAGCGGGCCAGGAAGATGCCGGCCTCAACGTCGGTATATTGATCCGACTGCAGAATGTTGCCCCCGTTCTTGAAGATGAAGCTGGAGATTCCTGAGACCAAGCCTTTCTGGTCGGGACAGGAGACTAGTAAGGTCGCAGTTTCTGACATGGTTAGTTCGGCGTCTGGATGCCGCCCGCGATTGCCGAGCTTTGCTCGGCTGGGCGGTTGAGGGCACCCGCACTTACGTTACCTGTTTTTTGGCCGGCTATCCAGGCGTTCACCTGCTTCTCCAGGACCGTCAGCGGCAGCGGACCGTCCAGCAGCAGGGCATCGTGGAAGGCGCGGATGTCAAACCGCGGCCCCAATTCTTTTTCGGCGCGCTGCCTCAGTTCCTTGATCTTGAGTTCGCCCAACTTATAGGCGAGCGCCTGGCCTGGCCATGAGATGTAGCGATCAACCTCGCTGCTGGCGTTGTATTCAGTAGTCGCGACGTGGGCGAGGAAATAATCGATGGCCTGCTGACGAGTCCAGTGCTTGTAGTGCATTCCGGTGTCAACCACCAGGCGCACGGCGCGCCACATTTCGTTGCTCAGTCGTCCGAAGCGCACGTAGGGATCGCCGTAGAGGCCGAGTTCGTCTCCCAGAGATTCGCAATAGAGCGCCCAGCCTTCGGCATAAGCGCTGTACCCTCCGTAGCGCCGGAACTTGGGAATGTCTTTCAGTTCGACCGCAATGCCGCCCTGGAAAGTGTGGCCGGGGACGGCCTCGTGCAAGATCAGTGAAGTGATTTCATATTCCGGGCGAGTCTCCGGTTTGTAGGTGTTGATGTAGAAGTAGCCGGGTCTGGAACCGTCGGGCGCGGCCCCGTCGGCGTAGGCGGCCGGCATTCCGGGCGCGATCTCCGACGGCACGGGTTCCACGCCATAGGGTAGACGGGGAAAGGTGCGGAACAGTTTTACCAGCAGCGGATCGATTTCCTTGGCGCGGGCCCGGGTGTATTCCAAAAGTTCCCCTGAGGTCTTGGCATAGAAACGCGGGTCGGTGCGTAGGAAGTGAAAGAACTCCTGGCTGCTTCCTTTGAATCCTGACTGTTCGCGGACTTTATCCATTTCCGCGGCGATGCGTTTCACTTCCTGCAAGCCGATCTCGTGGATATGCTCAGGAGTGAAATTGGTTGTCGTGCGGGAGCGGGCGAGGTATGCATACGTGGCGTCTCCATTAGGGACCTGCCAGGCGCCGACTTGCTCAAACGAGGCCGGCGCGTACTCCTTCTGCATAAAATCCCGAAAGCGCTGAAAGGCGGGCAGGACGTCGGCTTTGGTGGCCTGTTGGGCGGCCGCTGTCAGGCGCTGCTTGTCCGATTCCGAGAACGCCGGCGGCATTTTCAGAAACGGCTTGTAGAAGCCGTGCGTGGTCGGATCCTGCCAATCCATACTGTTAAGCTGGGTGAGGACTCTTTCGCCAATCACTTTGGGCAGCAGGATGTGTTGCTTGATGCCTTCGCGCATCAGTCCGATGTTCTGGTCCATGTAGGCGGAAAAGTTGTGCAAGCGACCAAGCCAGTCGTCGTAGTCTTTGACCGTCTCGAAACGCAGCGAATTGACTACACCTTCGACTGTCTGGATTCCATCGAACGTATCGGTGCGCACTAGATACCATTTGTACTGCTCACCTTCGAGATAGTCGTTGGTGTTGTATTCGAAGACGTCGTAACTCACCTGGTCTTGCGGGGAGAGTTGGGCGCGGTCGATGGCGTGCAACCGGATGAGCATCTCACGGGCGTGCCGGAACCGCTCCCGCAGGGAGTCCGGGCTGAGGTTGTTCCACTGATCGTTCCAGCGCCGGTCGCCCAGTTCGGAGGCAGCCACCGGATCGTGCGCCATCTGATACTCCCAGTCCTGATCGAACAGTTGGTGCAGGCCCTGGGCGGCTGCGGCATCGGCAGCGTAGGAGACAGTAGGGATGACTGAGAGCAGAAGAAAAAACTGAGCGCAGCGGGCGAAATGCATTCGTTCTCCGGGTCAGGTGCGAAGGAAAAGTTAACACAAAACACGTAGGCCCGGACGCCCTCGTCCAGATGGGCGAGCGGAGCTTTCCTGAGTTCTTTTATTGCTTAAACCGCCAGGGGGTTTGGTACGGGCTAAAAATCCAGCCGGGCTTCGCCCGGCCAGGCGGGTGAGGCACTCGCCCTACGTAGTTCGTGGGGGAAGCTTCGAAGCAATGCGCTGGCGGACGGCGGACGTGGCTAAATTGTTGGCCTCAGCGTTATGCTCACGCGGCACGTGGGTGATGGAAAACTTGAAGGAACGAGCCAGTTTGCGGCAGATCCAGTGCAGCGAATAAAGGCGAGGGCTGCGGCAGGCGTACTCGCCTTGCATCTGGCGAACCACCACCTGGGAATCGGAATAGACATGCAGGGTCCTTGCTTTGAGCACCTGAGCGCATTGCAAGGCTTCGAGCAGGGCAACATATTCGGCTACATTGTTGTCCTGGCGCCCAATCCAGCGGGCAATCCGGATAGTACCGCCGTCGCCGCCCTGGATCACAACCCCAATGCCTGACGGCCCCGGGTTTCCCAGAGAACCACCATCCACGTAGGCTATGAGGTCCGACATCCAGAGTTGTCCGTTGTCATCAACATGCGTCAGAACCGATCTTGCGTCAAGTTGTTTATTTCGAGCCCTTGCAACACCGGGCGATGCCTGTGGAATAATTTGTGGAAAACCAGTCATCCAGGATTGCGAAACCGACTAAGCATCGCTGATTCAAGTAACTACAATTTTGAATTTGCACAGGATTGAAAATTGTGAATGCACTGAAAAACGGCGTTGACATTTGTATGAGAAGCATTTAACTTCGCCAACGTCGACGGCCGAAAGGGTTGGCCCAAATTAAAACTTGGCCAGTCCGAAGTAGGCCGGGTGATCCGCCGGAAGGGGTGACCTGGAAGGCGACCGAACCCGAAAAAACCGACCGCCCTGCGAGGGGTAGTTGGGGTTAGGGACTGCGAAAGCAGCGATCACATCAGGGGCCGTGATGGTGCATGCGTCCACGCCGTTTAGCTTCCTCGCAGGAGCTGGCGGCTAGAGCATAACCAATGTCACGGCCTTTTCTATTTCCTGTGCAAAGTCCTCCCGCTCATATTCAGTTTCTTTCTTCTCTGACAAATGTTCCGCAGGGTATTTTCAAGTTTCTTCCACGAAAACAGCTGCTGCATCGGCACCAGAATCTCACATCACCGCTTTCGGGCGACTAACCTTGCGGGCCGCGAGGTCAAAACTCAGTGAGCAGTTTCTAGTTCCCGGTTCTCAGGCTGGCTTGGTTATCCGTTTTTCCATGCGGACGATGGGTAGCGACTCTCCGTTGGCTAGCGGGACTTCGAGATTTTCCAGCGCGACGTAGCCGCGAGCCTGGTAGAGCGGCACTCCGGTAAGCGTGGCCCCCATTTCGAAGCGAATGAAACCGGCCGCGACGGCGGCGCTTTCGCAGGCTTCGAGGATCATGGTCCCGATGCCCTGCCGGGCCCACGACGGATGAATGAAGAAAGCCCGAATTTTGGCGGCGTCATGTTGCGGGTCCAGCAATGCGGCTTCGCGGCCGGTCCATTGATCCCCACCATACAGGGTCTTCCGCTTGCTCCAGCCACCGCAACCGACGATGAGCGGGCCTGCGTCTCCAGTTTCAGCGTCGGCAACGAAATACGTTCCGTCGGCGATGAGCTGGGTATCCACTCCATAGACCGTCGCCAGCGCGCTTTCAATCTGGGACGGAGTGTAATCCCGGGTCTGCAATCCGCGCACGGAGGCATCGATCAGTCCGCGCAGGATGGGAATGTCTTCTGTAACAGCCTGGCGAATGCGAATCTTCATGGATGGATTACCGGCACCGGCGGCCAGCCAGAATTTTACGGCTTTCAGCCCCGAAATTCTGCCTCCCCGACCACCCGCCAGTGAAGTTTCGCATCTACCAAATGCATGTTTATGGAGCATGGAACTAAGACCATCCGAAGATGAACAGCGTCAGGGACGCTTGCAGAGGCTGTAAGACGGTGAAGCCAATCTTTTTGCTGTTTCGATTGGTGGAGTCGACGCTTGAGGGGCCGCCCGGCCGCATTCGAGTCAGTCATGCGAGCGTCGCGGTCTAGATTGGAGATTTCAGATTTCAGTCGCTGGATCAGCCCAATCTGCAATCTAAAATCTCAAATCTACGAATTGGCGGCTTAGGCGGCCGGCTTGGTGCCGGGCGGTTCGATGGCGAGGAATTCTTCCGCAAAACGCCGGCTGTAATTTTCCAGCAGCCCCTGAATGCGGGCGGGATCGGACGAGCGCAAAACCAGGCCGGCGTGATGGCGTCTCTTGAGGCGTAAAGCAATTTCGGGATCGTTGTAGGCCGAAGTGTCCGGATCTTCCTGCCGGGCCAACGACAGGATCAATCCGGCATAATCGCTGCGCACGGCAGGGAGCCGATAAGGTTCCTTGCCGCCGGCGATTTCGATACGTGCCCACTCCCGCCACAGGTTGATGCCGCTGGCGATTTCGACCATTTCACTGATATAAGCGCCGCCTACCCGGGCCGCGCATTCCAAAAAATAAAAGTGTCCATCGCCGCGGGCCCGGATGAACTCGGCGTGCGACACCCCGCGCACCAGTCCCAATGCCTGAATCAGTTCGCTGTTGAGAGCACGCAAGGCGGTAGCTTCTTCCGACTCCCCCGCAAGCAGATACGTGGTAAAGATGCCGCCCTTCTGTGCCACGGCCATCGGCGGTTGGCCGTAGCGGCTGACACTGGAGAAGACCACCTCCTTCTCTGAGACCACAGAATCCACGTGATAGACATCGCCAGGGATGAACTTCTCCAACAGGAAAGAGGACTGTCTGTCCCCGAGTGATTCCAGGATCGGCCACAATGCGTCGGGAGAATCAATCAGCTTGATTCCGATGGCCGAGGCTTCTGATCGAGGCTTCAACACCCAAGGGCCGGACACGTGGTCCAGGTAATAGCGGATGTCGTCGTGATTGAGAACGGGAATGAAATCGGGAACGCGGATTCCGCGTTCGAGCGCCTGCATGCGCATGGCCAGCTTGTCACGGAAGTAGCGCATGGTGGTCAGCCCCATGCCGGGGATGCGCATGTGCTCGCGCAGGGTGGCGGCCGTTTCCATGTCGAATTCGTCGAGCGCGACAATGCGGTCAATCTTCTTTTCCCGCGCCAGGTAAGTGACCGCTTTTACGATCTCGGGGATGGGCAGCTCAGCGGGAATATAGAAGATGTCGTCCAGGCTCTCGCGCGGCCAATCGGCATCGCGGAGTTTCTCGGCCGTAAGCAGGAACACGTGGCAGCCCTGGCGTTTGCACTCGCGCATGAATTCCTGCCCTTTTTCGTAGGTCGTGATGCAGAGAAAGGTAAGCGGCGATGACATTAGGGCTCCGCGCCAGGTGGAAAACTATACCACCGCCGGCAAATGGGGGAGGACCGTTACGTGTGTGGGTCGGACACTCGTGTCCGACGCCTTTGACTATGACTTCAGTCCGCCACGTCAAAAGCGTCGGACAGGAGTGTCCGACCTACACACTCAGCCTGATGTTGAAGTCTCCAGGGCTTAGTTACAGCGTTCTCTGTGTCGCCCGCCCTCCGCCGTGGAGGCGAAAGGGCGGGACAGCGCGGCTGGCGCCGCGTTAATCACTTGGAACTCTTACCGCCGCCAGTACGGACGGCGTACCACGAACTCGCGATGTTCGAACCGCGGAGCGATATACGGTCGTGCGTAAAAGCCCGGACGATAACCCCAGCCGGGGCGAACATAGGTCAGCCCATAGAAAAACGGAGCCGGCCGGTAAGCCACAAAGGGCACGGGCGCCACGTATCGGTACGGACGAACGTAAACCGGACGCGGATATGCTGGTCCGATCGCAATCACCACTCCGGCGTGAGCCTGCGGAGGGTTGACAAAAATCAGCATCGCGACCAGTCCGAACAGTGAAAGTGCGGTTTTCTTTAACATTGAGCGCCTCCAATCCTCACCATGATTAAACCCAGCGGGAAAGAAAAGTTGTTTTCTGAAGCCAACCTTAAACGTGTGGTTTGAAGGGGCTAGAGGCGGGTTCGGATCCAATTTACGGTTCATCTATAATTCCCAGCCATGAATCCCCCGAGCATGAAACTGCGAACATCCTTACTGGTCATTCTGTCGAATCTGCTGCTCGTCACCGCCTCGCCCCTTCTCGCGCAAGATCGTTCTTACGGCCGCTCCATGGTGATCAATGACCGCGGCATCGTGGCCACCAGCCACACTCTGGCGTCTCAGGCCGGGGCGCAGATTCTGGCGCATGGCGGTTCGGCAATCGATGCCGCGATCGCAGCCAACGCCGTGCTCGGCGTTACCGAGCCCATGATGAACGGAGTTGGCGGCGATCTCTTCCTGCTCTACTGGGACGCCAAGACCGGCAGGCTCTACGGCCTGAACGCCAGCGGCTGGGCGCCGCGCGGACTCTCGATTGAATATCTGAAGCAGAAGGGCACCTTGCAGATGCCACAGGCCGGCATCGATAGCGTGACTGTCCCCGGCGCGGTTGATGGCTGGGCCAAGGCTCATGCCCGCTTTGGAAAGCTTTCCTGGAAAGATCTTTTCACGCCGGCAATTTATTACGCCGAGCATGGCTATCCCGTGCCCGAGCTGATTCATGAGTTCTGGGAGGGCGATGAGCAGGTCTTGAAGCAAACGCCTGAAGCGGAGCGGCTTTATCTTCCCGGTGGTAAGGCTCCGGAGGTAGGCGAAATGTTTTCCAATCCGGATCTGGGCAAAACCCTGCGGCTGATTGCAGAGGGCGGGCGGGACGCTTTCTATCGCGGCGAAATTGCGCAATCGATTGTGGCTACATCCACGGAGCTGGGCGGAACCATGCAGGCCGACGACCTGGCGGATTTTTCAGCGGAGTGGGTGGAGCCGATTTCGACCAACTATCGCGGCTGGAAAGTTTACGAGTTGCCTCCCAACGGACAAGGCATGGCCGCGCTCGAAATGCTCAATATCATGAGCACCCTGCAACCCGACAAAGCTGGGCCGCTGGCGCCGATGGAACTGCACAACCGCATCGAGGCGATGAAGCTCGCATACAGTGACCTGTACCGCTACAACGCCGATCCACGATTTGCGAAAGTTCCGGTCAAGGGGCTGCTCGCCACTGACTATGCAAAACAGCGCGCGACGCTGATCGATCCTGCGAAAGCGAATTGCACTCCGGCCAGCGGCTCTCCGGCGAGGAGCGATACGACTTACCTGGCGGCGGTCGACAAAGATGGCAATATTGCTTCACTTATACAGAGCAATTACGACGCCTTCGGTTCAGGAGTCGCGGTGAAGGGCCGGGGATTTGTTTTGCAGGATCGGGGCGGCTTGTTCGTGCTCGATCCCAGTCATCCCAATGCCTTGGCGCCGCGCAAGCGGCCATTTCACACCATTATCCCCGCCTTCATGGAGCAAGGAGATGTGCACATTGGGTTCGGCATCATGGGCGGACCCAATCAACCCCTGGCGCACGCGCAGTTTGTTTCTAATTTCGTGGACTACGGAATGAACATCCAGGCCGCGCTCTCCGAGCCCCGCTTCACCGTGCGGCCCACGGAGCAGGGAATTGGATGCGACATCATCATCGAATCACGAGTTCCGGCGGAGACGCTCACCGAACTGGAGCAAAAGGGCCACAAGTTCAAGGTGAGGAAAGAGTATTCGACCGCCATGGGTCGCGGACAAGCTGTACTGCACAATTCGAAAAGCAATGTGAACTTTGCGGCGTCCGACCCGCGGGCTGACGGCTCAGCGGAACCGGAGCCGGTGCCGGAACACTAGTACTATAGGATCGTCATCCTGAGCTTGCGAAGGATCCGGTGTAGGCGCATAGAATTCTGGCTTCGACAGAATCTGCCGAGAGACAGCAAACAGCAGGTCCCTCGACTTGTCCTCACCGCGCAAGCGCGGCTCGGAGCGGCACTCGGGATGACAAATTGTTGGGCTAAAGGCCTCCAAAATTATGAACAACGGCAAAAAGACTCCTCTTCGCTCCACCCACTGGTTCGGCCTTCAGGATAGAGATGGATTCATCCATCGTTCGTGGATGAAGAACCAGGGGTTTCCTTCCAACCTGTTTGACGGCCGGCCGGTAATCGGAATCTGTAACACCTGGTCCGAGCTGACGCCCTGCAACGCTCACTTCCGGATGATTGCAGACCGGGTCAAGCGCGGCGTGTACGAGGCCGGCGGATTTCCTCTGGAGTTTCCCGTGATGTCGCTGGGGGAAACCAACATCCGGCCCACCGCCATGCTCTTCCGCAACCTGGTGAGCATGGACGTGGAGGAATCGATCCGGGGCAATCCCATCGATGGAGTGGTCCTGCTGTGTGGCTGCGACAAGACCACGCCTTCGTTGATGATGGGCGCCGCAAGTTGCGATTTGCCGGCGCTGGTGGTCTCGGGTGGCGCCATGCTCAACGGGCACTTCCACGGCGTGACTATCGGGTCAGGCACCAGTGTGTGGTCGATGAGTGAAGACGTGCGCGCGGGAAAGATGAGCTGCGCCGACTTCATGGATGCTGAATCCTGCATGTCTCGCTCGGCTGGCCACTGCATGACTATGGGCACGGCCTCGACCATGGCGTGCATGGTGGAGGCCCTGGGCATGGGGATGCCGCAGAATGCGACGATTCCCGCTGTCGATTCGCGGCGCTACGTGCTGGCGCAGGAAGCGGGCAGGCGCATTGTCGAGATGGTTCGGGACGACGTAAAGATGTCGCAAATTCTGACTCGGAAAGCTTTTGAGAATGCCATCCGCGTGAATGCGGCCATTGGCGGCTCGACCAACGCAGTCTTGCATCTGCTGGCGCTGGCGGGCCGGGTGGGGGTCAAGCTGGAGCTCGACGATTTCGATCGCCTGGGCCACGCGCTTCCCCTCTTGGTAAACCTGATGCCATCCGGCAAATTCCTGATGGAGGATTTCTACTACGCCGGAGGTGTGCCGGCTGTGGTGCGCGCTCTCGGTGAGCTGATCGACCGCGACGCGCTGACCGTCAATGGCAAGACGATGGGTGAGAACACCGCCGACGCTCCGTGCTGGAATGCGGAAGTAATTCATGGCCGGGACAATCCGATCAGGGAGAGGGCCGGTATTGCTGTGCTGCGGGGTAATCTGGCGCCGGGTGGCGCGCTGGTCAAGCCGTCAGCGGCTACGCCGCGTTTGCTCAAGCACCGCGGCCGGGCGGTGGTCTTCACCGATATCGAAGATTTCAAGAAGCGGGTGGACGATCCTGCGCTCGAGGTCGATGAAAATTCGGTCATGGTTCTGCAGGGCGCGGGGCCAAAGGGATATCCGGGGATGCCGGAAGTGGGCAACATGCCGTTGCCGAAAAAGCTGCTGCAACGTGGAATTACGGACGTGGTGCGGGTTTCCGATGCACGCATGAGTGGCACTGCGTACGGAACCGTGGTGCTGCACGTCACTCCGGAATCGGCAGCCGGAGGACCGCTGGCCCTGGTTCGTGACGGCGATGAAATCGAACTGGACGTGGAAGCGCGCAAGTTAGAACTTTGCGTGGCGGCTGAGGAACTGGGCCGCCGGCGCGCGGAATGGAAGGCTCCTCCACCCCTGGCCAGCGGTGGGTATCAGAAGCTGTACATCGATCATGTTTTGCAGGCAGACCGCGGCGCGGATCTGGATTTTCTGGTAGGCGCTCGCGGAGCGGGCATACCGAGAGAGAGTCATTGAAGAAGGACGCTCCTAGCTCCTGGCTCCTGGCTTCTAGCTATTCACTTTCGTCGGATAACTGGAAGCCAGAAGTCAGGAGCTAGCAGCCAGGAGCCAGGAGCTAGAAGCTCAGATGAAAGAGTTTGAGGGGAAAGTCGCCATTGTGAGTGGGACCACCGGTATTGGGCGCGCGATCGCCTGGCGTTTTGCGGGGGGCGGCGCCAGCGTACTGGCTTGCGGGATCGACGTGGCCGCGAACAACGAGCTGGTGCAGGATGCCGCGGCGGACAGGCTGAGTTTGCAGGTAGAGCAATGCGACGTCAGTCAAGCCGAAGCCGTGCAGGCCGTGGTCGCGAAGGCTGCGAATGAATTTGGTGGCCTGGACATCATCGTGAACGCTGCCGCCCTTCATCCCTTCGGCACGGTGGTAGAAACTGATCTCGAAAACTGGAACCGGTGCATGATGGTGAACGTTGCCGGCATCTATCTGCTGGGGCATTTCGGGATTCCACAAATGAAAAAGCGAGGCGGAGGAGCGATCATCAACCTGGCGTCTGTTCAGGGACACGCGTGCCAGCGTGGGGTTGCGGCGTATGCGGCGTCGAAGGGTGCGGTCCACAGTCTTACCCGCGCCATGGCGCTGGATCACGCTTCCGACAACATTCGGGTGAATTCGATCAGCCCGGGATCCATAAACACACCCATGCTCGAGCGCTCGGCGGGAAACTTTGCCCCCGGCGTGCCGATCACAGCAGTGTTCCAACGTTGGGGCCAGGCTCATCCCGTGGGCCGCATAGGCACGCCCGAAGAAGTGGCGGAGATGGCGGCGTTCCTGGTCTCCGACAAAGCGGCGTTTTGCACGGGCGGCGATTATCTGGTGGACGGCGGTCTGTTGGCCGGACTCGGGGTGCAGTGATTTCAGGGCCGGTTGTCTCGCCGCCAGTCTGTGTCGCGCCGACTGGCGACCGCTGCGGCGAAGGTGCGGTCTGGCATGCGGCGCATTCCGCGGT
>JAIQFF010000164.1 GCA_020073395.1 Terriglobia bacterium
CCGGAAGAGTTCACCTCAACCGCCGCCTGGGACAGGCTGCGCGGGCCCGGCCATCCCGTCCGGGTCAGCCGCACTGTGGTGCAGCGGGTTTTGAGAGACCGCATTGGCCTGCTGGTAAGCGATGTCCTGGGCAACGAGGCCCTGCGCCAGGTCAAGACCCTGACGGAGTTGAAAGTAAGCTCCCTGCTTTGTGTTCCGCTGATGGTTGGAAAGAGGGTCCTGGGTGCCATCTACCTGGATTCCACCAGCCCGACCACGGAGTTCGACAAGGATCACTTGCAGGTGATGACCGCGGTTGCGGGCATCGCCAGCCTGGCCTTTGACAACGTACGTCACTGGGAAAAGTTGCAGCAGGAAAACCAGGAGCTGCGCGCTGAAATCGATCTCGAACACAATATGGTCGGCAGCAGTCCCGCCATGCACAAAGTGTTCGATTTCATTCGCCGGGTTGCGCCCACCGATTCCACCGTCCTCATCCAGGGCGAGAGTGGGACGGGAAAAGAGTTGGTGGCCCATGCCATCCATCGCAACAGCCCGCGCGCGGAGCAGCCTTTCGTGGCCATTAACTGCGCCGCCATCGCGGAGACCCTGTTGGAGAGCGAGTTATTCGGCCACGAAAAAGGCGCTTTCACCGGCGCCGCCGGGCAAAAGAAAGGCAAGGTGGAGGTGGCCGAAGGGGGAACGTTGTTCCTCGACGAGATCGGCGAACTAGCTCCCGGCTTGCAAGCCAAGTTGCTGCGTGTTCTTCAGGAGCGCGAATTCGAGCGCCTGGGCGGCACCCGCCCCATCAAACTAAATATCCGCCTGATCGCGGCCACCAACCGAAGCTTGCCCGAAGCTGTCAAGGCCGGCACCTTCCGCAACGACCTGTATTACCGGCTGAACGTGGTCACTCTGAGTATGCCTCCCTTACGCGAGCGCCGCGAGGACATATCGGTGCTGGCCGACCACTTTGTGGCCAAGGCCAGCCGCAGATGCCGCACACGGGTAAAGCCGCTGTCTCCCGAAGCCCTAGCTTGCCTGATGCACTACGATTGGCCAGGCAATGTTCGTGAACTGGAAAATGCCCTGGAACGGGCGTTGGTGCTGGGCTCGACAGGTTCCATTCTCCCTGATGACCTGCCCGAGGCTGTTCTGGAAGCCGCCTCCACCACCTCAGCATCGACCGACAAGTACCACGGCAGTATCAAAGAGACCAAGAAGCAACTGATCCTGCAAGCCCTGCAACAGGCGAATGGCAATTACATAGAAGCTGCAAAAACGCTGGGGATGCACCCCAATTCGTTGCTGCGGCTAATCCGTAATCTGGATCTAAAAGGAGTGAAAGCGGGAATGCAGGGGGAGTGACAAGGACAGCAATTGGCAAAATCAAAGACTGTCAGGCTGCGCTCGACCGGACGGGTCCCGTGCCAACTGCTAAATGCTTATTTCATACCCGAAACGGCGCGCTCAGCAGCCGAGCCGGAAGCATGACCACGGCCCAAACCAACGCCAAGGCGCCATTGACCGCAATCCCGACCAGACGAAACGGCAGCAGCAGCACCCATACAAACGGGTACAGCACCAGCGCCAGCAGTGCCAGCGGCCAGCACACTACAAAAAGAATGCACCACAGAAGGAAAGCTAACATGGCCACATCTCCCAGAAGTTACCCTGCTCTAATGTACGAGGACAGGACTCGAAAAGTTCCCCCGGTGAGTCCAACCTCAACCCAGAAAACTGAGAACTGACAACCTGAAACTGATAACTGGGCTTTTCATCACACCGGGTTGCCTTCTGAAACTTCGCCCAAGATTGAAGGAAGTTGAACCCTTGCGGCATTTAGCCCGCTGCCGCCCTCTCGGGAGCGAGTCTTCGCAGCGACTCTTCATACGGCGCCCGCGCAATGCCACGCTCGGTCACGATCGCCGTGACAAACTTTGCCGGGGTTACATCGAACGCCGGGTTCTCCACCTCGACGCCATCGGGCACCATCTGCCGGCCTGCGATATGGGTGACTTCTTTTCCATCGCGCTGCTCGATAGGAATTCCGCTGCCATCGGGCGTTTCGAAATCCACCGTCGATAACGGGGCCGCGACATAAAACGGGATTTTGTGTTCCTTCGCCAGGACTGCCACCGAATAAGTTCCAATCTTGTTGGCCACATCGCCATTGGCGGCAATGCGGTCGGCTCCCACTACGATGGCGTTGATCTTCCCTTGATTCATCATGGCGCCGGCCATGTTGTCGGAAATCACCGTGGTCGGAATGCCATCCTTCATCAGCTCCCACGCAGTTAATCGCGAGCCTTGCAGGAAAGGACGTGTCTCATCGGCATATACATGGATTGTCTTCCCCTGCTCGACCGCGGCGCGAATCACTCCCAACGCGGTGCCATATCCGCAGGTCGCCAGGGCCCCGGCATTGCAGTGCGTGAGCACGCCCCCGCTGGCCGGCATCAAGGTCGCGCCGTGTCTGCCCATGGCCTGGTTGGCCGCGATGTCTTCGGCGTGCATGCGCTGGGCTTCTTCAATCAGTGCCTGCTTGACCTGGGCTAGGGGCCGCACCCGCAACATTTCGAACTTGTCGCGCATACGTTTGATCGCCCAGAAAAGATTTACCGCCGTGGGCCGGGTCTTGCCGATCACGTCACAGATCTGATCAAACTCCTGCTTCAGATCGCCGCCATTTTCAGCTTTGGAACTTTTCACGCCCAGAGCGATACCCATGGCCGCGGCCACGCCAATGGCCGGCGCGCCCCGCACCACCATGTTGCGAATAACGTCGGCCACCTGGGTATAAGTCTTGCAGGTAACGTAGGTCTCTTCGGTCGGAAGCTTGGTCTGGTCAATGAAGCGTACGCCGGAATCGGTCCATTCGAGAGTCTGAATCATAGGAGCAGCGGTCAGTCTTCGGTCGTCAGTCTTCAGCAACCGAGTCTTCCGCATGCGCTCTGACTGACGACTGAAGACCGACGATTGATGACTATTTCTAGTTCTTATGTGCTTCGCAGCGGATTCTCGGGCTGTGCACGACGGCGGGCTTGCCGCAGATTTCGCAACCGGAACCTGCCACGGGAACGCCCGGGGAGGTCTCGTCGTTTTGCAGCAGGTGTTCTTGCCGGACCTCGCTAGCGGTGAACACGGACACGAATGGTGCCGGAGCCGCGGCTTGCTCCACGTTCGGACGCCCTCCCGCCTCCTCCCGTTCCACCAGGCACAACGCACCTACGACCTGAAAGCCGAATTCCCGCGCCGCTTCAATGGCCTGCACCGTCGAGGCTCCCGTGGTGCAAACGTCATCCACGATCACCACCCGCGCGCCCTTTTCCTGAAAGCCTTCGATCCGCCGCTCCGTTCCATGCTGCTTCTCGGCTTTGCGCACCAGAAATCCATCCACATCGCCGCTGGCCATGGAGACCGCTACTACGATAGGATCGGCGCCCATGGTCAGGCCGCCGACCGCTTTCGCCTTCCACCCCCGGTTGCGGATCTCGTCGAGGACCACCTGCCCGGTCAGGCGCGCGCCCTTGGCCGCCAGAGTGGTGGTGCGACAGTCTATGTAGTAGTCGCTCGTCCCCCCGGACGAGAGCTTGAACTGTCCCAGCCGGAACGATTTGGAAGCCAGCAAACGCAGCAAATCCTGACGAGCGGAAGGCATCGAAACCTACGATATCACTTTTGGCGTCTGCTATTGCGTCATGCGCTCCAGATGTCGGAAATGGTCAGTCCCGATATAGAGCACGCCAAAGAGCATAAGGTTGTAGCCCACGTGAATCAGAAGTCCAGGCGTCACTGATCGTGTGACCACCCGGGTGATGGTCAGGACCAGGCCCACCATAAACAGCACCAGCAGCGGACCCCACGCCTGGCCCAGCTGTTCGCTATGCACCATGGCAAAGGCGAAGCTGGTGGCCAACACCGCCAGGAAACGGCCCCACCTGCCGGCCAGCGAAGTTTCCGGGGCCGGCGCCATACTGAACACTCCGAGCAGCGCGGCCAGGACCAACAGCAGCGTCGTAGCGATTGCGAAAACATGAGCGGAAATCGCTCCCGCTGCCAGCCCCCAGGCCACAGTCGTCGCGGCCGGCAGCATCACCAGACCCGATGGTCTCTCTCCTGACTTCAAACTTTGCGCCGCCACCAGCGCTCCGATCACTAGAAAAACCACGACCGCCAACAGGACCGACCACGCCAGGGGAAGCCGGTGCTCAAGGTATCCCCAGGCGGCCATGATCAGGATCCAAACGCAACCCCGGCGAAGCTGTCGCGGCGTCATGAACAATCTCTGCAGCCACCGGTCCAGCACTGGGTACAGGAATCCGCGGAAGAGCATCTCCTCGGCCACGGGAGCGATGGCCACTCCGAAAATCATCATCAGATACGCGCCCTGGCGGTTCTGGAAAAACTTGTCCATGGGCAACGACTTCGGAATTGGCAGCAGGCGAGAAATCTCGCCCAGGGCCACAGCCAAGAAGGCGCCCGCTGTTAGAAATCCCAGCCAGCCCAGATTCCCTGGCCACCGCCATCCCACCGTCTGCCAGAAAGGACGTTGCCCGTGACGCGTCACCAGTCCATACATGGCGACCAGCATGGCCAGGTAGGCCAGGGTCATGGCTGGGACAATCACCAACGGCCCGGGGTTCTTGCCCAATTCAGCGGCAGACATGCCGTGGGAGGCCGAGCTATGCAAAACGATGACGAAGGATATCGAGCTGAACAGGAACAGGGCTGCCACCAGAACCAGCCCCACGATCAAGAGGTCGAGCCCACTCCAGGGTGGATTTTCGGCACCCGGATTGGGAACAAGACAATCTGGCGAAGACATACCTAGGGCAATGTGGGACGGACACTCTTGTCTTGTCCGCCGCCTTTGACTTTTACTACATCACTCCGTCAAGTTTTCGTACCGCACCGGCACTGCAAATCTCAAAATCAACAGCGGCGGACAAAGGGCAAATCAAAAGCGACTGCAATAGCGTCGGACAGGAGTGTCCGACCCACACAACAACCTGAACTACGCAATCGAGCTTTTCTGCCCGTTGGCAAAATATCCCGCCAGTGCCTGCCCGGTGTACGACTTCCGGTTGCGCGCTACCTGCTCGGGCGTGCCCTGGGCAACAATCCGCCCACCTTCTTCTCCGCCCTCCGGACCTAGATCAATGATCCAGTCGGCGTTGCGGATCACATCCAGATTATGCTCGATGATCATAACGGTATTTCCCAAGTCGGTCAGCCGGTGCAGCACATCGAGCAATTTCTTCACGTCATCAAAGTGCAGGCCCGTGGTTGGCTCGTCCAGCAGATACATCGTCTTCCCAGTCTGCCGCTTGCTCAACTCCCGCCCCAGTTTGATGCGCTGGGCCTCGCCACCGGACAGCGTCACCGCCGACTGGCCCAGATGAATGTAACCCAGCCCCACATCCACCAGGGTCTGCAGCTTCTGCCTTACCTGGGGAATATTCTCCAAAATAGGCAACGCATCCGACACGGGCATCTCCAGCAGATCGGCGATCGACTGCCCTTTGTATTTCACGGCCAGAGTTTCATGGTTGTAGCGCTTGCCGCCACAGACTTCGCAGAGCACATACACATCGGGCAGAAAGTTCATCTCGATCCGCCGCTGTCCTTCTCCCTGGCAGGCTTCGCAACGACCGCCCGAGACGTTAAACGAGAAGCGTCCCGGCTTGTAGCCCCGCTCGCGCGACTCGGGCAGCATGGCGTAGAGATCACGGATCTGCGCAAACACGCCGGTATAGGTTGCGGGATTCGATCTCGGCGTGCGCCCGATCGGCGACTGGTCAATACGAATCACCTTGTCGACGTTCTCCGTGCCGGATATCGCCTTGTAGGTGCCGGGTTCTTCCCGCGACCGGTAGAGCTTCTGGGCCAGGGCGCGGTAGAGAATGTCATTCACTAACGTCGATTTGCCCGATCCCGAGACCCCGGTCACGACCGTCATTACGCCCAGCGGAAATGCAACGTCGAGGTTTTTGAGATTATTTTCCCGCGCACCCAGCAGCGTGATCGCCGCCCCGTTCGGCACCCGCCGCTCCGGCCGCATCTCGATCTGGACCCGCCCTGAAATGTACGCGCCAGTCAGCGATTCCGGCACCAGCTCGATCTCCTGCGGAGTTCCGTGTGCCACCAGTCCACCGCCGTGGCGTCCCGCTCCCGGGCCAAGATCAATCACGTAGTCCGCCCGACGGATGGTGTCTTCATCATGCTCGACCACCAGGACAGTGTTACCCAGATCGCGCAACTCCTCGAGTGCCTTCAGCAGGCGGCCATTGTCGCGATGGTGCAATCCGATGGACGGCTCATCCAGCACGTAGAGCACGCCCCGCAGCTTGGATCCGATCTGCGTCGCCAGGCGGATGCGCTGCCCTTCGCCGCCGGAAAGCGTAGCCGCCGAGCGTTCCAGCGAGATATAGCCCAGCCCCACGGCATCCAGAAATTGTAGCCGCTCCACAATCTCGTGCACGATCCGCCCGGCGATGATCGCCTCGCGCCCGTTGAGTTTGATCTTGCGCGCCGTCTCCAGTGCCCGCGACACCGGCAGCGCCGTGAAATCGGCGATCGACATGCCGTTCACTTTCACCGCCAGGCTCTCCGGCCGCAGTCGCTTGCCCTGGCACGCCGGACATTTTGTGGCTGACATGTAGTCCAGTAGGAATTCGCGATAGGTGTCTGACGTGGATTCGTCCACGGCCTGCTTGAGGTATCCCAGAATCCCGCGGAAACCGGTCTTCCTGTTCTTGCCTGCGTCGCTCCCGTTCTTGCCAGCCTCGCCATAGAGCAGCAGGTTCTGGATCTTCTCAGAAAACTTTTCGAACGGCGTCGCGAGGTCGAATCCGTGGGCGGCTGCGGTAATTTGCAGCTGATGAATCAGGTTCTGCGATGCCGATCCCGGCCCCAGTCCACCCTCTAGCAACGGCTTCGACCAGTCGTTAATCACCCGCGCCGGATCAAATTCATAGCGGCTTCCCAAGCCATGACACTCCGGGCAGGCGCCATAAGCGCTGTTGAAGGAGAACGACCGTGGCTCCAGTTGCGGCACGCTGATGCCACAATCCGGACACGCCAGCTTGGCCGAATAAAGCTGCTCATCGCCGCCCACCACTGCAACCTGCACCAGCCCGCCCGCCAGCTTCATCGCCAGCCCCACCGACAACTCCAGCCGGTGTTCGATCCCAGGCTTCACCAGCAGCCGGTCAATCACGACTTCAATGGTGTGGTTCTTTCTCTTGTCCAGCGGAATCTCGTCTTCGAGATTGACCAGTTCGCCATCGATCCGCGCCCGGGTGAAGCCGTGCTGCACCAGCTTCTCAATCTCTTTCTTGAACTCGCCTTTGCGCCCGCGTACGATGGGCGCCAGTACCATCACGCGGTCTTCCGGAGTCAGGCTCATGACTCGCTGCACAATTTGCTCCGCCGACTGGCGCGCGATCGCGCGTCCGCATTGGGGACAGTGCGGCACTCCGATGGAAGCAAATAAAAGGCGAAGGTAATCGTAGATTTCGGTGATAGTCCCGACCGTAGATCGCGGACTCCGACTGGTGGTCTTCTGCTCGATCGAGATGGATGGGCTCAGACCGTCGATGGCGTCTACGTCCGGACGCTCCATCTGGTCCAGAAACTGCCGTGCGTAAGCCGACAGGGTCTCCACGTAGCGCCGCTGGCCCTCGGCATAGATGGTGTCAAACGCCAGGGAGGACTTCCCGGATCCGCTCAGCCCGGTTATTACGGTGAGCGTGTTGCGGGGGATTTCGACGTTTATATTCTTGAGGTTATGCTGCCGCGCCCCCCGCACCGAAATCTTGGTAATAGGCATGAAATTGGCGGAAGTTGCGACTGGCCTTCCGTAATATGGACGGCCCCACAGAAATGAAGGAAAGTGGGTTTGCGCGACTCTACTCACGTATCTTAGTTGCTAACAGCAGCCACCGTCAACGCGAGTAAAGTGATCGATTGCGCCAAACGGGTCCCGGACGCTTTTGTCCGGTACTTAATGGGAAAGTAGGCCGAGCTTGAGTGGGTTACTGGTTGCTTTCGTTATTTCCTTTACCGCCGTCACGGTCGTAGTGGTGGGGATCCTTGCCGCCTACGCGGCTGTAACCGGCATTCTGTACGCCTTCGCCTACGGCTCGCGCCGGCGCAGCGCCAGCACCCCCGTCCTCGTCCCCAGCCAGAGCCAAGCCGGCGCCGACTGAGCCCGGACGTCGGGCCTCAGACCTCGGACTTCAGACCTCAGGAAATTCGTCCGATTCTCGATGGAGGACGGGCGTCCTCGCCCGTCTCGTACGTGCACGGTCGAACCCCATCCCCTTCGGGAGTCCTGTCAAGCCAAACCAATCCTGAAAAGCTTAAGGCTGAAGTCCGTGGTGCGATCAGACGTCCCAAGAAGCCCGCTACTGGTTTTCATTAGGCGGAGGCGCAGGGGCCTGCTGTTGTTGTTGCTGCTGTTGCTGTAGTTGTTGCTGTTGTATCAGCTGTTGCTGCTGCAGCTCGCGCAACAATTGCTCCGGAGTCTTTACCTGCTGCTGGCCGCCCGGCTGTTGTCCGTTCTCCTCGTTGCCGGAGTCTTCGGCCGAGCTTTCCACCGGCTGTTCCGCGATGTCCATCCCAGGGGGTCCTGGATCATCCATCTGGCCCTCGTCGTTGCCCTGTGTCACCGGCGCCACGGCTGCCGCCGGCGCCGTCTCAGGGGCCCCGCCGGTCTTGGACGTCAGGATGAGCTTGTCCACGCTATCAGGGTGTGCTGCCGAACCCAGCATCACGTAGTTGAAGTGTGATCCATTCAGCAGCGTTGCCAGAACATCGCGCGCCGGCCCTGGTCCCAGATGAACCACGACGCGCTCGGTAGCATTGGGTGGAATCTCCACCACCGCCCCGGTCTGCTTCCGCACGGCCCGCAAAATGTCAGCCAGCGTCGAGTTCTCGGCCACAATCGTAAGCTGTCCCTGGCTGTAATGGACTTGGGGTGGAACTGACGGCATCTGCTCCGGCGTGGGAGGCGGCGGGGGCGGCGCCGGTGGAGGCGGAGGCTCGGGGACGACCTTCTTCGCCGCTTTGGCCGCACGCTTATGCGTCGGTTGTTGCTGCGCCGCAGAAGTCGCGTTCAACACTAACAACGAAATTAGGATCGACGCCAGAACCAACCAGACTCTCGCGTGCGGGACTGACTTGAAGAGAACCACGGTACCTGCTTCACGGCCTTACACCAGGTTGGATGCCGGCTGGGGCCCAAGTGAAATTGTAGCATCGTAAGCCGCGTGGCGCGGGTGCCCGGCGCCCGGGAGAGTCGAGCTCAAGGTCAAAAGCACAGGTGCGCGATTTGCGGTTCCCGGCTGGCGATATTATCGTTGTCCGCGCCCAAGGAGGTACACATGCTTCAAATCAGGACACAGCTGCATGCCTTGATCCTTCCATCATTGATGGCGATTGCCATCGTTCTGATGCTTGCCATAAGCACCCGATTTTCGTCCGCTCAATCCGGCGCTGGAGCCAACCATCCCGCCCCTTTCTCTCATGCCCTGCCCCAACTGGATGGCAGTCACCTGCGCGCGACTGTCGTCGAAGTGAACTACGAGCCCGGAGAAGCAGACAAGCCGCACAGCCATCCCTGCACCGTAATCGGATACGTCGCCCAGGGGGCAATCCGGTTTCAAGTGAAAGGCGGCGCGCCCGAGGTCATATACAGAGCAGGGGAAAGCTTCTACGAGGCGCCCAACGGGGTCCACGAGGTATCGGCCAATGCGAGCGACAAGGAACCGGCCAAGCTGATCGCCTTTTTCATCTGCGACCACGAAACGCCGCTGACCGTGCCTCCGGTGGATGACCACGCCGGACACCAGGCAGAGTAGCTTCCCCGTCAGCAGCGCCGCCGTCCCGGCGGCTGTCGTGGGGGCGTCCCCCCTGCAGGCGCCGAGGACGAGACGCCCTCGGGACAGCCGGCAAAGCCCGCCCTGAGCGAAGTCGAAGGGATGCCGGCGAACAAGATCCAATCCTGAGGCCTCGAATCACGAGTGCAATTCACGGGAAGGGCACGGCTTCGCCGTGCCGACCGAAGCGTGAGCAAGATCGGGCTTCAGCCCCTCGGGTTCACTCGAACAGCCAGCCTCAGGCACTAAAGCGCGGACCATGCTTTATGCTTATTTGCACGGGTGAACTCGTACCCTTCCCAAATCATCTCATTGAACAAAGCAACTTGGTTTGAATCTTCCGCTTACTGCCGCGGCGCGTAGTAGCCTTTGCGCGCCCGCACCTGGAGGTCTTTCTTCAGCGCGGTAATTTCAATTGAGCGGTAGCGGCCGTCGGCGTCAAAATCAGCCGGTTTGTAGGAAACCACGTACTGACTCCGCAGTTCATCTTCAATGGCGGCAAACGAATTCTTGATGTCCTTCATCTTGAAGGGGAAGAAGGCGCGGCCTCCGGTGGCATCGGCGATCTGCTGCATGGCCTTGTCGCCGCGCAGGATCAGCCCGCTGTCGTCGGTAGAAATCGCGTAAATGATCACTTCGGCGCGTTGCGCCATCTCGAGGGCCATCGCCTTGGTGACCTCGCTCTGGTTATCTTCGCCATCGCTTACGACGATGATGGCGCGTCGCACCGGATGGTCGCTCCGCTCCTTGCTCAGTTTTTCGCGGCAGGCCCGGTAGATGGCGTCATACATCGCTGTTCCGCCACCATTGCGCAGGCTTCTGACTCCGGTTTCGAGCAGTTGAACGTTGTCAGTGAACTCCTGCGTGACCTGGCTGTGACTGCTGAAGCCCATGACAAAAGCCTTGTCGAAATTCGCCCGCAGAGTGTGCTGCAGGAAGCTGACCGCGGCTTCCTGCTCAAAATCAAAGCGGCTGTGCACCGATCCGCTGGTATCCACCAGCAGGCCTAACTCGAGCGGCAGATCGGTCTCGCGACGGAAGTTTACGATCGCCTGGGGCGGCTTGTGATCGTCCAGGATGGAGAAATCGCCCTGGTTCAGGTTACGTACAAACTTGCCGTGATGATCAGTGGCAATGAACAGGACGTTGACCTCGCTAACCCGCTTCTTGATGGTAAGAATGGAATCCGAAGGATCTGATCCCGTGGTCGGGGAGGCCTCAGGCAAGGCCAGGCTGGAGGCGGCCACGTACGGCGACTGGGCCAGCGCCGGCAAACCAGCCGTGAGCACAACGGCTGCCAGCAGCCCGCGGCACCAGTTCGTGTAGTTCATTCCCTGCCCATCCAAAATTTTCACGCCACACCACCACTAACGGCTTCCCCTTTCAATTAGATGCACGTAGGGGGCCGAAAGCCGCTGCGGCTAGTACTGTCAGAACTCTAGGGGACGGCCGGGCTAAAGCCAAGTTACAAAAGGAGCACGCGCTAGGTCATGGGTTCGTGTGGCGCGGGCGCCCCCGCCCGCGACTTTTGAAGTTGATCCAGAGACTTGGCGGTCGAGAGCGCCCGCACGACATCAGCCCGCGTGGCTTCCCCAAGTAAAATAGAACCGCATGAAGCCTAGATCCGCCAATCTGACCCGCTGCGCCTGGCCCAGCAACCCGCTTTCTGTCCGTTATCACGACGAA
>JAIQFF010000011.1 GCA_020073395.1 Terriglobia bacterium
ATTGATTGGGGGTCCCGCTCCCTGTAACGGGGAGTCTGAACTAGTAATCATGATCGAAGTTGCGACCGAAGAGATGCATGGGTCGGACTGAGTGCTGACCTGAAAACGATTACGAGCGAGCCTTGGTTGGTATGGCAGTTCTTCAACTAGAGCGAAATGGCGCGCTCTTCCGAGTGCACGGACTAGTACGCTCGAAATGTGCTTGACACCGCCGACCTTGTCAGAGAGGCGATGTTACAACAGTTACCCATTCGTTAAGTCGTCATGAGGCTGACCGGTTGGGAGGTTTTCTAGTAGCCGCCACACGTCCAAGGCTGGTTTACGCAGGTCGGGAGGAGACTTGCCTACTGATAATTAGGTGCTAGACTGGCGGAACTTGAGGCGAACCTCCGTGGAAGAAGCTGTTCATTCCCCTCGGATAGTCCGGTTTGGAACTTTCGAAGTCGACCTTCCAGCGGGAGAACTACGCAAGGGCGGGGTGAAACTGAAGCTCACTGGCCAGCCCTTTCAGGTTCTCGCCATCCTGCTGGAGCGCCCCGGGGAGGTCGTGACCCGGCAGGACTTGCAGAAGCGGCTCTGGCCGGACACTTTCGTCGACGTCGATCACAACCTGAATACCGCCATTAATAAGATTCGTGAAGTGCTGGGGGATTCGGCCGAGAGTCCGCGCTTTGTCGAGACGCTGCCTCGGCGGGGGTATCGGTTCATCGGTGAGTTGGAACGACCGGTTCAGCCCGTAGTAGAAGCGGCAGTAGAGCCGGTCACTACAGGCGAGCCAGATCGCGGCTCAGACTCTCGCAAATTGTGGTGGAAGGTCTCGGCAGTCATCGTAACCGTCTCGATCATTGTCGTTGGGGCCGGAGTTACCTATCGACGGTTCAAGACGCAGCGTCCGCAGGAGCAGGCGGTCTTGACCGCTGTTCCGTTTACGGCTCTGCCCGGACAGGAGACCGCCCCGGCTTTCTCTCCCGATGGCTCCCGAATCGCTTTCGCGTGGAACGGTGATCCCGCACCCGGGACCAAAGGCTTCGATTTATATGTGAAGGCCATCGGGAGCGAAACTCTGCTCCGCCTGACGCGGCATCCTTCCGAATGGATCAGTCCAGCATGGTCTCCGGACGGCACGCAGATCGCGTTTCACCGCATGGCTGGCGCTGACACGGGAATCTATGTTGTGCCCGCGCTTGGCGGCCCTGAAAGAAAATTACACTCCACCCGAATGCCTGGGACTTGGGGTCCGATGTCCATGATCAGTTGGTCGCCGGACGGCAGGTGGATCGCCTTCAACAATGTGCCAGGAGATGAACATGCGATGATGTCTCTCCTCTCTACGGAAACATTGGAGACCGACCGGCTTCTGAACGGCGCAAATTGCCTTGAACAAGGTCAGCTCGCGTTCTCCCACGGCGGCGAGTATCTCGCATACTGGTGTTTTCGAACCGAGGGCTGGGGCATATTTTCCTTACCGCTTCCGGACGGAAAGCCGAAGATGATTGGGCCATTCATTGCCTTTCCAACCGGGTTGACCTGGTCGGCTGGCGACGAGAAACTGATTTATTCTTATTTGAATACGTCTACGACCTCATTCCAGCTCGGCGAAGTCACTGTCGCGACTGGTTCGGTGAAGCGGCTAGCACTCGAAGGAAGCGCACAGCTGCCGACTGTTTCTCCCAAAGGCGACAAACTCGCTTATAGCTCTGTTTCCGTGAGCTCAAATATCTGGCGTAGAGACCTGCTTCACCCAGACGCTCAAGCTGTAGAACCTATCCCTTCCTCGCGGGGGCAGTTCGACGCTCAATACTCTCCGGACGGAAAGCGCATTGTCTTCTCGTCTATGCGATCGGGCCCGCAGGGAGTCTGGATCAGCAGTGACGATGGCAGCAACCTGGTGCAGCTCTCGAACCCCAATTATATGAGTGGCAGCCCGCAATGGTCGCCGGACGGAAGCAGGATAGCGTTTGACTCGCTTCCCCATGACCGCTGGGAAATATATGTCGCGGACGTGGCCGAACGGAAGCCCAGAAAACTGATCACAAATATTTCCGGCGTGATTCGCCCTGACTGGTCCCGCGATGGAAAGTGGATTTATTTCAGCCAACCTGGCGGGATGGGAGTTTATCGCTGTCCCGCCTCCGGCGGAAATGCGGTTTTACTATCCAAAGATGTCGATGGGGTCAGGCCGCAGGAGTCCTTCGATGGGAAGACAGTATATTTTGCAAGCCACGAAGACAATTCGACGCTGAAGAAAACGGCCCTGCCGGGGCAGCCCGGTACGGAATCAGAAGTGGATGGATTGCCTCGCGTGAGAGCCTCCCGCCTTTGGACCCTCTCATCAGGCGGTATCTATTTTGTTCCTGCCGAGGCGCCCAGATCGGTTCGATACTTTGATTTGGCCAGTAAGCAGACACGGCAGATCTTTGAAGCGGACAAGAATCTCGGTAGCGGCCTTTCGGTCTCTCCCGATGGCCGCCGGATCCTCTATTCACAAGAAGATGTAACCAGCGACATCATGCTCGTCGATCACTTTCGGTAGACCACCGGGACAATCAGCGATGGCACAGAGCGCCAGCTCCAAACGGTTCGGGGATTTCGAGGCTGATCTGCGCTCTGGCGAGCTGCGCAAGGCCGGAGTGACCTTCCGTTTTCGTCACTTCTGTGAACGGGCTATCGAGAATGTGTTCTTTATCGGATGCCGACAACTGCTTGTGGAACTGCTGTGCGCTTAACGTAATCGAGAGGAAGAACAGGGCTACAACAAATAGGCTGATCCGGTACTGTTTCATCACGCATTGATTCTAATTGTTGTAATCAGGCGTTCTCACCAGCTTGCGCCGTTTGTTCGCCGGAACCCCGGTCATTGAGCGCTATGGCGATGTTACGGCAGTGGCTCTCGGCTCTGCAGCCTTGGCTGTTGTCGCACATCGAGATGTGACTCATATCACTGACTTTACGCGCTCACCCATGTCAATTTCTGGCCAAGAATCCTCAGGATGGCCCCGCCACCTCAGCGCATTCGGCAGGCGCAAGAACAAATAGGAGGCTCCCATGGGAACCCACACACATTCGCTGCATCACGGCCCTGTCTGGAATGTTTGGAAGCTATGGCTTGCCGAACTCGGTGTTGTCCTCCCGGAGTGCCTCGGGGCGTACTACGCTGCTTCCCTTTGGCGGCAGGGTGAAATCGATCTAGGGCTCCTCGCACTAGGATGCTCAGCCGGGGTAGCTACCGTCTACGCATTTGGCTATCTGTGGTGCCTGCCGGATGTGCTGGGGGGAATGCCCCACGATCAGACCCGAAACCTCCGTCAGAGATGGTCAGACTTTGCGCTGTTGACCGCTTTCATCGGGATTCTCGTTATTGCTGGTGCCTACATCCGAGTCATCTGGGAGTATTTCTCTTATGTAGATCTAGCCCGAGCTTTGGCGATTCTACTGGCCTGCTTCTGGCTGCTACCGGCATGCGTGGTGGCGAGCGAAAAATATCTGGGCTGGACTATGCCGGGCGGCGAAGCCAAAGAAGGCATGGGTTGGCGTGTGCGAGTTAGAGGTGCAACTAGGAAATGGGGACACTGGCTGGTCAGGCTGCTGGGTGCCAAAGGGGCCCTCGGCGGCGGCGGGGTATTGGCGCTATCGAGCCTTATCCTGGAGTTTGAAACTGGCCGGGGAGGCGGCTACACAGGCTACAAGATCGTCGCAGAAAAGGATGTGTGGCCCAGAGTGACCCACGTGGAGCCCATTCTATACTCCTTCTTGGTACAAGGGCACCCTTGGGTTTATGTGCTGGGACTCGTGGTCGCAACGCTCGCGCTCGCGGGGGTTCTACCTGGGCGCCTGGGAAGGATCATTCGAAGCAGTAAGACTCTGGCAACCTTGGCTGGAATCATTGCCCTGTTGCAAGTGACCGCTGGAGCGATTCGCCTGCTGCAAATTATGGCCTATGAGACGAGTGCATCCCAGCCAGACAAGTATCGGCTCGCACTCTGGATATTGCTTTGGGGTGCCCTTTTCATTTTGCTTTGGGCTGTTCCCGTCGCTATCTGGCTGAGAGGCATGCGGGGCAGCCGGGAAAGCTGGGACCACACTCGACTGGCGGTCATGGTGTTTTACCTTCCCATCTTTCTCCTCGGGTTCTCCTTTTTCGTGGTCGGCACCTACTTTGGTCTGGGCTTCGGTGGCTTTGTTATCGGGATGCTACTGGTGTGGTGGGGGCTGGTTCAGAGCCGGTGGGAAATCGCACAGCAACAAGATTCCGCACGCATCCTGGCGGGTTGCGGATTCCCACGCTAGCAGTAGCTAAGTGTCAAACAGGCGATTACACTCATCCGACCCTCCGGGAGGGGCGGGCTGCGTTCGAGGACGCTGGCGTGGAAGTTGGGAGAGTATGATTAGACGCCGGAGGAACGTATACGAATCGTGCAGCTCTGACCTTAGCTTTGGCTCTTGGCGCTGGTTTATTGGGAGGCATGGTTTCCCGTTACGTGACTCCAACAACTGTTCTCGCCCAAGACCGGTCAATAGCGCCAAAAGAGATCCGCGCTCAACGCTTCACGCTTGTGAATGAGCGAGGAACTGTCCTCGGCGTCTTTGGTCTCGATAGTCCCGAGCAAGGAAGTAACCCCACAATTAGGCTCTTTGACGAGAGTGGACACGAAATCTTTAGGGCTGGCCCTCCTTCCAATCGCCTCATTGGCCAGAAATAGAATGAAAATAGCCCACTGCCTCAGTACTTGGAATTGTCAGTTGACGTAACCAGATGGGATGAGAATGCCGGTCTCCGGCGGGATGCGATAAGCTCCCAAGTTATCGACGCGCTCGAGGCGCAAGGAGATAAAGGAGACCGGCAATGAAGAAGATTAGCACTGTAACGACAAAGAGGGTCGAAAAAAATGCAAGTCAGAAACTTACGATCGGGCTGGATCTGGGAGACCGGTCGAGTTGGTACTGCGTTCTGGATGAAGCGGGAGAAGTCGTTCTTGCACAGAAAGTGGCGACCACCCCGAAGGCCATGAAGGAAGTTTTCGGAGGGATGCCGCGCAGCCGGTTGGCATTGGAAACGGGGACGCACTCCCCATGGGTAAGCCGGGTGTTGAGTGAACTGGGGCATGAAGTGATCGTGGCGCATGCGCGCAACGTGCGCTTGATCGGGGAGAGTCGGAAGAAAGATGATCGACTGGATGCCCGAACGCTGGCCCGACTGGTGCGGATTGATCCCCAGTTGCTGGCGCCGGTGAAGCATCGCAGTGCGCAGGCGCAAGCGGATTTAATGGCGATCCGGGCGCGAGCGGGTCTGGTACGAGCGCGGACGTCGTTGATCAATACGGCGCGGGGATTAACAAAGTCGTACGGCGAGCGGTTGCGCGGCTGTAATCCGCGAAACATGAACGCGGCGAAAGCGAAGGAACTGAGTCCGGAACTGCAAGCGGCCTTGGCACCGCTGTTGGGAGAAATCGAGTCCCTGAGCGAACGGATTGGTGAATATAACGAGCGCATCGAGGAGACCGCGAAGCAGGGTTACCCGGAGGTGGCTCGCCTGAAACAGGTGAAGGGAGTGGGAACGCTGATCGCGTTGACCTATGTGCTGACGCTGGAAGATGCACATCGTTTTGGCAAGAGCCGGGATGTGGGTTGCTATGTCGGGTTACAACCGGGACGGAGGAACTCAGGGCAGAGCGAACCGCAACTGCACATTAGTAAGGAGGGGGATCCATATCTCCGAACGTTGCTGGTGCAGGGTGCGCACCATATTCTGGGACCGTTTGGAGCCGACAGCGATCTACGACGGTGGGGACTGAAGCTGGCGGAGAGAGGGGGAAAGAATGGGAAGAAACGAGCGGTGATCGCAGTGGCGCGAAAGCTGGCAGTGCTGCTGCATCGGCTGTGGGTCAGTGGAGAAGCATACGAACCGCTGCGCAACCAGCGAGAAGTCGCGTTGCCGGCCGCGGCGTAGTTTCGATCCAAGATTCGATCCCAGGACTAGAAAACACAAGGCAAGAAGCCCAAAGTTTAAGCGCCGAGTTCCGGTGACTGCGTCTATCGCCTGGCCCAACTTCCATCGTCGAGATGGAACCAGAGGTCGATAATCAGGTGGCAGCACCGGCTGAAACGAGAACACCCAACTTGCACCGAGCGAAGGAACGCTCATCGAGAGTGCGGATGGAAGGGTGGCGACAGTAGTAGCGCGAAAAAGACTTTGGGGGAACAGTGTTGGATCGGACAAGTGCATAGCGCACATCGGTCCACCTTCCCTCCTAGCGGAATGGTGGCCGAGCGGTCCTCGCCGTCAAGGGTTCGCTGCGCCGCACAAAACGCGCCCTTGACCGCTCCGGGCCGCTCTGCAAAATGCTCCGCTAGGAAGGAAGGTGGACTTGAGGAAAGGCAACAACAAAAACAACATCAAAATCGCAAACTCCCTCTTGACTTAGACGGCATTCTCATGGAAGGCGATAGCGCAAGTTTGCGCCGTTCGTTCGCTGGAAGCCCGGTCGATGGGCTCTTATAGGGATTATCAAACAGCTTAGCTCCGTCATCGCTCCCTCCTCCGGCCAACCGGCGCCGCTTTCGCATCGGCCCGCTTGTTCCACCCATGGAAGGACGAAAAGTCGCCCGCATTCCAGGCCTCGCGGAGTCCTGGCGTGCTCAGATCCCAGTCGGGGCGGACCTCGCTCGTCACGGTGCGCAGGTCGTGCCACAGGTCGACTGCGGACGGGCGGCCCCAGAACCAATAGCCGTTATAGATGCGGTGGATCACGAGGCCCGGCTTGAGCACGAGCGTGTGCGGAACCATCGGGTTGTGCTCCGGGTCGGTGTACTCCTGGATGTCGAGGTCCTTCTGAACTCTTCGCTCCGGGTCGGAGAGGAAGGTCCACTGGGCGCCGACCGACGCACGGAACTCCTGAAGAGTATGGTGGTCGTCGGTGGAGATCGTGGCGATTTGCGTATACCCCACAGCGACCTTCGGGTAGAACGCGGCGAGCTCCAGATGCTGCTGGTGCTCCTTCGGGCAATAGTGGCCACGCGCGAGCGTGAGAATCAGCGGGTCGTCGCCCTGCAGCTCGCTGAGCCTACGCATTGTTTGCGTGTGATCGGGCAGTTCGTAGTCGGGAAAGGCGCCTCCGGGCACGATGTCAGAGCGCATGATCGGACTCCTTCGATGGGATCGCCTGATGATGGTAGCTCCGTCGTCGCCTGCTCCGCCACCATGTAGGCAGCGTACCAGTCCGGCCAGGTCCGATAACCTGACTTGTGGAACCGTACTTAGGCGCTCCGCTTGTCATTGTTGTAAAGAGGCGATTACACCAACTACGCTGGGGCGCCGAACCGATGGAGGTATGTCGGTCCCGGAAAAGACGCGGGAAACTGGGGTGAGCTAGCGGCACCAGCGGAGCTTGGCTCCGTCCGGACGGCAAGGGCGCCCGTCCCCACACGGTTCGCGGCAGCTCAATGCACGAGCGGGACGCTCGCGCCTACATGAGTTCACCGTGGCAAAGAGTTAGGCATCGTCGCCAGCGCGTAGCCCATGACGGCCAAAGCGGTCGCGTTCTCCCGCAGTTCCTGGGGGATGATCTTGTCCAGCGTGTCGGCGGCGGTGTGATGGTAGTTGAAGTAGGTGCGGCCGTCCTGCAACAGGCCGAAGGCGGGCACGCCCTGCTTGGCTAAGGGCTCGAGGTCGGCCTCGGGACTATCGCTGCTCAGTTCAATGAGGTTTGCTCCCAAGGGCTGCAGCACATCGAACACGGGCTGCAGCAGGGCGGCGGCCTCGGCGCTGATCTTGGCTCGGAACCCCATGGGATGAGAGGCCCCCAGATCGCTTTCAATCGCGGCCACGTGGTTGCCTATCTCGGCGGCATGGGCTTTGGCATAGGCCACATGGCCGCGTCCCAGGTTTTCTTCGTCCATCCAGGCGATCACCCGCAGCGTCCGCCGGGGGCGCAAATGCAGTTGCTGCATCAGTTGTGCGGTTTCCATGGCGACGGCCACGCCGGCTGCGTCATCGATGGCGCCCGTTCCCAAGTCCCATGAATCGAGGTGGCCGGAGACGATCACCACCTGCTCCGGATGCTCGGAGCCCTTCAGGTCTCCGACGACGTTATACGTGCTGACTTCTTCCGCAGTCTGGGAGGTCAGGATTATGTGCATGCGGACCTTGCCTTGAGAAGTCAGATGAGCAATCAGGTCAGCATCTTCGCTGGTTACCGCTCCGGCCGGAATGTCGGCTGCGCGGCTGTTTCCGGTATGTGCGAGGCGATAGTCGGCGCCGCCGACTGACCTGACCAGCGAAGCGGCAGCCCCCAGCGCAGCTGCCTTTTGCGCCCCCAGGGCACGGTAGGCCACGGCTTCGTCATAAGCCTCGCCGGCATAGCCAGCCGCCGCTTTCTGCTTGTCGAAGACGACGTCGAACAGGACGATTTTTCCAGCCACCTCCTGCCGCCCCAGACGATCCAGATCGGCAAAGCTATTGGCCACAATGACGTCCGCCGTGATTCCCCCTGGCGGCGTGGGATGATTTCCACCCAATGCGGTCAACACAATCTTCTGGGTGGTTCCTGCAACCTGCCCGGGATACTCCACCAGCTCGGCGGATTCGGCCCCTCGTATCCAATGCCGGGCCTGCACCGGTTCCAGATGTACGTCCAGCCCGAGCTTTCGCATCTCACCGGCCACGTACTCGATCGCGGCCTGCGCCTGGGGCGATCCCACGGCCCGCGGGCCGATATTTTCGGTGATGTGGGCCACTTGCCGGTAGGCGTACTCGTCGGTCAGGGCGGCGTCGCGAATCGCCGTGAGTTGCTGCATTAGTGCCGGCGACAGTGACGCTGTGGCCGCTGCCCGCGGACGTTCATAGTCGGAATTAGCTGGGACAACTTGCTTTTGTCCAAGGAGAATGCCAGGGGTCAAGGCCAGCAGTAGAAGGAGGCTTGTGTTTCGCATGTTGAGGTAGAGACTACCTCAATCTTGAAACTGGTGCCTGTGTGCCCGGGAGCAGGAACGGGGCCATGAGCCAACTCAAAAAAATGGCCCCATTTCTGGGGCCACAATTAAAAGAGGCAAAGTGGAAGGTTGAGTCAGGAATGGCGAAGCGGAGAGCCAATCCGGTAGCCGGAAAGGCAACTAGAGAGATATCGCGAAAAACAGAGAGTGAAGGTCATTTGTCAGCGGCCTCTTTTGGTACGTACCTAAGTGCATTTGCGCAACCAAAGCTGCAAACTCCCGCAGCAGTCTGCCGAAGGTTCGGCAAACGACTGCAAAATAGGCACTTAGTAGAGATGGCAACAATCCGGAAGGGAATATCACAGCCTAATGTGTTAAGAGTTGGAATGCAGAATCCTGCACATTCGCTGCACAGTCTGACCCTCTGACGGCCGGACGTCAGACTTCACAGTTCAGACGTTAGTCGAGTTAGATGCGAAGTCCGAGGTCCGGTCTTAGGAGTTTCCCGCCACCATTCGCAGCTTGCCGGGCAGGAAGTGATAGGGCGGCCAGGGCCCGCTGATCGCCAGTTCGCAGTTCTTTAACTGCTTGGCGGCGCTGCTGTAGCGGTTCTGATATTTTTCGATGGATTTGGAATCAATCAGGTGGGCAATATCAATCAGCATTCCGTCGGAATCCACTCGTTTACAGCTAATCTCTTCTTCCAACGGATTGAACAACTTGTGTACTTGCACGGAGAGGGCGCGGGCCTTTGTTCGCCGTTCGCGATCCTGGGAGGCCTTCTCTCGCAGTTTGACCAGGTAGTCGCCGCCAACCGTGTCGGGCAGGACTATCTCGGCCATGGCCTCGCGAAGGGAGCCATCTTTGACCCGCAGCTTCAGGTGCATTTCGGCCTTGCCGCGCAGCCGGGCCACGCTCTGGCCGAAGGTGCGGCGGTTGGATCGGACGGCTTGGCGTAGCGCCTCATCCGAATCGAAAATCGTGCCAAAACGGAAAGGAAGCACGGTCCCACTGCGGAAGCAGACGCTCACGACGCGCGCATGTTCAAGGACGTTTTTCTCCCCAAACTGCACGTTGTCGCGCTCGTACTCGCTGACGACGATATTGAATTCTCCGCTGGGATAGCCCAGGACTGCGGCTCCGTTGACGCCTTGAACCCCTTCCAGCAAGGAAGGACGACGAGAACGGGTGCCGTTGGCCAGGGTCTGTTGCTCAGTGATGCAATACGCGTACCACGCCATAGGGTCTCTCCGAACCTGTTGCGAGGCGAGCTAGGGTCACCCCACGCATACTATTGGGCCACTTTTTGAACCGTTGGAAGAAAGGGCGTACAGCGACGAGTTAAACGCTTACTGCTGCGTTCAATGTGCATCTTACCTTGGTGCACTACAAAAATGCAACCATTTCGTTGCAGTGGGCATCTTGGGCGGTTTCATCTAGTGTGGGACGGACACTCCTGTCCGTCGCCTTTGCAGTTGACTTTGATTTGGGAAACGTGGCTTGGGCGGACACTCCTGTCCGCCGCTGTTCAAGTCGATTTTCGGTTTCGGTTTTGGCTGTTGTTTGACTGGCAAAGCCCGAGGCAATTTTTGAGTTCGCAAAGTCCAAGTCAAAAGCGGCGGACAGGAGTGTCCGCCCCACACTGGGCAGCGTGGGTGGTAACCTTGCAGCATGCCCGACCCACCGAGAGCCGGCCGATCTTCGGCATCCCTTGTGTTCGCCCTCATCGCCGGACTATTGCTCGGGGCTGTCTTATTTGGGCTGATCGGATTCCTTGTACTCTCACGGAGTACCGGCCCGGCTATGCTGAGCCGTTTCTGGTCGGCGGCGACCGGACGGACCCTGAGCATCGATGTAAGCCAGCCCACCGTGGTCAACCGCATCCAGCAGTTACAGCGGCTGGAGACGGTGGTTTACACCATGGACAAAGTGGTGAGCGGCGCCAAAGAAAATCCCATCTTCCCCAATTTTTTGGCGGGAGACCGTCTGCTGCTCCTGGTGCACGGAGACGTCGTTGCCGGCATTGACTTCTCCACCCTGAAGCCGGGCGATGTCAGGGTGGAGGCTAAGCAAGTCCACTTGCATCTGCCTGCCGCCCAGGTGTTCAGCACCCGGCTGGACAGCGCCAGGACGCGGGTCTATTCCCGGCAGACCGGGCTGCTGGTACCCACCGATCCCAACCTTGAAACCCAGGTGCGTCAGGAGGCGGAACGCCAGCTGCTGGCCGCTGCCCTGGCCGATGGCATCTTGCGGACTGCCCAGCAAAACGCGACTTCGACCATCACCAGCCTGTTGCAGGGTTTGGGATTTGAGAAAATCGATCTCGACTGAAAAGCCCCGCTCTCTGGTTTCCAGAGAACGGGGCCGGTGTTTCTTGGTTTCAGTTAACGGCTCTGTTCCGCCTCAATCGCCAACTGGTCCTGTATTTCGCGATTCCCAGCGTAGGATCTTGCGATCCGCACCACCTTATCGCGATCCTCGGTGCTGGGGACTGATCCCGACAGCTTCACTGTGCCGGCGGTCAACGTCACATCAACCTTGGTACTATTCAACCCCGGTTCGCTCTTGAGCTTCTGCTCGATTGCGCTTTGCGCCTCGGAGGAAGTCAGCATCCGCGTGTGGGGTTCAGACCCCGAGGTTGTCGATTCCGGCTGGCGCTCAGAAGCATTGGCCACTTCGGCCTGGTTGGCGTACTTCCTGACTGCCGCCATGAACTTGTGCGATCCTTCCGGCAGGGGCGCCTCTCCTTTGAGAATCTGAGCGGCGGGAATCATCTTGCCGTAGAGGATCCGCGTGCCATCCTTGTCCTGCGTGATGGATGCTCCGTTCAGGGTGAGACCGGCGAAAATTCCCCGGGCCCGTGAATAGGTCAGGATCTCAGCCCGCATCTTCCAGTCGGTATCAGCCTCAGCATGACGGCCGACCGGTCCAGCGGCGGCTGATGCGTCGGCACCGATCTTGAATTTGCTAGTCAGTATCTTTGCCATGCCGTGGTCATTCATCGCCAGCATTACCAGATCAACCGCTTCGCCACCAATCTGTAGTCCCCAACTGCCGCCGGTGACGGAGAAAGGAGCTGGGGCGCTCCATCCGGACTTGGTGCGGCATGTCGCCAGACCTCGTCCGTGGCGGCCGCCAAAAATGAACCCTATCTTCACCATTGACGGAACCACTGCCACGCACTCGGCCGAGCCGAGAATCTCTTCCGGGATCCCCTTGTCAGGAGTTCCCATGATTTCATCCAACACAGCCGCCGAGGCATCCAGGCGTTTCACCTGCTCGGAGGGCTCATCTTCCGCAATCGCGAATGTGCTTACCAACAAGCCGATAGTCAATGCCAGTATTAATGATTTGCTGATTTTCATATGAATCTCCCTCGCTTCTATTTGCGCCTTATGATCTCGTATCAATACCACTTTAGAAAGTCTTTTGGCTCGAGCCACCAGGGCCTATCGCACCCGTTCCCGGCAAAGTTGATGTTTGATTACGGTGTCATGCTATGCGCCAGGCTCTTGATCCGCCATCGGGGTCATCAAGTAGGCCGGCACCCGCTTCACTGTAGATGGAAGGACAAATTCCTATAGACTGTTGAGCGCCTGATGGCGCGGACGAATGAATTCAATGCAGCAGGCGGCCTGGCTTTCGATCTGTCTATTTCTCGGGATGGTGGTCTGTCTCGAACTGGGCTATCGCATCGGCCTCTACAGTTCCGGGAAGAATGAATCCGCGCACGCGGGTACCGGCACTGTCGAAGCCGCGGTCTTCGCCCTGTTGGGCTTGCTGCTGGGATTCACCTTTGCCAACGGAATTTCGCACCTGGACCAGAGGCGGGAACTGATCGTCAAGGAAGCCAACACCATCGGGACCGCCTATCTCCGCCTGGATTTGCTGCCGGCCGACGCCCAGCCCGAAATGCGCCACTTGTTCCGCGAATACCTGGATGCCCGGCTCAACGTATATCAAAAGCTCCCCGACTTACAGGCGGCTGATCAGGAGCTGGCAGCGCGCCAGCCAGTTGCAGCAGGAGATATGGAAGCGCGCGGTCGCGGTTGGCCTGAACGATCCGAGCCAGCACGTGGCCAGACTCCTGCTGCCCGCGTTGAATGACATGATCGATGTCACCACCTCGCGTACTATCGCCCTGCACACTCATTTACCGCCGCTGATTTTTGGCCTGTCGATTTCGGTGGCGCTGCTGAGTGGATTGCTTGCCGGATACGACATGGCAAAAGCGAAGGGCCGCAGTTGGCTGCACGTGTTGCTTTACGCCGTAGTGATTGCCATCACCATCTATACCGTGCTCGACCTTGATAATCCCCGCTTTGGTTTGATCCGGCTGGATGCTGCGGACAACGCTCTCATTCAGTTGCGGGATTCCATCCCCTAGATCGGAACTCCGGCCTAGGCTTTGGGTCGCAAAGGCTGGACTTCAGGCCGCTTGAGTTCGAAGCGTTCTGTGGTGCGGGAGTACTGCATCCCGCCCATGCGTCCGATCAGGTCGAGCAAATCCGGATCCAGGCGGCCTTCCTTGACGACACTCTCCTCCAGGTGAACGCACACGATCTCCCCGAGCACCAGGCTTCCGCTGGGTGGCTCGATGCCAAAATCGATGATCCGGTTGAGTTTGCACTCGAAGCTGACTGGAGATTCCGCAACCTGGGGCGGCCGAACTACCTGGGAAGGCCGGGTGGTCAGTTTCGCCAGGGCGAACTCGTCCACCGACGGGTCATACTCGCCGCTGGTCAGATTCATGGCCTCCGCCAGTGCGAAGGTGACCACGTTCACCACAAATTCACCGGTTTCCCGAATGTTGCGCAAGGTGTCTTTCGGAACAATCGCGCCGTCCACCTGGCGCAGCGAGGGGGAAAAGCCGAGAATCGGCGGCTTGGCCGAAAGCGCGTTAAAGAACGAAAACGGGGCCAGGTTCAAGCGTCCCTGGTTGAGTGTTGAAACCCAGGCAATGGGACGCGGAGCGACCGTGCTGAGGAGAATGCGGTAGAAGTCGCGATACGGGATTTGATCGGGACCAACGTTCATGCCTACAGCTTAGATGCTGCCGGGAAGCCATGCACTCTGAGGACCGAACCGGGCCAGCGGGCGGGACGGGCGGGGACGCCCGTCCTCCATCCAGAACAATTTACTTCTGAAGCGGAATGTCCGAGTTCTTCCGTAGTTCGTCCAGGGCCGCCAGCACTTCCTGGCTGTGCTTATTGGGGTCCACGCTGGTGTAGGCGCGCTCGATCTTGCCCTGCGGATCGATGATGAAAGTATTGCGTGCGGCGATTTCCACGCCCTTGTAATTCATGGTGGAATCGTATTGTTTCACCACCTTGTGTTCAGCGTCGGCCAGGAGCTTGAAGTTCAGGCCTTCCTTGGAACAGAATTCCTTGTGGGAATCGGTGGTGTCCACGCTGACTCCGACCACGACCGCATTGCGTTGCGAGTACTGCGGCTGGTCACGCTGAAAGTTGTGGGCTTCGATGGTGCATCCCGGCGTCCCGTCCTTGGGATAAAAATAGAGCACCACCCATTTTCCGCGGAAATCGGCCAGGCTGACCTGCGTGCCATCCTGCGACGGCAGGGTGAAGTCGGGCGCGGTAGTCCCGACCGCCGGCACGGCAGCAAACGCAAAGAGCAGGCCAGCTCCAAGAACGACTGTAACCAGCAAAACCATCCATAGACGCATGAAGACTCCTTCGAGCAGTTAGGTTATCTCGGGACGGTAGCCCGTGTCCACGCGGGGCTTGTCATTTTCCTGCCCAAACTTTTAAGTGGTTTTTGCATCTCTGACTGGATAAAGTCAACCGGTCCGGTCCGTCCGGGGAAAGGCGGAAAAGATCATGAAACCCGACCAGGACGCTTCCCTGCGCCAGCATCTGCTTGAATTGCTCAAGGGCGGAAGTGCCCACGCCCGGCTCGATGACGCGATCGCGGAAATCCCGGCCAAATTACGAGGAAAGAAGCCGGCGGGGTTTCCGCATTCCGCCTGGATGCTGCTGGAGCACATGCGCATCGCGCAATGGGACATCCTCGAATTCAGCCGCAACCGAAAGCATGTCTCGCCCGATTGGCCCCAGGGCTACTGGCCGCGCAGCGAAGCTCCGCCCAGCGCAGCCGCCTGGAATGCCAGCATCAAGAGATTTCGCCAGGACCTTAAGGCCATGCAGGGCCTGGTCGCCAATCGAAAGACTGATCTTTTTTCCCGCATTCCGTGGGGAGATGGTCAGACCATCCTGCGCGAAGCCCTGCTGCTGGCCGATCACAACGCATACCACGTGGCCCAGCTGGTGGACGTCCGCCGCCTGCTGGGAGTTTGGTCCGGAAAGTAGATTTCTTCGGCCGTGATCAGGCGCAGTCTCGAGATCTGGGGTCAGTTCCCAATTCCATGTCTCGCGGCCGTTTCCGAAACACCGCCCTGACTCCGTTGCGCCAGCGCTCGTCAATACCCACAACCGTCCATTCAATCTCGGGCGAGATGTAGTGCAGTAGAGTGTCCGTAGCGGGATGCACATGCAACGCGGGCGCCACCAGAAACAACAAGGGCCGTTCGCCCGACAATTCCCGCTCGGGAAAATAGCCGAACCGCTGAAACTCTCCCCGGGCATGGTGCCAGGCTACTCGCGACCAATAGTCCAGACCTTGCAGGGGCAGGTGGATGTCTTCATCGGCCTTCAGTTCGACCACCGCCAGTCTTCCGGAGCGCGTGGTGGTCAGCACATCAATCATGGCGCGGTCCGAAGCAGAGAATGCCGGCACCTGGGAATACAGGCAGGCGGCATCGAGGCGCTCGTCCACCTCCGATACATCCTGCACGACCAGGGACTCCAGCCAGCGTTCGGGATGCAATCGCCACAGCGCATGATCTCGCGGTCCCTCAGCATGACGGACCTCTCCCACGCTGTGAGCCAGGCTGCGGAAGGCATCTGCGTTCGGTTCCCCGAGCACTCTTTCATCTGCCCCCACTCCAAATACGATCTCCGCCGTTCGGCGCAGCGTTCCGGGATGGTGTGCCAAGCGTGCCTTGGCGAATTCGAGTCCATGGCAGCGAAAGGTGATCTCGGCTGCCGAGACCACCGCCATTTCGGCTTCGGGCATCAACTCCCGTACCCGGTCGATGGCCTCCGCAAACCGTTCCCTGGCCTGGGCCTCGTCCGTCCAGTGCACCAACCGGGTCCTCACGTTGCCGCGGTCCGAAACCTCGATTTCTTTGAGGGCGTCTTCTCGATTTTCCAGTTCGTATAACTGCCACTTGGCGGCGCCAGGATGTAGATGTGCCATGCGCTCGCGGGTCAGCTCGGAGGTCGCCGCCGGTAAGAACAGCTTCAAACCTTCCACCATTACTTTCCCCGCTTGCGCCAGGCGGCAGGCATCGAGCCACAGGATTCCGAAGGTCAGAGCGGCATCGATCGAAGACTGGGTCTCCTGCGGATTCACACCCAGCACCGCGAAACCGGATTGTCCGCGGCGCAGCAGCCCACGGGCATAAATGGGACCGAACGATCGCTCCAGATCGGGAGAAGTGGTCAGGGGAGAGGCAACATAAGCAGGAAAGCGGCGTTCCAGGGTGCGCTGCAAGCTGCGCTGGTAGGCCAGCCGCGTGGCACGTTTCGCAGTCGGAGTACGCCGGTCGCGCTGCCGGCAAATTTCCAGTTTGCCAGGACGCGTCTGCCCCAGCCGCTGCACCGCCAGCCGCAGCACTTCATGTTTGATCTCCACATCAAGAACTCGCCGGACCATATTTCTTTCGTCCGACCAAAGATGGAGCAGACATTTGTTGTGCTCACCGGAGATGGAATACTTGGCCTGCGCCAGGTCAAACACGGCAGCTCCGTCATCGAGCACGATGGCATCTCGTGCTCCAGCCAGAAAATCCTCAATTGTGCGAGCCAGGGCCTCGGGGGTCATGATTAGGATGCTTTCACCTTCCCGAATCCGTGTCTGTGACGTATGACCATCCCGATAGTCCACTGTGATCCGAAGGGCTCACACAAACCACCTCGGCCCGCATCAACCCGTGGGATAATGAAGAGACTTCCTGGGAGTCTTTCCCGGTCCAAGGACATCTAATTAACGTGGATAAAAATCGCTTCTTCTTCCAGCACTACGGCCTCACCGAACATGATCTCGAGCGCTATCTGGCGGCTGCCCTCTCGGCTGGTGGAGAATACGCCGACCTTTACTTCGAATACCTTTCGTCCACATCGCTGATGGTGGACGAGTCCATGGTGAAGTCCGCGTCCCAGGGAATCTCCGCTGGATGCGGAGTGCGCGTAGTGGTGGGCGAGCGCACCGGCTACGCCTACACCGATGACCTCTCTGCAGAGCGTATTTTGCACGCGGCACGTACTGCGGCGCTGATTGCCAGCGGACCCTCCAAGACCCCGGTCGTAGGCTTCCAGGAAAAGGCCGCGCGCAGTCTCTACCCGGTCACGCTGCCTTCGGTGGATGCTGAAATCACGGCCAAGGTTGAGTTGGTCATGCGCGGCGATGCCTCGGCCCGCGCCTACGATCCGCGCATAAAGGAAGTTCGTGCCAGCTACTCCGACGAGTTGCGCAACATCCTGGTGGTGGGTTCTGACGGTACATTTGCTGAAGATTCCCAGCCCCTGGCCCGCATGAATGTGTCCTGCATCGCCAAGACCGAGGGCAATTCCGCACGGGGAAGCTCCGGCGGCGGTGGACGCGTCGCTCTCGACTTCTTCTTCGGCGAAAAAACTCCCGAATATTTCGCGAAAGAAGCAGCCCGCCAGGCCATTCTGCAACTCGATGCTCGTGAAGCTCCGGCCGGCGAGATGGAAGTAGTACTCGGTCCGGGGTGGCCCGGCGTGCTTCTGCACGAAGCTGTAGGCCACGGCCTCGAAGCTGACTTCAATCGCAAGCAGACTTCGGCCTTTGCCGGGCTTATCGGCAAGCGCGTAGCCAGCGAAAAATGTACGGTTGTCGATAATGGCACCATGCCCTGGCGGCGCGGTTCGCTTAACGTGGACGACGAAGGTCAACCCACACAGAACACCGTCCTGATCGAGAACGGAATTCTGAAGGGATACCTGAGCGACAAACTATCCTCCCGGCTCATGGGCATGGCCGATACCGGCAACGGCCGTCGCGAAAGTTACGAACACATCCCCATGCCCCGCATGACGAATACTTACATGCTGGCTGGGCAGGACGATCCGGAAGACATTATCCGTTCGGTCAAGCACGGCGTTTACGCGGTAAACTTCGGCGGCGGGCAGGTGGACATCACCAGTGGTAAGTTTGTCTTCTCGGCTTCAGAGGCCTATCTCATCGAGAACGGCCACGTCACCGCCCCCATCAAGGGGGCGACGCTGATCGGGAACGGTCCCGACGTACTCACCCGCGTCTCTATGGTAGGCAACGATCTAAAACTCGACGAGGGCGTCGGCACCTGCGGCAAAGATGGCCAGGCCGTACCCGTCGGCGTCGGCATACCCACGTTGAAAGTTGATCGCCTGACCGTGGGCGGAACCGCCAAGAAAGATCCCGGCGGGTTCATGCAGTAGAACATTTCAGATTGCAGAATTTAGATTGCAGAATGAACACCATCGAATCTGCACATTTAGATCTGAAATCTGAAATCACAGATCTGAAATCATCTTTATGCCTCAAACTCAACTGGAAACTAAGAACCAGGAACTGAAAACTGATCTTCGCGACCTCGCGCAAGACATCGTCCGCCGAGCCATGGCCGGAGGCGCGACGGCCGCGGAATGCGTCGTCCGCGAGGGCGATGAATTCTCCACGCTCGTCCGTCTGGGGCAGGTCGAAACCCTTAAGGAAGCCGGCTCCCGCTCCATTGGCGTGCGGGTATTTCATGGCCAGCGTTCCGCCAGCACGTATTCCAGCGACTTTTCCCGCGACGCGCTCGACCGCATGTTGAAGTCCGCGCTGGAGCTGGCCAAAATTACCTCCGAAGATCCCTTCAGCGGTATTCCCGAACCTTCGCAACTCGGCTCTCTGTCAGGCGACCTCGATCTCTATTTCGCTGACGTGTACTCTCTGCCCGGTGAAGAACGTATCAACTATGCCCGCCGCGCCGAGAAGGCTGCGCTTGACTATGATCCTCGCATCAAGAATTCGGAGGGCGGCTCGTTCGACGCCGCTACCGGTCACAAAGTTCTGGCCAACTCTCACGGATTCGTAGGTGAGTACCGCCGGTCCTATTGTTCGGTCGCGGCCGTGCCCATCGCGCAATCGGAAAACGGCGCCATGCAGCGTGATTACTGGTTCTCGGTGGCCCGCAATCTGGGCCGGCTGGACTCTCCTGAAGAAGTAGGAAAGATCGCGGCCCAACGTACTTTGAGGCGCCTGGGCGGGCGCAAAGTAAAGACGGCGCAGGTCCCCATCGTGCTCGATCCCATGGTGGCCACTTCTATCCTGGGCCACATTTTTGAAGGCATCAACGGAGATTCGGTCTATCGCGGCGCGTCGTTCCTGGCGGGCAAGCTGGGCGAAAAGATCGCGGGCGACCACGTCACCGTGATCGACGACGGCACCATGGTCGGAGGTTTCGGCACCTCACCGTTCGACGGCGAAGGCATCCCGACCCGGCGCACGGTCGTCATCGAAAAGGGCGTGCTCAAGTCATATTTGCTCAACACCTACACCGCAAAAAAACTCGGCCTCCAGACCACCGGCAACGCCTCTCGTGGACTTGCCGGCACTCCGGGTATCGGCCCGGGAAATTATTTCCTGCAACCGGGTACGAAGAGCCCGAAAGAAATTATTGCTGACATTCCCGAGGGCCTGTACGTCACTGAATTTCTCGGCCACGGCGCCAACCTGGTGACTGGCGACTACTCCCGTGGCGCCTCCGGCCTCTGGATCTCAGGCGGCGAACTGACCTACCCCGTGGAAGAGATCACGGTGGCGGGAAATCTGAAAGAGATGTTCTTTAACATTTCCGAGATCGCCAGTGACCTGGAATTTCGCGGCGCCATGGCGTGCCCAACCATCCGCATCGACGGTCTGATCGTCGGCGGCGAGTAAGGCGATCTCAGATTGATGATTTCAGATTGTAGATTTTCGAGCCTTCTGGCATCGGCAGCCTTAAGATCTGCAATCTGAAATCATCAATCTAAAATCTCCAATCCCAAATTCCCGTACAATCTCCCCATGGGAGGCCTGCTCCAGCCCGCTCCGGCAAAGGACGATCGCGACTCCAATTGGCGTCCGATCATGCTGGGTGTGGTGCTGGTGGTCATAGTGGTAGTGATCGCCTCTCTCCTCCTGCGCACCGATTCCAAAATTGCGAATGAGCCCCCGGCCTACGCCGCCAACTTAAAGTTCTCCGACATGAAGATGAGCGCGGCAGAAAACTTTGTTGGGGCCACTGTCACTTATCTTGACGGCACGGTCACCAATAGCGGAGACAAGACCGTCAGTCATGCCGTGGTAAGCGTCACCTTCAAAGACTCGCTCGGCCAGATCGCGCAGGTCGAGGACGTCCCCCTGCGCATTCTCCAGACCAGCGGTCCCTACCCCGAGGCGGTGGATCTCCGCGCCGCCCCCCTGACTCCGGCCCAGAGCAAACCCTTCCGCCTCATCTTCGAGCACGTCACCGCCGACTGGAACCATGAGTATCCGGAGTTAAAGGTGACCGACGTGTCCGTGAAGTGAAAAGGAGAATTGAGTAATTCTGAAATTGAGAACGTGAGTAATCGGGTATTGAGCAATTTGAACAATCAAGAAATCCTCTTGCCTTGTTTCCAAATTACTCAATTACCCAATTTCTCAATTCTCCAATCTTCTACAATGCTGCTATGCCGGAAGTCAAAATCAGGCTTACCGAGACGGTGAAGGCTGGAGGCTGCGCCTCCAAGCTAAGCCCCGCTCTTCTCGACCAGGTGCTGGGCAAACTGCCGCGCCAGCACGATGCCAACGTTCTGGTGGGTTTCGATCATGCCGATGACGCCGGTGTGTACAGGATCACCCCTGACCTGGCGTTGGTGCAGACCGTCGATTTCTTCACGCCCATGGTGGACGATCCCTACACCTTTGGCCAAATTGCCGCCACGAATGCATTGAGCGACGTTTATGCCATGGGCGGCCGCCCCATCACAGCGCTGGCTCACGTGTGCTTCCCGGCCAAGGGCGATTTCGAAGTGTTGGAGCAAATTCTGGCCGGCGGACTTTCGAAGATGATGGAAGCGAACTGCACAGTCGTGGGCGGCCACAGCATCCGCGATGAGGAAACCAAGTTCGGATATTCCGTCACCGGTCTTATCGATCCCGAGCGGGTATTCACCAATGGCCGCGCTCGGCCCGGCGATCGATTGCTGTTTACCAAGGCACTGGGTACAGGCGTGATCTCCACCGCAATTAAGAAGGGCACGGCCAAGCCGTCCTGGATCGAAGCCGCCACGCGTTCGATGACCACGCTGAACAAGACTGCCAGCGAACTCATTGTTGTGTTCTCCACTCAGGCGGAAACCACCGCTGCCCACGTGGGGACGGCCGCCCTCGGCCGTCCGGCTGAGCCCGGCTCGGCAGCTTTAAGCCCACGGCCAACGACCAGCGACCAACGACCCATCCACTCTCTGACCGACGTCACCGGCTTCGGTCTCATCGGCCACGCCCGCGAGATGGCCCTCGCCTCCAATGTCTCGCTGCGTTTCCACATCCACCAGATTCCGCTGCTCGAGGGCGCTCTGGATTGCATTCGCGCAGGCAACATCCCGGGCGGCCTGAACAATAACCGTGATTTTGCCGAATGCGTGGTGGGATACGACGAAGCAATTCCGGAGGAGTTGAAGACCATCCTGTTTGATCCGCAAACTGCCGGCGGGCTTTTGGTCGCGGTCGCCCCGGAGCATTCTCCCGACCTGATCCGAGACCTCAAAGCCGCGGGAGTGCCCGTGGTGGAAATCGGCGAAGTCCGGGAGCGGACAAAGCCGTTGATCGCAGTGGCAGCCTGAACACCTCACGTGTAGCGCCGCCGTCCCGGCGGCTGTCCAGTGGGCGTCTCGCCCACCGCTGCGGAGGCAAGATGCCGGCGCTGCATGGCTGTCCCCATGTGGTCCGTGATGAACGGAAAGTCCCGGAATCGTCGCTCACGGATTGGCATTTATCCCAGTGAAGTACCATTCTATTTCCCTCTGGAGTATCCCCTCATGAAAACACGCAAACTTGGCCGCGCCGGCCTTACCGTTTCCGCCATGGGCCTGGGCTGTATGGGCATGTCGGAGTTTTACAGCGGACGCGATGATGCCGAATCTCTGTCTACAATCGACCGCGCCCTCGAGCTCGGAATCAACCTTCTCGATACCGCAGACGTGTACGGCCCTTACAAGAACGAGGAACTGGTAGGACGAGCCATCAAGGGCAAGCGCGATAGAGTCGTCCTCGCAACCAAGTTCGGAATTGTGCGTGATCCCGGCAACCCCAGCGCGCGCGGCGTCAACGGCAAGCCGGAGTACGTTCGCCAGTCCTGCGAAGGCAGCCTGCGGCGGCTGGGCGTGGATACCATCGATCTCTACTACCAGCATCGCGTTGATCCCAACACTCCGATTGAAGACACGGTGCGGGCCATGGCTGAGCTGGTGAAAGAAGGTAAGGTGCGCTATCTAGGTCTTTCCGAAGCCAGTGCAGCCACCTTGCGGCGCGCCGTGAAAGTCCATCCCATCGCGGCGTTGCAGACGGAATATTCGCTATGGACCCGCGATCCGGAAGACGAGATTCTCGCGACCTGCCGCGAGCTTGCTATCGGCTTCGTCGCTTATAGCCCGCTAGGGCGGGGATTCCTTACCGGCCAGTTCAAGCGTTTCGAAGATCTGGCTTCCGATGACTATCGGCGGACGTCGCCGCGCTTTCAGGGTGAGAACTTCGAGAAGAATCTGGACCTGGTGCGGCAGGTGGAGGAGATGGCCAAGGAGAAGGGCTGCACTCCGTCGCAGCTGGCGCTGGCCTGGGTGCTGGCGCAGGGCGAAGACATCGTCCCCATTCCAGGCACCAAGCGCCGCAAATACCTCGAAGAGAACGTGGCCGCTCTGGACGTGCACGTGACACCGGAAGACCTGCGCCGCCTGGCCGAGGCGTTCCCCCACGGTGCGGCATCCGGACAACGTTACACGGAACAGATGATGAAGGCCGTGAACCGGTAAGCTGGCATTACTCCGTCATGCTGAGCGGAGGAAGCGTCGCTTTGACCGCTTTTCCGCAGTCGAAGCACCCCTATTCCCTCCGCGAAGCTGTCACACCTGCAGCGCTTGTAGGCGCCGACATCTCAGCAGGCTATAGGGGTCCTTCGTTCTCCGCCTCTTCGCCAGCGAAGAGGCGGCTTCGCTCAGGATGACCGGATAGGAGTTGTTGCCAAGAATTTGCCGCAAGAAAAAGGGCGGCCGTTGGCCGCCCTTGCTGAAGTCCGAGGTCTTACGCCGGCTCTACGCTGGCGCCGGCCGCTCGCCGCCTTTGGCGCGTCCGGGTTGAAGGTCGGGCTTGATTACCTGTTGTACTCCGTCGTCGGGTTTGACCGGAGGAACGATCTTGGGCAGCTCCTGACCCTCGATGATCATCTTGATCTGGGCCGCGTCCAGCACTTCGCGCTCGATCAGCGCCAGCGCAATCCTGACCAGGACCTCGCGGTTGGCATGGAGCAAGTCTTTGGCCGAGTCGTAACCGCGCTTGACCAGCTTCTGCACTTCCGCATCGATCTTGACCGCCGTGGCCTCGCTGTAATCGCGATGCTGGGCAATCTCGCGGCCCAGGAAGATCTGCTCTTCCTTCTTGCCGAAGGTGAGCGGTCCCAGATCGCTCATGCCCCACTCGCATACCATTTTGCGCGCCAGTTCGGTGGCGCGTTCAATGTCGTTGCCGGCTCCGGTGCTCATCGAATCCAGGAACATCTCCTCCGCCAGACGGCCGCCCATCAGGATGGCAATCGAGGTTTCGAGATAGTTCTTGTAGTAGTTGTGCCGGTCGTCGATGGGCAATTGCATGGTGACGCCAAGAGCCATTCCGCGAGGAATGATGGTCACCTTGTGCAAGGGATCAGAATGAGGCAGCATGGCCGCCACCAGCGCATGGCCAGCTTCGTGATAGGCCGTGTTCTTCTTCTCCTCGTCCGAGAGCAGCATGGACTTGCGCTCCACGCCCATAAGGACTTTGTCCTTGGCCAGTTCGAAGTCGTACATGAGCACAGCTTTGCGATTCTGTCGCGCCGCCGCCAGGGCCGCTTCGTTCACCATGTTGGCCAGGTCTGCGCCGGAGAAGCCCGGTGTGCCGCGGCCCAACACGAAAAGATCTACATCGTCAGCTAGAGGAATCTTGCGGGTGTGCACGCGCAGGATCTCTTCGCGTCCGCGCACGTCGGGGCGGCTCACCACTACCCGCCGGTCAAAACGTCCAGGCCGCAGCAGCGCCGGATCGAGCACGTCCGGCCGGTTGGTGGCGGCCATCAGAATCACGCCTTCGTTGGACTCGAAACCGTCCATTTCCACCAGCAGTTGGTTCAAGGTCTGCTCGCGCTCGTCGTGACCGCCGCCCAGGCCGGCGCCGCGATGGCGTCCGACCGCGTCGATCTCGTCGATGAAGATGATGCAGGGAGCGTTCTTCTTGCCCTGTTCGAACAGGTCACGAACCCGGCTTGCGCCCACGCCTACGAACATCTCAACGAAGTCGGAGCCGGAGATGGAGAAGAACGGAACGTTGGCCTCGCCTGCTACGGCCCGCGCCAGCAGGGTCTTGCCCGTTCCCGGAGGTCCAACCAGCAGCACGCCTTTGGGAATGCGTCCGCCCAGCTTTTGGAACTTTTGCGCTTCGCGCAGGAATTCGATGATTTCCTTTAGCTCTTCTTTGGCTTCATCTACGCCGGCCACATCTTTAAAGGTGACCTTTTTCTGCTGCATGGAGAGCAGCCGGGCCCGGCTCTTGCCGAAGGACAACGCCTTGTTGCCGCCCGTCTGCATCTGCCGGATCATGAAGAACCACAGTGCCGCGAGCAGGATCAGCGGGGCCCACGTTCCCAGCAACTGAAGCGGCCAGCTACCGCTGGTAATGTCGCGGATATTCATGCTGACGCCCTTGTCGCGCAGCGTCTTGATCATGTCGGGATAGTTGGAGGGAGCGGTGGTATGGAAGGCAGAATTATCGCTGCGGTACGTGCCGCGGACTTCCTGACCATTGATGGTGACCTCTTTCACGTTACCCTGGTCCACATCCGTCAGGAATTGCGAGAAGCTTACCGGCTTGTCTTTCTGTCCCGCGTTTCCGGCCTTCATCACCTGCCAAAGCAGGAAGGCCGAGAGCACAATCACCAACCAGAACACCACTGTCTTGACTGTAGAATTCACCGAAGACTCCTGATAAACAACCGCACGCCAATGCGAACCACTGGTGGCACCTAATTAGATGCCCAGCCGCAGGTTTTGGATTGGACAAGTTGCCAAACCTGTATTCTAACCGTTCCGAGGCAAAAAAGGTCGCCGTTCTGCCAATGACTTAAGTCATGGGTTCACTTCAGCTTGCAGAGCCGACATACGGCAGGTTCCGGTTGGTCTGTTCAGGGGAGCCTAAACCGTAACCCACCAGGAAGGCCTCATCCACCAAAAACCCGAAATAATCGGGCTGTAACTGGACCCTGCGGGCCGACTGCCGGTCCAACAGCGTGGCCAACTTCACCGATGCTGCACCCCGGGCCTTCAGATCGCTCATTAGAAATTCGGTGGTAATCCCGGAATGAACCAGGCCTTCCACGACCAGCACGTTCTGGCCGCGAATGTCGGGCTCGTGACTGAAGAAAATCTCCAAAACCCCACCCGAACCATCCTCCTCGTGCAGGTGATACTTGGGCTTGATGAACTGGCAGATCACCGGAACTTCCAGCGCCCGCACCAGATCAGCCATGAAGATAAAACCGTTCTCCAGCAGGGCCAGCAGGTGGATGGTCTGGCCGCGATAGTCGTCGGAAATCTGCCGTCCCATCTCCCGTACCCGCTTCTGTATCTGTTCGGCGGGGATCACAGTGCGCGGCAGCCCCGGCCTTGCGAACTCATTCATGCTTGGATCCTCCCCGACTGGCCGACTCACGAATTACCAGGGCCTCCTGGCTGCCATCGGGCGGACGCAATCGCGCCGGCGCGGCAAATCCGCGGACCCACACGATTTCTTGTCCGCTCACCCCTACCGGCCAAAGCTTGCGCTCCGTGCCGGTCAACTTCCGCTCCTGCAGCAGCTCCTTGATCTTCTTCGGAGACTTGCTGTGAGCCGGCCAGTAGCGGTCGCCTGCACGCCAGTTTCGCACGCTCAGCTCTTTCTGCAGCAATGCCGGATCAAGCATGTGGTCGGGATTATAACCCGGCGCTGCGTTCCCCGGAACCAGCGCCGCCTCAATCCGTGCTCCCAGTTCTGGAACCTCGATAGCGCCGGGCACGGTCAAAACGTACTGATAGTCCGTATTCGCAGCGGCAGCCCGGGAACCGAACTGGAGTCCGCCTTTGCCCAGGGAAACAACCCAGCCCTGCGGCAACACGGCTGATCGGGGTCCCCGTGGTGCAAGGTCGAGAATCTCTTCCACGTGACGGAACTCGAGCCGCAAACCGAGTGACTCCGCAGCTGCCCTGACCACTCGCCGCCGCAAGGCCAGAGGCAAAGCCGCCAGTCCGACCGGCTCGAGGGTTCGGCGCTCCACTCGCCAGACTTCGGGCAGGACGCGCGCCACTTCGTTCTGCCAATATTCTTCCTCGGACCGCGCAATGTCGGCCGTCTCCGCCAGAGTTTCACGCACGGACGGATTGAGAGTGCGCTCGAGCCTGGGCACAATCCCATGGCGCACACGGTTGCGGGCATAGCGCAAATCACGGTTGCTCGAGTCCTCGCGCCAGTCCTGACCGATTCTTGTCAGGAAAGCTTCCAGCAGCTTTCGCCTGGTCTGCAGCAACGGCCGGACCACTGAGAACTGAGAACCGTTAACTTGTAACTGGGGATAAATTCCAGCCAGTCCGCGGGTGCCAGCTCCGCGAACAACTCTGAGCAAAACAGTTTCAGCCTGATCGTCCAAAGTGTGTCCGGTAGCTATGCGGTTAAGGGTCTTCTCTTCCAATAGCCGCCGGAAGTACCGATAGCGAAGCTGGCGGGCAGCGGCCTCGGTGCTGAGGTGTTGGTTTCGAGCGTAGGCCGCGACATCACCACTGCCGATGTGTAACTCCAGCTTGTGCTGGTGGGCCAGTTGTGCGACGAACTGCTCGTCAGCCTCGGCCTCGGCCCGGCGCAGCTTGTGATTGAAGTGGACCACGGAAAGGATGATGCCGAGTTCCTGCCGCAACTCCAGCATGATGCGCAGCAGCGCGACCGAATCGGCCCCGCCTGAAACGGCCACGCCTACTCGGTCGCCGGCGTGGAGGAGATCCTGGCGGCGGACGTAGTCGAGAACGCCTTGAACCGTCTTTTCCACTATTCCATCGTACATCCGCCCTGGCTAGACGCCGTGTGCAGATCAAAGCAGCGCCGTACCGCCGCTTACCGTGGTGGTCAATTGAATTCAAATCATTCCATCATGCGGTTTAGTTCTGGATAGGGGATGGCGCCTTCCAGCGTGGCGTAGGTTCCCGCATTCCTGAGTTCTTCCGCCAGGCGTCGCAGCAATCCGAGTGTGGCCCGCATCGGGCCCGAGCCCAGGCTGACCCGGGCCACGCCCAGCTTCTGCAGTTCCGGCACCGGAGGAAATCCCGGGCCGGCCAGGATGTTGACCGGACACCGCAAGTCTCTCACCATGCGTCCGATGCTCTCCGGGTCGCGCAGCCCGGGCACAAACACGCAGTCCGCGCCGGCATCGCGGAACGCCGCCAGCCGTCGGAGGGCTTCGTCATAACGCCTTTCCGGCTCCCCGATCTCGAGCAAATAAACGTCAGTGCGGGCGTTCAGAACGATCGGCAATGCCCGTACCGCCTTCACTCTCTCGACTTGCAGGGCGAGGTCCAGAAGCGGACGCTTCGGATCGCCCGTCGCATCCTCCAGATTCATCCCGACCGCACCGGCGGCAAGCACGTCCTGCGCGGTACAGGCGGCATCTTCCGGGCGAACACCGTATCCCGCCTCGACGTCGGCTGTGACCGGCACCTGGACCGCGCTTGCCATGCGGCGGACTGCTTCGAGCATCTCCTGGCGCGAGATGCGCTGGCCATCGGGATATCCCAGGCTGAAGGCGATGCCGGCGCTGGTGGTGGCTATAGCGCCAAAGCCCGCCTGCTGAATCACCCGCGCGCTCGCGACATCCCAGGCATTGGGCAGCAGGAGGACCTGTATGCCTCGATGCATGGCTCGGAACGCTTCCGTCTTTCCTTCGGGCATAATGATGCAACTGAGAACTGAGAACTAACGACTGGTCTTTTTCATCTTTTCGAGAAACTTTCCCACACTCACCACTGCGCGGCCAACCGTGCCCCGCCCGATCTCCTGGGTGTCATCTTGGGCGATCACTCTTAGCGTATAAAACTTTCCGTCGAACGATTCGAGAACTCCTTCCGCCCGAATCTTGGCCCCGATTCCGCTGGCGGCCCGGTGCTCGATGTTGATGGCGGTCCCTACCGTGATTTCGTCGTCCTCACAAAAGGGCTGCAGGGCCCGGAAACAGGCAATCTCCATCAACCGGATCATATCGGGCGTGGAATACACAGGAGGAAGATTGGGGTTATGGGCTGCCAGAGTATGCTTCAATTCGACGGTTTGCTCGACTTGGCCACGCGCCCCGATGGGCATTGCTCTCGCCATATTTGAGAAGTCCTGTCCAAATCAAAGAGCCATTGATCTCACCTGGTCAATGGCTCAGTCTTTCGCGATTCCGCGGGCTGCGTTTTTTATGCGGCCTTCGCTATTCTCCGCGCCTCAACCCCGTCTAACGCGGTCCACAAGGCTTTGGCCGCCTTCGCGGCTGCAGTGAGCGCGGGATCCGTCACCTGCGGATTATGCTCCAGCCGCCGGGCCAATTGCTGCCGCCAGACCTGTGCATGATACACATCCGCCGTACTGTGCAGGGAGAAATAGCCGCAGGTCTTTTCGTCGGCCCCGTACATTTCGCGGAGCCCGCGCGCTTTCTCCTTGGCCACGCGCGGGACTTGGGACTCGTACGCGTAAAACGCCGCCAGCGCCTCTTCCGGCGTTCCATTTCCGGCCACTTCGTGGAAAAAAGACATCAAGTCACTGATCTCAGCCACCGGTTCGTGTCCCCGCAGGTTGCGGCTTGCTCCCATGCCTTCCACAAAGTCCAGCCATAAATCAGCGTGCTCGGGCTTGTTACCCGTCGCATCGCCCCAGCCTTTCTCGTCGGCCAGGTTTGCGAGCACAGCACGGCGCAATTCGCTTTCCTCCAGACGCATGCTGAGTTCTGCCAGATAGGTGGGGAACGCGTTCACATGATGGTAATAGTCCTGCCCATACTTGCGCAGATCATCGCGCGACAACTCGCCCGCGCTCCACGCTTTGTAGAAGGGATGGCAAAGCAGATCGAATTGCGCGATGCGCGCGTCCAGTTGCTGAAAGAATTCCTGGGTGGTCATGATGGCCTCAGTTTTGAGTCTGCCCACCAATATACGGGCGTCCGTGCCGGCTCGCAACTTGTGGCGCCGCCCTCCCGGCCGGGGCAGGATGACCCCTCAGCGCACTCGAAGGGGTGCCGGCGCTTCGTCGAGCTACAGACTGTGACGGCCGTCACAGATTGCCCGCGTTATGGTCGCGTACCCTCAATACAAACTGCTGGAGTTAAATTGCTTCAACCAAAGAGCACCTCATGGACTGGCATGGCGAAGGCGGCGGGCTGCGCCTTTCTTCTGTGGGCAGGACTCTCGGCCGCAGCTCAGGTTGGCCCGCCTGAGATACTCAGGTTCTCTCCCACCAGCGGACCCGAAGGCGCACGCGTGGCAATCACCGGCTCAAATCTGGTGGGGATTTCCTCGGTGCGGTTCGGTGCAACCGAGGCAGTCTTCGAACCTGTCTCTCCGCAGAAGGTGGTCGGGATTGTTCCCCACCGGGCCTCCAGTTCGAACATCGTGGTGATCACGCCACAAGGGCGCGGCGCCAGCCCATCAGCGTTTCTGGTTACGAACGATCCGCGAATTCCGGATGAAGTCAGTTACAAGGCTGAATATGTGAATCCGGTGCCTGCCCCTGCCAACTTCAATTCAGCCCGGCTCTGGGGTATCGCGATTGCGGACACGCGGGTGCCGGGCCACGAATCTGCCCGGGTAGAGGTCGCGTGGACCAGGCTGTCTTGCCGGGTCGATGGCCGGGAGGTTGTCCTCAATGACGACACGGGCCGGGTACGCGGCGGCCTCTACCAGCGCCAACCATGGTTTGCCAGCGACGCACACGATCCCATTCCGCTGGCTTACGATCTATGGAATCACTCCGTGGTACTCGCCGTGGGCCGTCGCAGCGATCGGGTTTGGCATTTCTGGAGCCCGTCTCCACGCGCTGCGCTGCCGCTCGGCAAGCTCGAAGGCTGCACCGTCCAGGCCCGGGTGCTGATTTCTCCGGGGGCCTTGCTGCAGGTGGGTATGGACTACTGGCGTTCCCCGACCATCCCGTACGGTTCCGGCGGAAACAATCACGAGGCCGGCGCCAGCAACTGGTATCTCCCCTCGACCCAGTGGCAGGAAGCCACGTTCACAGATATCGGTGGCCCCCAGTTCTAGCAATCGTCCTCCATTCAGTTCGGTGGTCCTTGCTAGAATAAGTAATTCGGCCATGCCGCCCTTCACAGAACAGTTCGATGTAGTCGTGGTTGGTGCCGGACACGCCGGCTGCGAAGCTGCCATGGCCGCAGCCCGCATGGGCCTGAAGACGGCGCTCTACACCCTCAACGTCGATCTCATCGCCCAGATGTCCTGCAATCCGGCGGTCGGCGGCATCGCCAAGGGGCACCTGGTCCGCGAGGTCGACGCCATGGGCGGCATCATGGGCGAGATCACGGACGCGGTCGGCATCCAGTTCCGCCTGCTCAACACTTCTCGCGGTCCGGCGGTCTGGTCGCCTCGTGCTCAGTGCGACAAGCAAGCCTACCGTCTCAAGATGCGAGAAGTGCTGGAATCGCAGCCCAACCTGAAGATCAAGCAGGCTGAAGTCGCAGCTTTAATCGTTGAGGGCGGCACACAGCCAGAAACTGAGAACCGGGAACTTGCAACTGAAGACTGGTCCTCTCAAACTGTTGGTGAATCGAACCCCGACCGACGCAGAGTAATAGGTGTCCGCCTCCGCGACGGACGCACCGTCGGCGCGGCCGCTCTCATTGTCACGACCGGCACCTTTCTCAACGGCCTGATCCACTGCGGCGAGCAGCAGTATCCGGCGGGACGCTCCGGCGAGCCGGCCGCCGTGCTGTTGGGTGAGGCCTTGAAGCAACTTGGCCTGCGCGGTTGCCGGCTCAAGACTGGAACGCCTCCACGCCTTGACGGCCGCACCATTGACTGGTCTCGCTTCCAGGTGCAACCCGGCGACGCCGATCCCACTCCCTTCAGCTTTCGCACCCGCCGCGTGGCCCATCACGATTCGCAGGTCCCCTGCTACATTGCGTGGACCACGCCCGAGACGCACCGCATCATTCGCGAAAATGTCCACCGTTCTCCCATGTACAGCGGGCAAATCCATTCCATCGGGCCGCGCTATTGCCCATCGATTGAAGACAAGATCGTCAAGTTTCCCGACAAAATCACGCACCAGCTCTTTCTCGAGCCCGAGGGCCTGAACACGCACGAGATTTACGTCAACGGCATGAGCACCTCGCTGCCGGTAGAGGTGCAGATGGAGATTCTGAAGTCGATTCCCGGCCTTGAGCACGCGGACATGCTGCGTCCCGGCTACGCCATCGAATACGACGCCATCGATCCAACCGAACTGGAGCGCACGCTCGCGACCAAAAAGATTGCCGGCCTCTTCCTCGGCGGCCAGATCAATGGCACCAGCGGCTACGAAGAAGCCGCCTGCCAGGGCCTGATGGCCGGCATCAATGCGGCGCTGCAAGTCAGGAACGAACCGCCCCTGATCCTCGATCGCACTGAGGCTTATACCGCCATCCTGATTGACGACCTGATTTCGAAGGGCACCAACGAGCCCTACCGCATGTTCACCTCACGCGCTGAGTTCCGCCTGCATCTCCGGATTGACAACGCCGACCGCCGCCTCACTCCACACGGCCGGCGTGTCGGCCTGATTTCCGATGCAGCCTGGTCCGACTTCCTGGCCAAGCAGCAGCGCCACGAGTCATTCACGCAGCTGCTGGAGAAATCAAAGCTCACAGCAGCAATGGTGGAGAAAATCACCACAGACCACGTAGGGGCGGACGCCCTCGTCCGCCCAGCCGAGCAAAGCTCGGCAACAGCCAACGACCAACAGCCAACGACCAACGACTGGACTTCCGCCATCGGCCAAAGCCTGGCCCAACTGCTCAAACGCCCGGAAATCACAATCGAGCGACTCCTCCCAGTCCTTCGCGCATTGACGCCGGAGTTTTTCGACCAAGAAGAAATCCGTGAAAATCCGCGCGAATCCGTGGCCCGTCTTTCTTCTGCGACTCGCAACGAACTCAAGTCAGCAGAAACCGAAATCAAGTACGCCGGCTATCTTCTGCAACAGCAGCGCGCCATCGAGCGCCTGAAGAAGGCTGAGCAGCACACCATTCCGCACTGGTTCGACTATGGTTCGGTCAGCGGCCTCTCGCGTGAAATACAGGAAACCCTGATCAAAATCCGTCCCCGCACCCTTGGTCACGCCTCCCGTATTCCCGGAGTTACTCCGGCAGCGGTGTCGCTGGTGCATGTTTTCATTGAGATTCAGTCGAAGCGGCGCGAGCAGGCTGCGGTCATATAAATTTCAACCTCTCACGGAAGTCTTTCTCCGTGTCCTCCGCGTCCTCTGTGGTTAAGATTGGATTCAAGAATGACGACGGAAACCACAACTGCGAGCCTTAGCTGCTACACACGGATGGAAAGTCCAGTCGGGCCGCTGCTGCTCGTTGCCGACGCCTCCGGCCTGCGGCGCATCGATTTTGTTAACGGAAGAAATCCAGCTCAGTCCAATCCTGAATGGCGTGAGGATGCAGGGCGTATGGGCGAAACTATTCGTCAGTTGCGGGCATACTTCGCCGGTGAATTGGAGAACTTCGATCTGCCGCTCGCGCCTCAGGGCACACCGTTTCAGCTTTCAGTATGGAATCGGCTATGCGAGATCCCCTACGGCGAAACGATTTCCTACGGCGAACTGGCCCGTCGCCTCGGCAACCCAAACGCCTCCCGCGCGGTGGGCCTGGCCAATGGCTCCAATCCAATTCCTATTGTGATCCCTTGTCATCGTGTAATCGGCAGCAATGGCAAACTCACCGGCTACGGCGGCGGACTGCCCATCAAGGAAAAGCTGTTGGCCCTGGAGCGCCGCCAGCTGCGCCTGCTTTGAACGGGCTTCTTCGTGCGACGGGGCCTGCCCTGAGCGAAGCCGAAGGGTGTCCTAAATTGGTTTAAGCTTTTGGCGTGTGCCTGTAACCCGCGTCAGTTACCATAGAATGGCTGAAAAGGAACTCGCGGGAAAAACCTGCATCCAAATGAATATGACTACCCCGTACCCCGTGTTTGCCCTGGCCTTCCTGCTGGTAGCATCCCTGGCCTCTGCCCAGACCGTCGACCCCGCCCTGCGGCCGCCCAAGGGCGCCCAGGTCGCACTGATCGTTTTTGAAGACCTGCAATGCCCCGACTGCCGGCGCGCCGCTCCCTTGGTCGAAGAGGCCGCCCGCACCTACAAGATCCCCGTGGTCCGCCACGACTTCCCGCTGCCCATGCACAACTGGTCCTACGATGCCGCAGTTATTGCCCGTTATTTCGATACCCAGTCTAAAGAGCTAGGTCTCGCGTTTCGCGACTACATCTTCCAGCATCAGCCGGAGATCACGCCGCCGACCCTACGCGGCTTCGCGGAAAAGTTCGCCACCGATCATAAAGTGGACCTGCCTTTCGTGGTCGATCCCCAAGGCAAATTGGCCGCCGCCATCAACCAGGACAAGAACACTGGCCAGCGCGTAGGCATCAATCACACGCCAACAATCTATGTGGTCAGCAACAAGACGCAGGGCAAGCCCTTCGTCGAAGTGGTGGACCGCACCCAGCTTTTTCAGTTGATTGACGCCATGAAGAACGAGTAGGCGGGAAATTCAGACCGCGGATTCACGCGGATCAACACGGATAAAACCCTTAGAATTTAAATCCGTGAAAATCAGCGTAAATCCGTGGTCACGAATTCTCTAGCCCACCTGCCAAACCGTATCCAGCACAGTTCCATCAACCCATTTGACGATCGCCACAGGGCGCTCGCCCAGTTTTGGCCGCACCGGCTTGCCGCCGCAAATACTTTCCACTTCCGCCTTGATGTCCTGGATTGGCCGGATCGGCAAACTTGATGCTTTCACCGCATCAAGCAAATCCTGACGGCGCGGATTGATAGCAATACCGCGCTCGGTCACGACAACGTCAATCAACTCGCCCGGACCGGTCAGCGTGGTCACTTCGTCAACAATCACTGGAATACGATCGCGGAAGGACGGCACGGCCAGGATCGTGCATCCCGCCTGGAGACAATTCTGCCAGCCGCCGATGCCGTGCAGAAGCCTGCCATCGGAGTGTGTCACCACGTTGCCGTTGAAGTTCACATCCACTTCGGTCGCGCCCAGCACTACTGCATCCACCATGGAGGCGAATGAACCCTTGCCGTGATAGTTGTATGAGGTGAACGGAGAAGTGGGCACGTGCCGGGGATTGACGGCGATTGATTTCACGGCATCCAGGTCGAAGGTTTGCCCATCGAGAATGTAGTCGGTCAGGCCTTCCTGCAGCAGCTCCACCAGGTAGCGCGTCGAACCGCCGCGAACGAAGCGTGCCTTCACACCATCTTCTTTCATCATTCGGCGCAGATAGTCCACGAACGCCAGCGCGATGCCGCCCGCTCCCGCCTGGAAGGAAAATCCGTTGCGCATGATCCCCGCATCGCGCAGGAAGCGGGCTACGTACTCGGCCACTCGCAGGCGATCGGGTGAGCGCGTGATCTGCGTTGTACCTGAGACAATCTTCGCTGGATCGCCGATGGAATCGACTTCTACAACGTGATCGACGTTGTTGCCCTGAATCTGCCACGGAATGCAGGGGAAGGGGACCAGGTTGTCGGTGACCACGATGACGTTGTCGGCGTAGATCGAATCGGCCAGGGCGAAGCCCAGCGATCCGCAGGCCGACTTGCCATGCGACCCGTCGGCGTTGCCGAATGCGTCGGCGGTAGGCGCGGCGATCACCGCGATATCAATGTGCACTTCGCCATCCTGGATGGCCTGCCAGCGACCGCCATGAGAGCGCAGGACCCCCAGTCCTCGCATCTTGCCTTGCGTGCAGTAGTCGCCCAGGGGTCCGTTCATCGAGCCTTCGATGTGATGGATCACGCCCGACTGCATCAGCTCAATGGCTGATTTCTGCGAAGGAAACGACGCGCTGGGAAACCAGAGCAAATCTTTGACACCTATTTTTGCCGCCGCTTCCAGCATCATGAGCGCCACCTGATCGCCGTCCCGCAGATGATGATGGCTCGAGATCACCATGCCATCGCGCAGCCCGCACTTGCGCAAAGCAGTCTCGAGATCGGCAACCCGCTTGTCGCCGTTGTCGGGATAATCCTTGCTCGAACGCACCGGGGGAGCCGCCTTGCGCCCGCGCGGCTGATACTTGGCCACCCCCAGGTAAGGAATCTGGGGCTTGCCATTGACCATGGTCGGCACCATGCGCCCTGCCGCGTTCTGCACCAGTTCAGCTCGATCCGTCATTCCGCTCCCTTGACTCGTACAGCTTGGGACAAACAAATCCTGTGTGGGACCGGGTCGGAGCCCGCCCTCAGCGACGTAGCGCCGGCATCTTGCCGGCTGTCCGGAGGGCATCCTGCGGCGCCGCTACTTAGCTCAGCTGGCTCTCACCCGGCCTGCACAGTCTTCTTTGCCTTCAGGCCTTGCCCATTCTCTTCGCCAGATCCACCAATTTCTGTGCGCGTTGCACTACTGGCGGATCAATCATCTTCGATCCCAGGCTGACCACGCCCAACCCGTGCTGCTGTGCTTCGTCGAATGCCGCCACAATCTTCAACGCCTTTTCGATCTCCGCCGCCGACGGCGCGAAGGCCTCATGAATCACCGGAATTTGCCCGGGATGAATGCAGCCCATGCCTTCAAACCCTAACGCCCGCGAACTCTCTGCCCAGCGCCGCAATCCGTCCATGTCACCTACGTCGCCAAAAACGGAGTCGATGGCCTGCACCCCCAGCGCCCTCGCTGCGTTCACCAGGCGCGAGCGGGCGTACAACGACTCGCGGCCTTCCGCTGTTTTGGCCACGCCCAGATCGGCAGTGTAATCCTCAAGGCCGACAGTAAGCGCAACCACGTTCTTGCTGGCCTGTGCGATGGCAGACGCGTTCTCAATGCCCAGCGCGGATTCGAGAATCGGCATCAGCCAGATCGGCCGGGTGATCCCGTAGCGGCCCCTGAGTTCCCCGATCATGCGGTCGGTTTCCGCGATCTGCTCGGGAAGCTCCGCCTTGGGGAGCAGCACCAGGTCCGGCGACTCGGGAACGACCTCCGCCAGGTCTTCGAGGCCCATGGGCAGTTGATTGATACGCACCATGCGCTCGCATTTGGCGAAATCCACGGCCCGCAGCGTGTTGCGGACAAGAATACGCGCGGCATCTTTTTCCGCGTGATGGACGGAATCTTCCAGATCGAGAATAATGGCGTCCGGGCCGTGCAGAGCCGCGTTGATGAAGTATTTGGGCTCGGAACCAGGAAGGTACAGACGCGAGCGGCGCAAGCGATCGCGCGGCGAAGCTTCGGGCAACGCGATCTTCTCCGGCGAAGCTTTCCGCCCCAGGCCCAGCCCGGCGCGGCGCGCCGCCGTCTCGATCCGCGCCGAAATTACAAAGGGCAGCGCGCCCTCATCGCGGATTTCGACCCGGGCATGTTTGATGCCAAGCACTTCGAACACCTGCCGGGCTTGCGCCAGAATGGCGTCCCCGTAGTAGGGCGCGACCCGGGACTGCATTGTGATCTCGAGGCCGCCGCTGTCCCGCGCCTCGATGGCCACATGCACGTCCGAGCGCACGCCCCGGCCACATTGCCCGGCTTCTCCGGTACCCGCCGATTTTTCCGCCGAATCAGTCATCATTCACCTGGGTCCGCGTGGGATCACCAGAGTCCACGTGGGGCAGCCGCCCTCGGCTGTCGGGAGGAGCGTAGCTACGCGGGTTACTTCAACTTCGCCAAAATCGCGTCCCCCATCTGTACCGTGCTCGCGGCTCCCTGCCCAATTGCTTTCGCTCCTCCAGGAATTCTCATCATGTCGTAAGTCCGCACTTTGCCTTCCTGTACCACCTCGGTAATAGCTTTGCGTATGCGGTCAGCCTTGGCTCCTTCGCCCACGTGGTCAAGCATCATGGCCGCGGAGAGAATCATGGCAATAGGATTCACAATGGGAGGATTCAACTCGGCATACTTGGGTGCCGATCCGTGGGTCGGCTCAAATACCGAGACCTCGTCGCCAATGTTGCCGGAAGCGGCAAAGCCCAACCCGCCCACCAGTCCGGCAAAGGCGTCGGACAAGATATCGCCAAACAGGTTCGAGGCGACGATCACGTTGTACTCCTCCGGATTCTTGTTCAGCCACATCAACTGCGCGTCAATATTCGTGGACCAGAGTGCAATTCCGGGATAGCCCTTGGCTACTTCCTTGGCCGTCTCCTCCATCATCCCCGAGGTTTCGCGTACCACGTTCGGCTTCTCGCAAATAGTCACGCCCTTGAAACCGCGCTTCTTGGCATACTCGAAAGCCGCAGTGACGATACGCCGCGCTGCCGCCCGGGTAATGATGCGCACACTCACCGCAAGATCAGGGCCGGGCACGCTGTTGAATGCCTTGAACCGGGGATGCGTATTCAGCGCGGCCCGCACGTTCTCCGGAGGGTTCGTCCACTCCACGCCCACGTACATGCCCTCGGTTCCCTGGCGGAATACCGTAGTGTCCACCTTGGGCTCATCGAATCCGCCATCGGTACGCTTGCGAATGTAGTTCAGCGGATTGCCGATGAACCCGATGCAGGGCCGCATACAGATATCCAGATTGAATTTCTGCCGCATGGTGACGATCGGGCTGTAGTAAACCAGTCCCTTGCCGCGCAGCTCTGGCTTCAGCTCGGCCTGAGCTTCCTTGTTGGGCTTCGAAGTGATAGCACCAAACAGTCCGAGCTTATGCTTCTTGAGCAGCTCAATGGTTCGATCCGGCAGCGCGTTGCCTTCGTTGCACCAGATGTCCCAACCAATGTCGGCATGAATATATTCGGCGTCGAAGCCAACTGCTTTTAGAACCCGCAAAGCCTCAGGCAGAACCTGGTTTCCGATTCCGTCCCCCGGCATGGTCACCACTGTATGTTTCGCCATCAGTAATTTCTCTCCCAAGAAAATCGGGTGGTCGCGGGCGACCCGCCCGCGGGAAGCTCTGCAAGTCTGACAACAATCCGACAGATGATGCTTGAGCCAGCGGTTCAGCTTTCCGAAAGTCGCAGGCGAGTCGCCCGCGGCCACCCGTTCTACCCCAGCCCCAACCGCTTGGCCACCAGGTTCTCCACACCTTGCGCGATTACCAGTGATTGCGGCACGCTGCCCAGAGCCGGAAACGCGAATTTCTCTCCACGCCAGCTGATCAGCCCCGAAGTAAAGTCAATGTCAATCTCTTCCCCGGGAATGATTGTCTTTTCTTTGGCGCTGATCTCTTTGGCAAACTGCTCGCGCAGCCGCTTCACCAGCTCCGGAACTTCCACGCACAGGAATCCGTTGTTGTAAGCGTTGCGCAAATAGGTTTGCGAGAAACTGGCCGCAATCACCAGTGGAATTCCTTTCGCCTTTAGGCAAGTGACCGCCTGCTCGCGGCTCGACCCAGTGCCAAAGTTAAAGCCGCTGATCACCACATCACCGGCGCGCGTGCGCGCGGCGAATTGTGGATCGTAATTCTCCATCACCACCTTGGCCATGGTTTCCGGAGTGACGTCGTCGCGGTAAGTGTAGTCCTTCCCGTAAATCGCGTCGGTGTTCACATTGTCCAACGGCAAAAACACCAGCCTTCCGCGCACCCGCTCGGGAAAGCCGGGCAGAATCTCGACTTTCTCGGCGGCAGTGCCGGTGGGAAACTCCTGGTACACCCGTACGGCGGTGCGGTCTGCCATCTTGGAGTGTCCTCGGATGTAACCGGCCACGGCGGAAGCGGCCACCACCTCCGGGCTGGCGAGATAGCATTTCGCATCGCGCGATCCCATGCGACCCTTGAAATTGCGGTTGGTGGCGGAGATCCCCACTTCGCCCGGCTCCAGCAGCCCGACGCCCAGGCCGATACACGGCCCGCAGCCCGCCGGCAAGGGGTTCGCGCCAGCGTCGAGTAAGGTCTGCCAGATGCCGCGCCGCTCCGCCTCTTCCTGCACCCATTTGCTGGCCGCGCCCAGATACAACTTCACTCCGGGCGCCACTTTCTTGCCTTGCAGCACCATGGCAGCGGCAGCCAGGTCCTCAATCCGCGAGTTCACGCAGGACAGCAGATAAGCCTTCTGGATGGCAATCTTCTGTGTTTCGATCTCGGCCAGCGAGGCCATGATCTGCACCGTGTCCGGTCCGGAAACATGCGGGGTTACCTGCGACAGGTCGAGCACGATGCGGGCGGCATAGACCGCATCCGGATCGGGCCGCGGCGGATCCTCCGACCAGTTGGCGATATCGTGATTGGTGAAGCGCTCGATGCCCAAAGCCGCCAGTCGTTCCTTCACGGCTTTCAGATACTTGATGGTGTTCTCGTCCACCGGAAACCACCCCACCAGCGGTCCCCACTCGGTGGACATATTTGAAATAGAAAAGCGGGCGTCCATGGAAAGGCTGGTTACGCCCGGTCCGCTGAATTCGACGGCGGAGTTCAGCACCTCGTCGTGGTTATAGAGACCGCACAAAGTGATGATGACGTCTTTTCCGGTTGCGCCCGCAGGCAATGTGCCTTCGAGCACCACCTGAATGGAGCGCGGAATCTGCCACCAGAAATCCCCGGTTGCCCACGCGGCGGCGGCGTCGGTGCGCACGATCGGTGTTCCCACCGCGCCCAGCGCGCCGTACATGTTCGAGTGCGAGTCGGAAGCCACAACGAAAGACCCAGGCACAACATATCCGCGCTCCACCATGATCTGATGGCCGATACCCGAACCTGCGGGATAGAAATCTACGCCGTGATATTTGGCGAAACCCTCGATGGCCTGATACTTGTGCAGGTTCGAGTCTTCCTTATTCTGGATGTCGTGATCGAGGGCAAACACCAGCTGCTTCGGATTTTGAATCTTCTTCGCGCCGATAGTCTGGAACTTCTTCATCACCGCAGAGGTATTGTCATGCGTCATCACGCGGTGCGGCCGAATGGCCACAAAATCTCCGGTGCGCAGCGGCCGCTTTGGCCCCTCGGCTAGATGTGCCTGCGCGATTTTTTCAACGATGGTCTGACCCATGTATCACTCCTGGTCCTACTCCATGTCATCCTGAGCGGAGTATTGCATTTCGCTCGCGAAATGCAATACGGAGTCGAAGGACCCCTATGATCGAGTGACCAGCGTCCACCAGTCTCTTTCGCCCTTTTCAGGGCTTATCATTTCCGCTTTGTACACGGGGCTTACGCCCCGGGCTGCATTCTTTCGCCGCTTCGCGGCTGCCCACAGTTGCTCGATGAGACTGCTATCGGCGCTTCTTGGTCTTCAGCGCGACCTTAGACGCCACCTTCTTCTTCACATCCGCCTTCATCAGCGCCATCAGCTTGCTCACCGATCCCACCTTCTCCAGGTTCCAGATCGCGTTCTTCAGCTTCTTCTGCGCCCCCTCTGACAGTACACCCTCCGCCAGCGCCTCGAACTTTTCTTCGACCTCTGCATCAGAGAGCGGATTGCGCGGATCGCCTTTCGGATAATCCAACTGCTTGGAAAAAATTTGCCCGTCCGTAGTCGTAAGGTTGACAACCACGCGCTGCAGCGCGGGGAAAACTTTCTCGATCTCCGGATCGGCGACCACTTCTACCTTTTTCAACTGCGCCCGGATGGTCGGGTCCATGATCTTCTTCATCTCGAACTGGACCGGCGTGACTTGCCGCTCCGCGATGGCGGCCGCAATCACATAGGGCAACGAGTGGTCCGCAGTCTCTTTCGACCGCGGATCGTATTTGCTGGGATCGGAAAGAATATCGGCCGCCCGCGCCAGTGAACGGATCTGCACTTTCTCCACCTGCTCCGGCTTCAAGTCGTTTGACTTGACGATATCGAGCACGGCTGAAATCGGCGTATGGGTAAGCGCCTCGGTGGGAAAGGCTTTCATGCCGCACTGCGTAATGCGCCACGATTCCCCCAGTCCATCGGTCAGCAGGTTCAACTTCCAGGACGGGCCGAAACAGTGTGTCAAACCCTCTTTGCCGTCAACCACGTGCTCCGGCCCGGTGTAGCCTTTTTCGGCCATGAGCGCGGCCATTACCCCGCTCTGCGTCGCCATGGGATCGACGGTGTTCTTCATCATGGTGAGCTTGCCGGCGGTGACGGCGCCCAGGGTCGCATGATGGCTGGCTGAAATGCCGATGGCATGCTGTATCTGCTCCCATCCCAGGTGCATGGCGCGGCCCGCGACGATAGGCGAGACGAACGCCGTCAACGTGGCGTGATGCCAGCCGCGCTCGCGAATTCCGGGGAACGCCGCCTCGCAGAAGCGCATCTCGAACTCATGTCCGAGGACGAGTCCAACAATTAATTCCTTCCCATCGGCTTTCGCGCGCTCGCAACCGGCCAGCGCCGCGGGAAAAATATCGGACGGATGCGAAGGGTCCTGCTTCCAGTAAATGTCGTTGTAGTCCATGCAACGGATCATCAATCCGTTGGCCAGCGTCGCCGAAACCGGATCGACGCGTTTGCCGGTGCCAATCACGGTGGCCGGGCCATTTCCAGCAATTTCGTCGAGCACCTCGAGCGCGATTTTCACATCGTGCTGCTGATAACCGCCCAGCGCGCAGCCCACGGAATCGAGCAGAAAGCGCTTGGCCTGGTACACAGCTTCCTGCGAGAGCTGCGGATAGCTCAGGCCGGCAGCCCAACGCGACATGCCGGCGGTAATCGTTTCTTTGACGACTCCTGGTTTCGTAGCCAACGCGAACTCTCCTATTTCAGTTTGATATTTTTCGGGTTCTTGAAGGGCAAGAACGCCATGAAGTCGGCATGGTGAACGATGTAGGCTTCGGTGGTGCGCTTCACCAGGTCGCCTTCGGCGGCATGGGCCGCAATGATGTGGCAGACGGCGTCGGGGACGCCACATTCCAGCGCCAGCGCGACACCGGTAAAAGGATGGCGCAACGCCTCGCCGCGCTCGCTCTGCCGGCTTTTGCCGTCGGCGCCCACTTCGTACTCCAGCAACTTGCCCACGTCGGCGAGAATGGCGCCCGCAATCACGGTGTCCATGTGAATGGGCAAGGCGCGCCCCATGAATTGCTCCATGGCTTCAGCACTCTGGCGCGCTATGTGCACGACGCAACGCTTGTGCTCCATGAAAGTGATGGGGCAGTTGGGTACCAGCAGGGTGAAGGGAATGCGATTCAGGTCGTCAGGCTTCAGCGGACTGCGCTCCAACGCCTTCACCCACGTCTGGGTGACCTGGTTGCGCAGCTTTTTGTCTTCGATCCATTGGATCTCCGGCCAAAGCTTGGCGACTGCGTCTTGCATTTCGTACGCCCTCCACAAAACCACTTAGCTTACCGTGACGAAGCGGCAGGCGTCGAGTGCAGGGGGTGACCGTGGGTTAGAAATTGCCGAGAATTTGGTACGGGCATCCGTGCCCGCGTTGAGCACCAGCGACTCATCCGTCAGTTCGCTGACCGCATCCAGCCTGGGTCGCACTTTTTTACCGCGTGGCGGCGGCAGCGCGTGGGCCCTCCCCTGCAATCATCGATTCTGCCGGCAGCAACTCCAGGCTGCATTTGGAATTGCTGCAGGAAACCTTGGCGCGCCGGATGAGCTTGACTGAAGAGACGTCTGGAAATTTTAAAGGGTAGTCCTTTTCTTGTAGTTGAGCGCGGGCCGCACTCAGAGTCGGGTCGCCGTCCAGAAAATCGGCGCGCTCGGGTCTTCTGGAGCTGTCGAAAACCAGGACGAAATTGGCGGAGACCGTACCCGGTGCTATCGCAGGCAAAGAGACCGTGCGAGCGCTGTGCAATTCGACCGCCGCTTGCGCAATTTCCTGCTCCGCCGCCGTGGTGCTCGCGGACAGCCTGACCACAGCCTGGCGGGAAGCCTATTCTTCTGCCCCGCCCGCAGCCACCGCCAGGGCATACATGCGGCGTGCCTGGTCGCGCTGACCCTCCTTCTCGAGCAGGCGGGCCAAGCGGTTGCCCACGGTTCCGGATTGACTCAATATCCAGGAGGAGTTCAGGTACTGCATCGCTTCCATCATTTAACCCTGCAGAAACCTTGCCCATCCAATGCGGGCCCAAGCCAGCGCCACCAGGTTCATAGCGGAAAACGCCGACGGACCGAGGCGGTCGAACTCGCCCGCGTCGAACTCCTCTCCTATGTTATTGAGCGTCTTCCGTGCATCACGCTCGGTTTGGCTGGGGTTGATGTCATCGCGCAAAGAGGCAGCGTAGAGATCAGGGCCAGAAGTCAATGAGGCGACGCCCGTTACACTCTTCATCAGATCTTCAGCCTTTTTCGTATTTCCATTTTTCGCATACAGGCGAGCCAGGGCGATTTTTACTTCAGGATCATCCGGCGGGATGGACGCCGCGGTTTCCAATTCCGTCAGGGCCTCGCTCTCCTGCTGGGTCTGCAGTAGGAGCAAGCCCAAGCTCTTGTGGGCTGACTTGTCGCCGGGAGTGATCTCTGTCTGCTTGCGATAAGCAGCAATGGCTTCCTCGAATTTCGCCTGTTGTTGCAACTCCGAAGCCAAGTCGCCATGGGCGCGCGCATGGAATGCGTCGGCATCGATCTGCTTGCGAAATGCATTGATGGCCTCATCGTGTCTGTGGAGCGCGGCATAGGCGAGCCCCAGGTCTTCCCAAACGTCTTTCTGGCTGGAGTCTTTGTCCAGGGAGCGCTTGAGCAGGTCGGCGGCGGAACCGAAGTCCTTTCGCTCCAGAGCAGCCTTCCCCGCCTTGCGGAGTTCGTCGGCGGTGCCACTTGCCTTTCCGGCCAAAGCCACAGCCGCTGCCGATGCCGGCGCGATGCTGCAATTCAGAACCTGCTGCTCACTGCTGCTGCTGACGTTGCGAAACGATTCGTAGTCGGCACGGCGTGCCGGAGGCAACTCATTAACCTTCAGGACGAGGTGGCGTTCGGCATCCAGAACATTCTTGGTCAGAGTGTAGGACGAAGAATATTCGCCGTAGTCGCGAGCCATGCGCACGGCGCCCGGCGCCGAGACGCTGTAGGTGGCTGGAAATTGAATGTGTGCCCGATAGGTCTGTTCAACCGATGGACCGACATCCAATGGCTGCGGGCCCTTACGGGGATTAAATCTAGGCAGTCCGGGAACTGCTATAGGCGGTAAGACTCCGAAGTTCGCTCCCGAGGTTGGAACAATGAAGAAGTTTTCTTTGTGAAGATGAAAAGTCAGGTGCAGGGGTTTGCTGGTGTCCTCAAGAGAATCAAAGTGAACCTCTGAGACATCGCCTCCTGGGAAACCCCAGACCGCGGAGAAGAACTGCAGGACTCTCTGCCAGTCGGCGGGAGGGGCGCGGCGGAATGCCATTCGCAGGGGCAAGTCGCTGTCGCCTTGGGCGAGCAGGTCGAAAGTCGTGTCCAGAGCGCCGGTCTCGGAGAATTTGCCGTCGATCTTGATGGCCACGAGGTTTTTCACAGGGGAGTCAGCAGTGGTCTTCCGCAGTCCCGCATAGGCATCGTCGGAGGCCAGCAGCGACTGTTTGTTGCGGAGTTGGTACATGATCAATCCAAAGGGAGCAACCTCGGCGGTGGTGTCGAGCCAGGTAAGATCTTCGCCCTTTCCCAACCGGACTGCGGTGATCTCATGATCGAACTGCGCTGGCGAAGGAACATCTGGATCGAGCTTGCGTCCGCTGTTGATCAGGACGGGGTAGCTCGTAATATCGGCGGCGCGCAGCAGGGCTTGTAGCAGAGTGTGTTTGTCTTTGCAATCGCCGAAACCGTTCTGCAGGACCTCTGAGGCCGCGTGCGGCTGCAGCCGCCCGACGCCGAAGGAGAGACTGACGTAGCGGACACTACCGGCGACGTAATCATATAGTCGGCGGGTCTTCTCGAGGGGTGCCACGGCACCGCGGGTCAGTTCGGCCGCCTTCCGCCTAACGCGATCATCCACCACCACACGGTCGCCTTGCAATTTAGCGTACCAGTGCGCCACCTGCACCCAGTCGGCAAAAGTCGAGATCTGTATGTCGGGTTGATCATCGCTAGTGTCGAAATCGTCTCCCTCGCGTTCGTGCTTGCGGTCAGGAACAACGTCGCGCAACGTCCAGACGTAGACCCGGCGGTCGCCGTTCTCATGGACTTCGTATTTCCGGTCGGGACTCTTCAGCTTCACTTCCCGCGATTTGGGGAGATCAACTTCCAGCCGGTCTTCCCCGATGGCGACATGCCGTGGAAAGCTGTGCTCGTACCAGAACTCATTGGCGGCCAGAGGAGTGGTGACATGAATTACGGCGTTGTACTCGAGCACGTCACCCGGGTGCAGGTCGACAACCGAGACGTGCCGTTGCCGGTAGTCGCTGTACATCGGAGCATCACGCAGAATCTCGGGCGCAAAATCCTGGGCATTGGCGGCTGGCGTGACCACAACCTGTCCGTCAGGCTTGCGCACGCGCACATAGTCCAAGTCCAAGCGCTCGGTGGCGGAGGAATATCCGAAGACCAGTTGTCCGAATTGCTGCATTCCGGCCTGGTTCTGCACGCGAATGACGGCCGTGGTGTCGCGCACTCCAGTACCGTCGCTCTCAAAGCGAACCAACTCCGAAATGCGCTCAAAGACGAAGGCCTCGCCAGTGGTGTCGGCCTTGGCGGGAGGCGACGTCGGATTCTGACCTGGCAGAAAACCACTCAGGACTATGCAAAAAAGCAGGGTGCCCAGACGACGTGGCATGCAGGGGTTGTAATACGAGTTGCTTCGAAAATCAACATAACCTCCGAGCTTCCCCTTGGACCACCTTAGTAATCAGTAGTTTGAGCAGTTGCGGGTACGCCTAATCCCGCTCGAGTTGCCGGAATGGACCCGTCCCCGCACATTGAGCCAGGGGGTGCGGACTGATTTCAGTGTTAGAGTGACGCTCACCGCCAGTGGAGTTGGGGTTTTATTGCCCTTGAGGCTGCCGCGACCTGCGGCGTGAACTTGTAGCGGACTGTCGGGTATTCCGTCGTTGCCATCTAAGGCTGATATGAAGCTGAGAGTCGCGGGATCGGCACTGTTGTTTCTGGCTCTGCTGGGCTCGTCCCCGGCCCAGCAGGGTGCGGCCACGGGCGAGCCCATTGTGTTCTCGACCGCTCCTTTGCCCAAAGCATTCCTGCGCCGCCCCTATCACTTCAAGTTGGAGGCGCAAGGCGGCATTACCCCTCTCAATTGGGAGGTGACCGCTGGAACGCCGCCCACGGGTATCGAGCTGGCCCCGGACGGCACTCTGAGCGGTACACCCACCGAAGCCGACAACTTTCGTTTCGTTGTGACCGTCACCGATAGCGGCAAGCCCGCGGCTCAGAAGAAGAAGGAGTTCATCATGGACTCGGTGGCGCCGCTGGTGGTCGAGTGGAGTAGGAAACCCAAGGTGACGGGCCACCGGCTGGAAGCAGCCATCAGGGTATCCAACCAGACCGGGGACGATTTCGATTTCACTGTGATTGCGTTAGCGGTCAATGAGTACGGCCGGGCCACCGCTGTCGGCTATCAGCACTTCACCCTGAACAAAGATACCGACGAGCTTGAAATCCCATTCTCGGAAAATCTGCCCCGGGGAGCTTACGATCTGCATGTGGATGCGGTCGGTGAAGTGGCTGCGACGAACAGTATCTTTCGTGCCCGGCTGGCGCCAACGGAGAAGTTGCAAGTAATTCAGGGACCGTAGGTAACAAAAAATAAGAGCCCCAAGGTGATGTTAAGCCCATTCGTCTCGGCCAGTAGCTCGCTTTAGACCCTCACCGACCTGCTCTCGCAGCTACCCTTGCGGGCCGCTACGCGCGATCATGCTTGGGCTCCGGGCTCACCGCCAACCGGATAAACCTGCCTAACGCCTCGGGACTCTATCCTGCCTCCGACATATCTTCTTGTTCGCCTCGACCAGCGCTTTGCTATAGACCCTTACCCGCCTTCCCTCCGTCATCTTGCGATGCAGAAAGTGACTAGGCTCGAGCCCCGGACGCCGCACCAACCGGGAAAACTTCAGAAGCTGTCAAAGAACGAGTTTGTTTTTACTCCTTTCATTTTTAGAGTCAATAAAAAAGGGACCGATTTATCTGCTGAAAAATCAATCGGGTGCAGCCCGTCCACAGCCCGGTGCCGCGTTTACGGTGCATTTCGCGAACCGCCGCCGCAATTTTCCCCATCACCACTGCGTTCTTCCCGGATTTCCTTCCGGGCATGCGAGCGCACCGGGCAATTTCCTGAACTGTGAAAATCCAGGCAAGAACTTTGCTGGAAGCCAAGTTCGCCGGCATCGGGTAAAATGCCGGTTCTAACTGAGAACTGTCATCCGAGAACTGACAACTGGCTTTAAAAATTAATTCCCATGAGCACGCCGAACGACTTTAACAACGCCCAGGCAGCCGCTCAGTTCTTGCTGGCGCAAACGCCGCTGCGACCGAAGATCGGCCTGGTGCTGGGTTCGGGCCTGGGCGGGTTCGCCGACGAGCTCACCACTGCCACCCGCGTTCCCTACACAAATATTCCGTTCTTCCCGCGCTCGACAGCCCTGGGACACGCCGGACAAATGGTGATTGGGAATGCAAACCGCATTCCGGTAGCTGCCATGCAGGGGCGGGTGCACCTGTACGAAGGCTATTCCGCCCGGGAAGTCGCTTTCCCCATGCGGGTGTTTGACTGCATGAACATTCGCGCCGTGATTCTCACCAACGCTGCCGGCGGCATCAACCCGGAATACAAACAGGGCGCCCTGGTCGTGCTCAGCGATCACATCAACCTGCAGGGACACAATCCGCTCACCGGCCTCAACGAAGAGCGTTTCGGCCCGCGCTTCCCCGACATGACGCAGGCCTACTGGAAACCTTATCGCGAGGCGACGCTGGCGGCTGCGAAGAAACTCGGCAAGACGGTCTACCAAGGCATTTACGTTGCGCTGCTGGGGCCGAATTACGAAACCCCGGCCGAAATCCGCTTTCTGCGGACGATTGGCGCCGACCTGGTCGGCATGTCCACCGTCCCCGAGGTGATCGCCGCCCGCCACATGGGAATAAAAGTCCTGGCTATTTCCTGCGTGACCAACATGGCTGCGGGCATTCTCGACCAGGTCATCAACCACGAGGAAGTGCTGGAAACCGGGGAGCGGGTGAAAGGCGATTTCACTGCCCTGGTGCGAGCCGTGTTGCCCGAAATAGCCAGGGACGTCGAGGAGTCGCCGGCTCCCGCAGGCTAGTATTCCTCTAAAACACAAACTTGGCCGCCAGCTGAATCACGCGCGGGCCGCCGCCGCCGAGGCCCGGATTGCCTTGTGCGACATCGGGTGTCTGGCTGATCGTCCCGATCGGACCTACTCCCGGCGTAACCGACCCGTTCGGCAATGCGAAATTTGGATGGTTCAGAGCGTTAAACAGTTCGGCCCGCAACTGCAGGTTCAGGCCTTCGAACAGGGGCGTGCTCTTGCTCACCGAAAAATCGACATTCCAGTAGCTCGGGCCGAAAATGGAGTTGCGCCCCAGATCGCCGAAGGTGAAGTCCGCGGGCTGCGAAAAAGCCAGCGGGTTCAGATAACCGGTAAAGGGATTCCAGTTGCTCAACACCGGATCCACTCCCGGCACCACATTCGGCCGCTGGTTGAAGTAAAAGCGGTTGCTGGTGTCATTCGCCGTGACGATCGGAATAGGACGTCCACTCTGGGCAGTGACAATCCAGTTCAGGTTCCAGCCTCCACCCAGACGCCTGGGCAATGATCTCAGAATCGGCACGCGGTAGTTGATCGCTGCCGTAAAGCGATGGCGCGTATCGAAGGTTGAAGGGCCGTGCTCCGCTTTCAGGTTCGTCGAATCCTGGGGAAAGGCAGCACCTGCGGTGAAATCGATTCCGTCGGAGGCGTCGTCCAACGACTTTGCCCAGGTATATGCAGCGAATCCGGAGAACCCACCCCAGTCTTGCAACCGGAACGTGGCTTGTAATGCGTGATAGGTGGAAGAGGCAATCGGAGCAAGAGTTGAGATGTTAAGAAAGTTTGGGTTAGGGACGTTAAAGTTAGCGTCGGACTGGTTCTGGTCGTACAGCCGAACCAGGCGGGTTCCCTTGCTGCCCACATATCCGATTTCGACCGCTGCCGTATCGTTGAGTTGCTGGGTCACGTTGAAGTTCCAGTTCTGCACGTAGGGTGTGGGGAACTTGCGCGGGGTGGCGAAAATGTTGAAGGGAGCGCTTCCGGGAAACAGGATCGGCCCGCCGCCCGCAGTGGTGAACGCGGTCTGATCAAAGAACAGCGGCAGCACTGGCTGGGGCCCAATCGGATTGGTGGCCAGGCCCGCCGAAGGCGTGAAATTTGCCAGCATGAGATGTTGCGGCACGTAGTCGTTGTAAACTCCGTACGCGCCTCGCACCACTGTCTTTGGACGCAGATTCCAGGCAAAACCAATGCGCGGACCAAAATTGTTCAAGTCGCGTTCATAGATTCCATCGAGGCCATTGCTGCCGACCATCGCCAACGTGCCGTCCGCGGCCAGGTTGGACAGCAGGTCATTCTTTTCGCTCAAAGGGCCGAAGTACTCCCAGCGCACGCCCAGGTTCAAAGTGAAGTTCGGACGTACCCGAAAGTCGTCCTGCCCAAAGAAGGCCAGGCCGTTGTTGTAAGTGGTGCGATGGGTGTCGCCGGTAAGGGCCAGCACGAAAGCGTCGCCCAGGTAGAAATTGGCGAGTGCCAGCGTGACCGGGTTGTCACAGCCTTGCGCCGGGGTAGGGTCCCCGCAGTCCGGCAATACACTCGAGTCCGGACCAAAGGGAAAAATTCCCCGTTCTTCATTGTCGTTGAAATTTTCGATAGCGGCGCGCCGGTACTCACCTCCGAATTTGAAGGTGTGGCGGCCGTGCACCCAGGTGAAGTTGTCCAGTATCTGGTAGCTCTGGCTGGTTCGGCCGCGTGGGATGCTGAATCCAGTCGCACCCAGATTTTCAATTGGGACGGAGAAATCAAACTCGGGCAGGCCAGGCTTTCCATTGCCAAAATCCAGTCCCAGGCTGGTGGGATCAAAACCAGCGTCCAGTGAACTGAACGAAGTGCGGTAGCGGCTGTATCCAAAGCGAATTTCATTGATCCGCGTGGTGCTGAGCGTGGAAAGCAGGCTGGCTGAAACCACTTGCACCCGCGCCGGAGAGGTTTGGGCGAACTGCGGCAGGCGCGATCCGTCCCCGAACCCGCCCTGAGAGCCCAGCGGAAAGACCTGTTCACTGCGGGCGAAGGCATACTTGCCTGAAACCTGTTCGGTCTCGGTAAAGTTGTGGTCCAGCTTGACGATAAAACTGTCCATGTCGTTCTTGTCCCGCACCACCGCGGCCGTCGATCCGGTCTGGCTCGCGGGATAAAGATCAAGCAAAGCATCGAGCGCGGGATTGATAGCGGAAAGTCCACTGGCCAGGGCCAGGGCCCGCGCGTCTGCCCGCTCCTGGGTCGTCGGTACACCCAGAATGAAATCCGACCCCACGCGCTCTCTCTGTCCTTCATAGGCACCGAAAAAGAAAGTCTTGTCCTCCACGATTGGCCCGCCCAGGGCGGCGCCAAACTGGCTGTTCTGAAACGAAGTCTTGCGCCCCTCGGTGTTGAAATAGTTGCGCGCGTCGAGGGCGGAGTTGCGGAAGAATCCGAAGGCCGAGCCGTGCAGGTGATTCGTGCCGGAGCGGGTCAGGATGTTTACCACCGATCCCGTATTGCGTCCGTACTCCGCCCCGAACTGGGATTGCAGATTGAATTCCTGGATAGCGTCGATCGGCAAAAGCGACGCCGGGGCTCCGGTGATGCCTACCTGGTTCAGCGCCGAATTGTTGAAGTAGGGATCGTTGTTGTCGGTGCCATCCACGCTGTAATTATTGGAGCGGTCGCGGTTGCCGTTGATGTTGAACTGGCCAAACCCGAACTGGGTGCCAGCGACGCCGGAAGGCTCGACCGTTGCTCCGGGCACCAGCGCGACCAGTTTGCCGAAATCGCGGCCATTCAGCGGCAACTCGGTCACCAGTTGCTGCTCCACAATTTGGCCCAGCACATCGCGCGTATTCTCCACCAGCGGCACCGCCCCGGTCACGGTGACTTGCTCTTGCCTCTTCTCCACCTGGGTCAGATCGAAGTCCGCCGTGGTATCCAAACCAACATTCACCTTCACATTCTGCGCTACGGGAGAGAAGCTAGCGGCTTGCGCCATCACCACGTAGATTCCTGCCGGCAATTCGGCGAGCACGTAGCCGCCGTCACTGCCGGTAACGGTTTCGCGGGTCAGGCCGGTGTCATTGCTCCGGGCTGTGACCTTGGCTCCCGGCATCACGCCTCCGCTCGGATCAACCACGTGTCCGCGAATGGATCCGCGATAGCTCTGGGCGAACAAGAAACAAGGCATGAGCAGCAGCATCGCCGTCACCATCAGGCGTCTGAATTGGATGTAACGCTGGGCTGAAAGTAGTCGCTGTATGCTCATTGGTGTCGCTCCTTGTAAATAACTTGCGCCCCCGGAATGGCCGAGGGGTGCTCCCAGATCAAGTTCCTGATTTGTCTTTACTTCCTGGCGCGGGAAAAGAAAATCGGGAGTGGCGGCTTGACGGAATAGGCAGCGGCGAAGCTGCCCTGGTTTACCGCGAGGCCCACGTGGCCCCGCGAATCGATGTACAGCAGCGGCTTGTTCAAAGCCACGTCGCTGAAAGTCCGGACGAACGGAATGTCCATTTCCATCTCTCCGACAGTGACGTGCACACTCTGCCCCTGTCTGTAACCAAGCTTGAGAAAATCCTCGCCACTGACGTTGGTCACCAGGTTGCCGTAGGGGCCATCGGTGGCAATCACTTCGCCGCTCAGCCCACGCTCATCCAGCCGGGAAGCCACAAGATCGAGTCGCACCAGTTTGTTCCGTGCCAGCTCCGGTCCGACGCCGGTCCAATCCTCGCCCCGGGCCAAGTGGGCGGCGACCGGAGAAAAAATGTCGCGCCCATGAAAAGTGGACGACAAGGCCGAGCCGATCATCCAGTCGCGGTTCGTGATCTCGCGCGCCGCTTCAATTCCATCGCGGTCCTCGACCAGCGTCATCAGCCCATTGTCGGGCAGCACAAAATACTGGCCACGCTTTGACTTCGCCACCACTGCTTTGCGCGTGCTTCCAACTCCCGGATCGATGACCACCACGAACACCGTGCCCGCGGGAAAGTAGGGAGTTGCGCCATAAAGAAAGCGGGCGCCGTCGAGTATTGAGAATGGTGTGACCTGGTGAGTCAGGTCCACGATGCGCAACTCGGGCGCAATGGAATACATCACGCCTTTGCACAGGGCCACGGAATCGTCCACCACTCCGAAGTCGGTCATGAAGACAACTGTGGGACGAGGAGCTGGCGCGGCCGTTTGTGCGGCCATGGTCGACTCCGCGCTGCAGGACAACAGAATCAATCCGAGCAGGAAATGCAGTTTTCGCCTTCGGTTCATAAGTTTCGCGTCATCGCCCTTGCCATCTAAAACATCCCGTGCCGAAATGTCTACTAGTTTAATAGAGTTTGAAAGAGATGCAAAGTCGCGGCGTGGATTTCGGGCATTTCTCTTCGGCTCCGACCGTCTATAATCTCCAGACCCAATGTTTCATGTCATTCTTCCCAGGAGGTATGCATGTCCTCGGCCATCCCCGAAAAGTATCGTGATCTGTTCAGCAAGCGCGCCTTTGCGAGTCTGGGCACGTTAATGCCCGACGGCCGTCCCCAGGTGACGCCGGTGTGGTGCGACCTGGAGGGTGACCTCGTCATTTTCAATTCCGCCAAGGGGCGGCAAAAGGATCGCAATGTACGCCGCGATCCGCGCGTGGCTCTGGCCATCGTCGATCCGGACAATCCCTATCGCTATCTCGAAATCCGCGGTCGCGTGGTCGAAATCACCGAAGAGGGCGCGGATGCCCACATCGACAAGATGGCCAAGAAGTATCTGGGCGTGGACAAATATCCCTACCGGCAACCGACAGAGACCCGCGTGATCTATAAGATCCGGCCGGAACACATGACCATGATGGGCTGAGAATGATGGGTTGATAACGACAGCCGGCGGGACGCCGGCGCGATCAAGGATCCTATGCCGACTGCACCAATCGAAACCGCTGCTCTCGATCTCACCTGGGTGCGCTCCCAATTCCCGGCACTGTCGCAGATTGTTGCCGGCCAGCCGGCGGTCTTTCTCGACGGCCCTGGCGGGACGCAGGTCCCGTCGCGCGTGATTGATGCGATCAGCGACTATTTGAAGAACTCAAACGCCAACACCTGCGGCGCCTATGCCACCAGCCGCCGCACCGACGCCGTCATCGCTAACGCCCGCGCCGCCATGGCCGATTTTTTCGGCTGCGAGAAAGATGAAGTTGCCTTCGGCCCCAACATGACCACGCTGACCTTCGCCATCAGCCGCTCCATCGGCCGCGAACTCGGACCGGGCGACGAAATTCTGCTCACCCACCTCGATCACGACGCCAACGTCTCGCCCTGGCGGGCGCTCGAGGAGCGTGGCGTGACCATCCGATACGTGGACATCAACGAGGAGGATTGCACCCTCAACATGGCTGACTTGGCGCAAAAACTCAGCAGCCGCACCCGGGTGATGGCGGTGGGCTACGCTTCGAATGCAGTGGGCACCATCAATCACGTAAAAGAAATTGTCCGGTTGGCCCATCAGAAGGGCGCTTTGGCGTACATTGACGCCGTTCACTATGCGCCCCACGGTCCGATTGATGTCCGCGCCCTGGATTGCGATTTCCTGGTTTGTTCAAGCTACAAATTTTTTGGTCCGCACATGGGGATTCTCTACGGCAAGCGCGAACACTTACAGCGCCTGCAACCCTACAAGGTGCGCGCCAATACCAACGCCGTTCCCAACCGCTGGGAATGGGGCACGCTGAATCACGAGTGCATCGCCGGGATCGCGGCCTGCGTTGACTATCTGGCTGATCTGGGACGCCAGGTGGACCCGTCGGCGTCCACTCGCCGTGCCGCGCTGCTGGCGGCTTATGGTGCCATCCAGCGGCACGAACACGGCTTGGCGGAAACCCTGATTCGCGGATTGCTGGCTCTCCCCGGACTGAGGTTTTACGGCATCCGCGACCTCGCGAAACTTGACCGGCGTTGTCCCACGGTCGCAGTGCGCATCGCGGGACACACTCCCTTGGAACTCGCCACCAGATTAGGCGAGCGCGGCATCTTTACCTGGGACGGCAACTACTACGCCCTGAATCTCACCGAGCGGCTTGATGTCGAAAAGGATGGTGGCTTTCTGCGCATAGGTCTGGCGCATTACAACAGCGCTGCAGAAGTGGAAAGGCTGTTACAAGCGCTGGGGGAGATTGCCACTTAGCGCTGGAAGCTGGCTTTCCTCCGTGTCCTCTGCGTCCTCCGTGGTTAACGCTTTTTCCGGTCATCGCGCCGCAGTTCGATCACCTGATCGCCCTTCGCGATTAACGCCAGGGCCGCCATCCCGATAAATAATCCATGCTCGACCACCCCGGGCATCCTCTCCAGTTCGCGTGCCAATCCAGCCGGATCGGGAATCTTGCCGAAATTACAGTCGAGAATGTGATTACCTTCGTCGGTGATGAACTTGTGGCCCGAGGAATCTGTGCGCACTTTGACCGCAGCCCCCAGCGCAGCAATCCTTTTCGCCACCAGAGCTTCGGCAAACTTGATTACTTCCACCGGGACCGGGAATTTGCCCAGCATCGGGACTTGCTTGGTGGAATCCGCAATGACCACAAATTTCCGGGTCGCTGAGGCTACGATTTTTTCTCGCAGCAGCGCGCCGCCTCCACCCTTGATCAGGCTTAGTTGAGGATCGACCTCGTCCGCCCCGTCGATGGTGACGTCGATGTCCTGAACTTCATCCAGCGTGGTCAGCGGGATGCTCAGGCTGGCCGCCAGTTCCTGGGTGTGAACCGAGGTAGGTATGCCGCGGATCTTCAATCCGGCTTGTACTCGTTCGCCCAGAAAACGCACCGCGTAGGCGGCGGTTGACCCCGTTCCCAGGCCGACGACATCGCCATCGCGCACGAACTGCAGGCTGGCGCGCGCGGCCGCTTCCTTTTCCTGGTCATTCGCCATGCGAGACCGATACTTTACCGCGTTCTAGGGCAACGCACCAATGGCTCCTGGCTTCTAGCCGGGACAAATGTTGGGCCGGTTCACGGCTAGAAGCTAGGAGCTAGGAACTGGAAGCCAGATCAGCATCGGGTCCGACGTGGTTCATGCTTGTCTACCGGCCAGCCAATTGAGCCGATTGACCGAAACGCTGGGTGGCATAGCCGACGATCATGCCCACAATGCCACCCGGAAGCATGATTTCGAAATAGTAGTGCTTGCCGCTCGGGTCCGGCATGGCCGCGACAGCGTACGCCAGCAGCAGGCCGATACCGAGGCCGAACAGCAGGCCCAGGGGCAACGAGTTCACCTTTTTCGCGAAGTAGCCAATGAGAATGCCTGCGATCAACCCTTTCACCGTGGAGCCGATCACGATGCCCAGCAGCTGTGCCCGCACGGCCGGCGTGAACCACGCACTCAGCCCGTCAAAGATGCCCAGAATTCCACCCACCAGCAGCCCCAGCACGATCTTGTTCATATGTGCTCCTTACGGGCAAGTTGCCCGCTAGCGTCTTATTCAACGTTGCTGCGAAATCCTTTAGGCACCGGGGATTTCAGATTGCAGATTTGCATCCACTATGATCGAGACCTTGAAATCTGAAATCATCAATCTGAAATCCAAAATTGCCTTTCCGAGCTATCTTCTCCGCCAAAGAATGAACACCGCGCGCATCACCAGATACGCGACCACCAGCAGAATCCAGGCGCGGTTCTTGACCACCCATCGCCACAGACGCGCCAGCGGACCCTCCGGATAGGCACTGACCGGCAATCCGTCCAGGTAGTTCGCTACGTCGTTAGCCAGCTCTTCCACCGATCCATATCTTTGTTTCGCATCCCCCGCCGTAGCTTTGCCGGCAATCGCGGATAAAGCCTTGGACGCCCGACCGGAATCGTCCAGCAGGAACTTCAGCACAGCCCCCAACGAATAGACGTCGGCGCGCGGGCCGACCGCCTCGACTTCGCCGCGTTCCTGTTCGGGCGCCATGTAGCCGGGAGTGCCGAGAACCACGCCGTGGGCGGTGTCCTTGGAGGCGTCTTCCTCGGAACGTGGTAATTGCTGCGGCGCGCCCTGTTGTGCCGGAATGTCGGCATCCAGTAACTTGGCCAAACCCCAGTCCATAACCAGCACTTCCCCGAATTGTCCCACCATGATGTTTTGCGGCTTCAGGTCACGGTGCAGCACGTTGTGGGCGTGCGCGAATGAGACTGCGTCACAGATTTTCTGGAAGGTTCGCAAACGCTCGGGTACGCCGCCAAGTTCATCCCGGTGCTGGTCGAGTCTCCGGCCCTGCACCAGCTTCATGGTGTAGAAAACCCGGCCATCGGGCAGGGTGCCAACGTCGTGCACGGGAACGATCCCGGGATGCTCAAGCTGGGCGATGATTCTGGCCTCGCGCAACAGGCGTGCGCTGAGCTCGCCGCTGGAATCTACGATCCCAATCATCTTCAAGGCGACCTGCCGGCCCAGGGCCGTGTCCTTGACCCGGAACACGCCTCCCATACCTCCCGCGCCCAACTTGTCGAGCAGCACGTAGCCGGTGCCGCTGAGGTCCGGCGCATCGACAGCCGCGCGAAGGCGATCGAGAGCCTGATCTGACAGCCACTTCATGGTGTTTGTGTCCTCACACAGCCTCGATTCCGAGCAAAGTGCGGGCCTCGCGCCGGAATTCTTCTTCGCTACCCGTCATCTCGCGCAGCTGGTCCAGCACAATCCGGCGGAACTCGCGTCGAGCGTAGGCAAGATAGTTGGTGACGTCCGAAGCCTTCAGGCTGAACTGCCGCGCTACCTGTTCGTAGGTCAACTCTTTGCCGCCCTCGTCGATGTCATAGAACTCGAGCAAGCGAAAGTGCGTGAGCTTGCCACGTTGTTCGAATTCCTGGCGCAAGCGCTCCAGGGAAAGGCTGAAAACGCTGCGCACCCATTCGCGCTCGAAAAAATCTTCCATCGAGTCCGGCGACGGAATCTCGATCTGTTGCAATTCTCCTTCAGCGGATTCGAAATCGAGGGGAAGGAACTGCACCTCTCCGCCGCGCTTCAGGCGTCGCGCCGCCTTGTCTTCATTGGCAATCAGATGGTCCACGCACACGCGCAGGAAGGTTCGCAGCCGTGCCCGCTGTGGATCGTATTGAGCGAGAAAATCTTTCTCCAGAAGACGGAAGAAGAATTCCTGGGTCAGGTCCTTGGCCTGCTCGTTGTCCTTGTCCCAACGCAGACGGATGTATTTGTAAACCGGCTTCCAGTAAGCCGCCACCAGGATATCCAGCGCGCGTTGCCGTGCCTCCGGCTCTGCACTGCGAGCCGCCGCAATGAGCGACCACCGTGTAGCCGGAAAGTTGCTCTGGCCGCGTGGATTGCCGTCATCCCGCATAGAAGCGAAAGGGAGTGTACGACGCCAGGCCGCGCTGAACAAGGCGTTCCCCGGCCGCGTGGGGACGGCCGCCCCGGGCTGTCCAGCGGAACAGAGGTCCGCCATTTCTGAGCTGTGCCGAAAATATCCGCAGCCATTCTCGACTCCCATGTTTCGGCTTGTGGAAATTTCTGGATGTGGTTTGCCTTGTGCCGTTGATGTGCGTCCGTTGCGTGACCCATATCGTCGCTCTAGCAGCGCCTCTTCGCGCATTTCCCAAGCTCACTGCGTCCGCCGAAGTTTTCTTCAGACAATTTTAGATTTGCACCGAACTTGGGGATTGACCGCACTGCGGATCACAGCGTAGATTCTTTTTCACCTTCACAGAAAATCCAGCCAGCGACGACACTTTTGCGGACAACCAATTTCAGTACACTTCCCTCCCCCAAGGGTGGAACAACGTGAGGAAAGCAGAAGGCGAGTGGCAAGTCTATCGCACGCGATTTTTGATCCGGGCCAGGCAGCTCACCGGTCCCATGGAGTTCCGGGATGCGCTCGGACGTGAACATCGTGGGCAAAGAGGCGACTATCTTGTGGAATCCTCCGACGGCACGCTGAGAATCGCGCCCCGTGAAATTTTTGAGGACGTCTACGTGACCATGGGTCCCACCGTTGAGAAGTGGCCCCTGCTGAACCGACGAAATTTCCCCATTTCGGATCTGAAGCGCCGGACCGCGGGCCGAGCCGAGATGATGGCGTGAGCGGCACCCGAAGTTTGGGCCGCGACCGGGCAGGCCACGGAAAAATTCGGGGCAATGGCAAATTCAGGTGGCACAACTCCATCGTGCCACCGAACTTTTTGCCCCGAGCACTCCCGGAATGCTGCCTTGTGGAAAAGCTTGGGCAAGGGGGCAGCATCCCACTTGCTAAGACTGAGATACAATATATAGGGATACCCTCTTGACAGCCCCAACATACGGGCGTACTGTTTGCATCCCATAAGGCTTTAAACGCCTCTGAAATGAAGGCGTGGCGAGACTGGGCAAGAGCAAGAAAACAAAGGGTCGGTGCGAGGTTGAGGTGACCTTGTCCGTACTCCGAATGGAAGATGTACCCCGTTCTTGAGCGGGTTTGCTGGTGCGGTGGCCGTTCCCTCGTTGCTACGTAACTACGGTTCGCGGAACTCCTCCCGAGGGAGCGACGACAGTTGACAACTCAAGGCTGTGGAAAATGCCTCGAAAAGAGGGCTCGCAACCCCTTTCCCTTCGAGGCCAGAAATTGAGGATTGCAATGGAAGTTCTGGAGCGCATGGTCAGTGAGTCGTTCGCTCGCTACGGGGTCGAACCCACGTTCGACTATCGCCGCGTGCAGTGGTCTCGATGGTTCCGTTGTGCGGACAGCTTGAGCGTGGCGTTGGTCTCCAGCAAGCCGGGTGTCTTCGCCTTGGGCGAAGAAATCGTCGCCCCGGCAACCGGCGGCAAGCGCATGCTGGCCTTGTTCCAGATATCAGAAACCGATGATCTGGGCATGGCCCTTGGCCGCCTGTTTCTGCCTGGCAGTCCGGAGCGCGAGCGCCTGGCCTCCGGCCGCTGCTTCGCTCGCTATGCCGTAATTGAGGACGCAACCCAGCGTCATGCCGCTTATACCGCATTGCAGCGCTGGCTCTCTGAGACCGCCGAACTGGGAACAGAGAACTAGAAACTGGCAACTGTTTTTAAAACAGGCTTAGATTTGCGCGATACTGGAAATTAGAAATCGATCAGATAACGAAATACAGACTCCCAAGGAAAGAAGAGAACGCAATGGCAGAGGTAAAAGCAGGAGCCCCCACCGCAGAGACCATCGTGGTTCCCAGTGCGACCCCGGTAACCACCGCCACCAAGAAGGCCCCCGGCCTCAGCTTCCGCCGCTTCTTTACCAAGACCGGCGTCTCTCCCTACGACGAAATCGAATGGGAGAAACGCACCGCCCTGATCACGGATGCCAAGGGCAACACCATCTTCGAGCAGAAGGACGTGGAAGTTCCCAAAGACTGGTCGGTGACTGCCACCAATATCGTGGCCAGTAAGTATCTGCACGGAACCCTGGGCACGTCCGAGCGCGAGAGTGGGGTGCGTGCCCTGGTGACTCGCGTGGCCGAGACTATCCGCGACTGGGGCTTGTCGCAAGGTTATTTCAAGACGACCGAAGACGGCGCCACTTTCCACGACGAACTTTCGCACATCCTGCTGCGCCAGTACGCCGCCTTCAACTCGCCAGTGTGGTTCAACGTGGGCTGCGACCGCATCGAGCCCAACTCCGACGCCCAGAACTGGCACTGGAATCCCACCAGCGCCCGCGTTGAATTCGGCGTCACCGGCTACAAGACGCCGCAATGCTCGGCCTGCTTCATCAATTCGGTAAAAGACTCGCTCGATTCCATCCTCACCCTGGCCAAGACCGAAGGCATGCTTTTCAAGTGGGGATCCGGCACCGGCACGAATCTCTCGTCGCTGCGTTCGTCCACTGAAGGCCTCAGCGGCGGCGGCACCGCCAGCGGTCCGCTCAGCTTCATGAAGGGCTTCGACGCCTTCGCCGGCGTCATCAAGTCGGGCGGCAAGACGCGCCGCGCCGCCAAGATGGTCATCCTCAACATCGACCACCCGGATATTGTTGACTTCATCGAGTGCAAGTCGAAAGAAGAAGCCAAGGCGCACGCCCTCATCGCATCGGGATACGACGGCTCATCGCCCGATTCCGATGCCTACTCGTCGATCTTCTTCCAGAACGCCAACAACTCCGTCCGCGTCACCGATGACTTCATGTACTCGGTCCTCCGCGACAACGGCTTCACCACGCGCGCGGTCAAAGACGGCCGCCCCATGCAGAACTACAAGGCCAAAGACCTGCTCTACCGGATTTCTGACGCCACCTGGCGCTGCGGCGATCCCGGCATGCAGTACGACACCACGGTCAACCGCTGGCACACTTCGAAGAACACGGCCCGCATCAACGCCAGCAACCCGTGCTCGGAGTACATGTTTCTCGACGACTCCGCCTGCAACCTGGCCAGCCTGAATCTGCTGAAGTTCGCGCCCAACGGAACGTTCGACGTGGAAGCCTATCGCCACGCGGTAGATGTCCTGATCACCGCCCAGGAAATCCTGGTCGACAACGCCGGCTACCCGACCGAGATGATCGCGAAGAATTCGCACGACTACCGCCCGCTAGGCCTGGGCTACGCAAACTTAGGCGCCCTGCTCATGGCCGCCGGCCTCCCGTACGACTCAGACGCCGGACGCGACTACGCCGCCTGCGTGACAGCAATCATGTGCGGCGAAGCCTACCTGCAGTCCTCCCGCATCGCCGAATCCTGCCCCGCGTTAGTGCCGGCAACGGAGCCGACGCAAAAGGGGTTGGCAGAAACCAATCTAGGATCCAATGTCATGCCGGGCGGAGCCTGCCCCGGCTGGTACATCAACCGAGAGCCGTTCCTGGACGTAATCCGCATGCACCGCGCGTCAGTAAATAACATCAACAAAACCAACGTCCCAACCACACTCTACGAATCCAGTAAAGCCTGCTGGGACGAAGCCCTGGCCAGCGGCGAAAAACACGGCTACCGCAACTCCCAAGTAACTGTTCTCGCTCCAACAGGAACAATAGGTTTCATGATGGATTGCGATACTACCGGGATTGAGCCGGATTTGGCGCTGGTGAAGTACAAGAAGCTGGTGGGTGGCGGCATGATCAAGATTGTGAACAATACTGTGCCTACGGCGTTGTTCAAGCTGGGGTACGATCACGACGAAGCGGACAAGATTGTTTCGTACATTGACGCCACCGGGACGATTGAAGGGGCGCCTGATATCAAGGATGAGCATCTGGCGGTGTTTGACTGCTCCTTCAAGCCGGCCAAGGGGACGCGGTCGATCCATTACATGGGGCATCTGAAAATGATGGCGGCGGCGCAACCTTTTAT
>JAIQFF010000165.1 GCA_020073395.1 Terriglobia bacterium
TTTTTCTGTAGTACTTTACCCATGAGAATGTAAGGTCCGGTTGAAGTTGCATCCAGCCAGATGGAGCGCTGCAAGAGCCTTTCCGCGTCATCGAACTTCTGGATGCGGGAGTAGGCGTCGGCCAGTTTGTAGTAGGTAGGCGCGTGTCCGGGGTTGAGAGCGAGTTCCTGCTGGAAATCGCTGATGGCCTCCGGAATCCGCGATTTGTACAGGTGAAGCTCTCCCAGGAAGAAGTGTGCCAGGGGCAGCTTGGGATCGAGAGCGATGGCTTTCTGGGCATACTCCTCCGCGATCGGATCGAATTCCTGGCGCAGCAGCATGCGCGCCGTGAACAGGTAACTGGCGGCCGAGTCCGCCGGGACCGCGAACATTTGAGCGAACGCCTTCCGCGCCTGGGGGTAGTTTTTGGACTGGATGTAGCACAGTCCCAAAATATAATCTCCATCCACATTGGCCCGCGGATACCAGCCCTGGACCTTTTCCAGTAGGGGGATGGCTTCGCTGGGCCGTCCGGAAAGGTAATAGGAAAGCCCGAGCAACTGGACTGCTTCCTTGTTATCAGGATCCTCAACCAGGGCCTGCTTGAACGATTCAATCGCCCTGATGTAGTCGCCTTTCTTGTAATAGGCCATACCGAGTCCCTGGGCCAAGCCCTTTAGCCCGGGATTCTTCGCAGCGGTGGCCTGTAGCTGCGAGATGGCCTCGTCATATTTTCCCTGCTGTAGCAGGATTTGGGCTGCGGCAAAATCCGGATTCGGCTGACTCGACTTTGCCGGCGGCTGCGGAGTCGGTGCGGACTGAGGTTGTGCCCCCACCGAGGCCGAAGCCAACAGCGCAACTGCTATCCAATGAATCGGTTTCATTGCGCTACCCGCCGAGAGTTTGATCCTGAAAAATGCCAAGCGGGTGCCGTCCTTCATCGGGAAACCTGGAGATGCTCGAGTTCTTCCAGATTTTCGTGAGCCAGGGCGTGGCCTGGGTTCAGCTCCAATGCCCGCCGGTAGTGTGACTTCGCTTCGGATAGGTGACCAATCTGTGCCAGTGCGCTGCCCAGATTCGCTTCCGCATCCGCGTCATCCGGATTCAGGCGAGTTGCGGCACGAAACTGGACCGCGGCGGCATTGAAGTCGCCTTTCGAAGCCAGAGCATTTCCCAGGTTGTAATGGGCGTCAAAGTAATTGGGGCGATCCTTGACGGCCGCGCCAAGGTGGATGATGGCTTCGTCAACCCGCCCCGCTGCCAGCAAGGCCCCGCCCAGAGCGTTGTTCACGACTCCATCATGAGGTCGCATCCGCAACGCGGACTCGTACTCTTTCACTGCTTCTTCCCGTTCGCCTCGGGCTTGAAGCATGGCTGCAAGATTGTAGTGCGCTTCAAAATCGGCCGGGTTTTTCTCGATACTATGCCGCGCCAGGGCTTCCTGCAGGAGCATTCGAGGGTCAGTTCCCGCGTTCGGATCATGCCGTGGCAGGACCTGTAGCCATAGGTGTGCCATTTCATCCCTAGCGCGATTGCCGGCAATGACGCGTTGTGGGGGATGGTTGGGGTTCGCCCGATTTCCCTCTGAATTGTCATAACTGTATTTCATCGAAATGACGGTGCCCTTGGGGAGGAACCCCGGTTTCGCATAGCGATAGACCGCCTGCCAGTTCAGGTCCCATTGTTTAATGTGGATTAAGGTTTGGCTGGCTCCATCCGGCAGTGTCGCCAGAGCCAGCAAGTCTTTTCCCAGATAGTGTGCATGGGGATAAATGGCGAGCAGGTCAACATCGACGGGAAGGGTCAAGCTGTCAGTGACGACAAAATTCTTCTCCCCGGGAGGAATGTCGAGCGCTGCGTCATTTTCGATTTGCAGCAGCATGGGAAACATGGCCGCAGGATGGTCAGCGAAGTAGAGCCCGACGCTCGGCAGGATCACTTCGGACTTGCCTGAGGGCTGCATGTGCATGTTCAAAATGAGGTCAGTACCCTTATCCAGGCGGAGGGCCATCCCGTCGGGCTCGACGTAAGGTATTGTCCCGGGCTTCCAGAAAAGGAAGTGACTGTCAGGATCGAAAGTTTCCGATTCCAGTCTGATTTCCATTCCAGCGAAGCCAGATCCGGGCGTTTTTTCCCGGGCGCGCGAAGCTTGGGTTCGGTCCACCAGAACATTGGCGTGGTGTATCAGGCGCTTCTGGCCGGGCCTGATCTCGATGCTCTTGAGCCAGCGGGTTTGGCTGATGGCAACGGGCAGGATGAAATTCCAGTATTGGTCGGACCCGCTGGCCGGGAGAACGAACGCCTTCCTGGCGGTCAGGACTAGATCGGGTTTCCCCAGTTCCCATCCCTCGGCGAATTCTGGCCGGGCCGGCAGATCGGAGGGTTCGCCCTCAACGCCGCCTTGCTGCACCCATTCCTGAATCGTGGCAATTTCCTGGTCGGAGAGGCGGAGTTCGTCGGCAAATCTTAGATCTCCCGGTTCCGGCAACCACGGGGGCATGACACGGGTGCGCGTCAGCACTGCGATTTGCCGGCCATGTTCCTTGACATCCTGATAGGTGAGGAGTGAAAACGGCCCCCCGCCGCCTCGATGATGACATGCTGCGCAGTTGCGAAACACGATAGGGGCGACATCGCGATTGAAGGTGACTTGCTGCGCGGAGGAGACGGATCCCGATCCGGATTGAGCCAGGACCACCATTGGCCCGGCCGCGGCCGCTACCAGGGCCAGGGTTGGCAAGCATGCCGCGATTGCCCGGACGGAGGTCATTGGAGGTCAGAGATGTAGCAGCCCACGGCGTCGGTCACGGCGGCGGCAGGAGGCTTACCAGACAAAGTGGCTCGAATGGCATCGTCCAGATCGTGGGTCGTAGGCGCCGAGCGGGAGCGGCCGAAATCCTCATACCAGTTGTCGATCCTGCCGTGATAGGCCAGCCGGCCCCGGGTATCGAAAACCGCAACCTCCGGCGTTACCTGCACCCGGCCCTGCGCCACTAGAACACGTTGCGGGTCGCGCAGGGCAGGGAGCTTGTATCCGTAATCCTGCAAGTATTTGCGAATGACGGCTGCCGATATTTTCTTGTCGGGATACACCAACCAGAACGCGGCCTGTCTGGAATAGCGCGCGCTCAGTTCTTGAATGGTTGGGGCATAGCGGTTGGAAATCGGGCAGTCGGTGCGCAGAAAAACCAACACTACCACTTTTCCCGAGGCGTCTCGGAAGGGATCGACGGTCTTTCCCGTCAGATCTTCCACATTCTGACCGTAGCTTTGCCAGGCCAAGCATGTCACGAAGATGGCGAATAGCACCGGGACAAGATTGCGACAGGTTCGCGAGCGCATAAATGGTCAACTGACAAAGTATACTCACGCTCGGCTCGCGGAGGAACCGCGGTTGGCGAAGGTCGTGTGCCGGGCCTCGCTTACAGGTTGCAACCTGGGGGATTGCGATTCAGAGAACGCAAAGCCTGCTTGGCGGCGGTCATGTCGGGATTGAACTCAAGCACGCGCAGCGCCGTGGTGCGCGCTTCATCGAACTGCCTCGCGTCGCAAAATGCCACCACCAGGTTCATGCCCAGGCTGCTCCGGCCGGGTGCGCGCTGGAATGCCCCCTGCCATATTTCGACGGCTTCGCGCAGGTGACCGCTTTCCATTTCAATGACGCCCAGGTCAGTGGCGGCGTCGATCAGATCGGGGTCTACGGCCAGCGCCCTGCGGTACAGTTCACTCGCCTGGGCCGTCAGGCCGTGCCTCTGCTCCACGTAAGCCAGCGCGGAGAGCAGATCGGGATCGAGGGGAAACTCCGCGACCGCGGTGCGTAACAGGCCCTCAGCGTGAGGCTCGGCTGCTTCCACGCCGTCGTTGGCCAGGGCTTGCCAGGCCAGGGCCAGGTCGCGCAAATCCTGCTCGGCGGCTGCCGAGTCAGGAAAGGGAACCAGGCGCGGCGTCGCGGGCACGATCCTCACATCTGCCAGGAGTTCCGGCGAAGCTCCCGGACGCCGCGGAATGCGATGGTCCGTGACCTGGGTGTGCGCGACGTCGGTACTGGCAATCGCCGGCATATGACAGTGGGTGCAGTCGGGCTGAACAGCGTGGTGTTTGGCCGCAAAGTGAGTTCCGTGACATGCCAGACACTTCTCCCGGTAATAGGCGACACGCTCTTCGGCGGGCGGCTCGTAATGCGGATCGTGACAACTGGTACAGGTCATGGCCTCTCCGGATTTCCTCTTGCATAGGCTCTGCGTTAAGGCCTCGACCTGGCTCACTCCGCCCAACCCGCTTTCCTGATTGCCGGCCAGCACGTAATAGCGGATGTAATCGGAGAGAGACTCCCCTGCCTGGAAGTCGTAGGCATGGCGGCCAGGACGTTCAATTGCTACTTTGCCTTCGAGATGGCACTGCATGCAGATGGCGTCGCGGCGATCCGGCGAGAGCCTGGCAGGGTTCACGATGGCTCCCGCCGCTCCGGCGATATGCGCTGCCCCCGCGCCATGGCAGCGCTCGCAGCTGACGCCGGCATGGAGAAATGGCGGCACGGGGTAAAGATTGTCCGTTCCCTTTATGGGTGTGCGCATGCCGCTGACATGGCAGCACAAGCAACTGGCGACCGCCGGCAGGTTGAGAGGAATTTCAGTCGCATTCTGGTAGGCAGGCGCCATGTCCCAACGTTGCGCGCGGCTATACCAGTTTATCGGCGATTCAAACAAGAAGCCGTTTTGGGCAAAAAAGTAGCTCAGGCCTCGGCGCCCCGAACCAATGTAGTAGAGCAATTCCCGTTTGCCCCGCACGGTCGGGTCAGCAGGCCGCTCAAAATTCAGCCAGACACGGTTCCCCGACGCATCGATGCGGTAGTGCACACCCGATCTGGAATGGACAAAATTGGCAGGAAACACGTTGTCGATGGCCGGACCGCTGGCGCGGGCCATTGCGGTGCTGCTATACGACTGGTAGATGGCGGCATGACATACGGCGCAGGCTTCGTTTCCGGCATACCCGAAATCCTCGCTGCGGGTAGGTTGGCCTCCCGAGGGCCCGGGACTCGCTGGGGCTGATGGGATTGATCTTGTTGCTGCGGGCGCGACGCCAACCTCAGAGCCGGGCTGAGACTGGGCCCAGACGAAGACCCAACTGAGTAAAACGAGGGCAGCAGTCCATTCCACACAACGTGCCAATGAAGACTCCGAGAGCCGCCCCGTCGGAGTTAGATGCGGGACCTCGCATTCTCATTTGTAAAATCATTTAGCAATCGGAACCTTCGCCACTCCGATGTACTTGTCGGCCGCGCCGTAGTAGAAGTAGTAATCTTTGCCCACTCGAGCCACGCCCTCGACGAAGACCACATTCGGGACCTGGCCCACCTTTTCCCAATCCTTCTCGGGAAGGAAGACGGGCTGCTCTGACCGCCAGAGCAACCGGCGGGGATCGCGGCGGTCGAATATGGCGATGGCGGTGCGATAGACCAGTTTCTCGTCGGCCGCGTTGTAAACCATGACAATGCCGTCCTTCGTCACGATCGGCGACGGGCCAGGTTCGACCACCCGGGAATCGAACTGACCCGGTCGGCGCGGAAGCACGGGCAAATCCGTGGCCTCTGTCCAATGAACAAGGTCGGTCGAGTACGCCAGCCCCATCTGGTCGGTCTTGTCGGCGCTGGTGCCCAGGAAATACATCCAGTAGCGGCCATTGATCTTTTCCGGGACGATGGCCCCGGATTTTGTCCAACCCACGTTCCAGTGGCCTTTGTAGGCCGGCAGGATCACGCCCTGGCGCTGCCAGTGAATCAGGTCTTTCGAGGTGGCCAGGCAGAGCTGGGCGTCTCTCTTGTTGTAGCCCGTGTAGGTCAGATAGTAAGTGTCGCCAAACTTCACCAGGCGGGGATCTTCAACGCCGCCGTCTTTTTCATATTCGGTCTCGGGAGAGAGCACGGGCTGGGTGCGGCGGCTGAAGTGGATGCCATCTGTGCTGTCAGCATAGCCCAGGCGGGAAGTGCCGTCCTTGTCCTGGGCGCGATAGAGCATTACGAACTTGCCGCGGTAGAGGATGACGGCTGGGTTAAACGTGCCCGCCGATTCCCAGCCATCGCCTTGAGGGGAAATGATGGGATCAGGAGACAGGCGGCTCCACAAGCCATGAGTCCAGGGTGTAGTGGAGCAGAAAAGCAACTCTGCGGCGAGCAGGGCCAGCAGACTGAACCAGAAGGTGCGTGCACGGCGCATGGTGATTCTGAGGATACAAAAAAAGGGAGCCGCGAGCGGCTCCCTTGGAAAGCAGTTGCGAATTTCCTAGAAGGTGACCTTCATTCCGAAATTCAGCTGCCGCATCTGTGCGTTGGGCGCCAGGCTGGTAATCAATCCGGAACCACTGCAGTCAATGCAATTATTGGGATTGTTAAGGTTTACGTGATTGAAGACGTTGAACGCTTCAAACCGGAACTGCGCTCCGACTCGCTCGGTAATCGCGAAGTTCTTGAACAGAGAGAAGTCGGAGTTGAAGAAGCTCGGCCCGGTGAAGGCGTTGCGTCCGCTGCCGAATTGTGCGAGCCCAGGGCGCTGGAATGGCCCCGAAGTATCTCCATTAAGCGGCATAGGAGCCACTGGCGTGAAGAAGGGAACCGAGCCTGCGACCGGGTCAAAGTGCCCAACGGAAGTGTGCAAGCTCCCGATCAGGATGGGCCGGCAAATTCCCACGTCCTGGTCGGAGTTGCACTCGTTGTAGCTGGCGCTCCACGGCAGACCACTGCTCCAGTTCGTCGTGGTATTGAGCTGGAACCCGCCGATGAGCAAATTCAACGCCCGGTTGGCATTGCCCATGAACTGCTTGCCCCTTCCAAAGGGCAGTTCATAGACCGTGCTGATGGAGAACACGTGTTTGCGGTTAAAGTCGTCCGGACCGTATTGAACCTGGGGGTCGATATTGTAGTAGGCGCCATCGTGGCTCAGGTTCTTTGACCACGTGTAGTGGGCAACGAACTGCAAACCGTTATTGAATCGCTTGTCCAACTTAGCCTGTAACGCGTCGTAGTAACTGGGCGCGTCATTTCCGAAGAAGTCAATATCTTGCGTCCAGCCATAGCGGGCAAAGAAGGGTCTCCGTTCGTTCTTTGATGGTCCACCCGGGCCGAAACCAACCACCGTCGGCTGATTCGCGCCCGCAGCCGGATTGTTAGCGTAGAACCCATGACCGTTGTTCCCCACGAAGGCGAGTTCAGCGGAAATGGTGTTGGTGAGTTGGTGCTGCACGGTGAAATTGTAGGCATCAAGCCTTGCCAGTCGCATTCTGGTCGGACGCGCTCGGGCGAAGATGCCGTCAGGCAGGGGCAGCAAGCCGTTGGACGGAACCGTCGGAAAGACCGGTGCCGTAGGGCCTACCGAGAGGTTGAAGACATCGGCAGTTTGCGTTGTAGGATTGAGATTCTGGACCGCCAGCACCGGCAGGTTCTGCGTAACCGCGTGACCAAAGATCGAGCCGAAGACGCCGATGTCATAGCTGCGTCCGTAGCCCATGCGAAGAACCGTCTTGGGCGCCAGTTGGTAAGCGATGCCCAGGCGCGGTCCAAAGTTATTCCAGTTCCTCTCGATGTTGAAGTTTCGGCCGACATCTCCAACCCCGCCCACGCGGAGCAAGCCGGTATTCAGGTCAAGGAGACTGCCGTTGGCGTCTCCGTTGACGTACTCTGGATTCATGATGTCCCAGCGCAATCCGAAAGCAATGGTCAGCTTGGAGGTTGCGCGCCAGGTGTCTTGTCCGTAGAAATAAAACCGCTTCTGGCGCTCGGCAGCATTGGTAGAAGTGCTGACATAGCGTTTGAAGGTGGTCACGTCACCCAGAAGGAACGTCGCCAATGCGACTCCGGTCGGACTGGCTGAACCCGCCAGTGAAGTGCGCTCGCGAGCGAAGGACAGCTCACCGGCGCGGTGATTGTCGCTGGGCACTCGCAAGTTGCGGGCGTAGCGGATGTCAGCGCCAAACTTGATCTGATGGTTGCCGGTGATCTTTGTCCAGTTATTGACGAACTGGAACTGATCTTCCTGTTCAATCAATGGACAGTTGCAGCGGTTCACGCCCAGCCCGTATCCGAAGTTGCTGACACCGCCGGTAGTCGAGATCGCCCCGGTGTCGGTTCCATCTCCACCCGAGCTGCCGACGAAATAAGACGGCTGACCCGAGGTAAAGTCGGTACCGGTATTGAGGCCGGGGATTCCAACATCCGAGGCGGGCGTAGTTCCCACCCCGTTCGGAACCACGTTAACGTGATAGCGCACGTAGCCGAAGCGGAAGTCAGTGAGAACGCTCGGCCGGAAAGCATAGTCGAATCCACCGGCGATGCTCTGATCGCGGCTCTTGGAAGCGCCGGCAAATCCGCCGGTGCCGAATCCGTTTCCGCCCAGGTCGCCAAAGGCTCCTACGCCCGTCAGGGTGTAGTTGGCGAAGCTGTAGCGGCCAAAGGTGTGCAGCTTCGAGGTGGTTTGGTCGTCAATACGGATGTTGAACTGGTCGTTGTTGAAGACGCCGTTGCCACCGGCAGCAAAGTTGTTGAGCAAACCCGTGTTGGTCGGGTTAGGGAACTGCTGCAATAGAGCGACGGCCTGCGGCGAAAGGCGGCTGTTGGGAATCAGGTTACCCACAAACGGGGTCCGATCGGTTGCATAGGCAGGATCTGTCGGGTCGGTGATTGCGCCGCTGGCGGGATCATAGATCTGGTTAGCGTACTCGCTAAGGTCACAGTTCGTGACTCCGGCCACGCCGCAAGTCGAACGAACCAGCGTCGAAGGGATTGACTGCAGGAACGAGGAGCCAATCTTCGAGCGCGTCGCCTGGTAATCGCCAAAGAAGAACAGCTTATCCTTAATGATCGGGCCCCCGACAGCCGCTCCGTATTGACCATAGAGAATTGGAGGAATAGTCCGGCCGGTCACGGGATTGGCCTTGCTGGGACTCTGGCTGAAGGGATCGCGCGCCTGTGTAGCGTCGCTGCGGCGGAAACCGAACACGCTGCCGTGCAGGGAGTTGGTACCGGACTTGGTCTGGCTTGCCACCACGCCAGCGATCGCCTGGCCAAATTCAGCGTCGTAATTCTGGCTGGTCATCTTGGCTTCGGTGACTGATTCCAGGGTGGGGTTGATCACGATAATGCCGAGAATAGGATCGCGGTTGTCAGTTCCATCCAGCATGAATCCGGTCCCGGCAAAAGTCTGGCCGTTGACCTTAGTCTGCAAGCTGCCTTGGGGGTTTTCGCTGGAAGCATGCGACCAGCCCAATTGTTGCGCGCCCGGCGAGGCCAAAACCAACGCCGTGAAATTGCGATTGAACAGCGGCAGATCTTCAACCGCCTTGTCGTTGAAGATCGTCGCCACATCGGCGCGGTCAGTCTTCAGTTGAGGAGATTCCGCGGTGACTTCGACGGTCTCGGTCGATCCGCCGACCTGGAATTGTCCGTCCACGCGTGCGGCTGCGTCGGCAGAGACAACGATGCCTTTGGCTTCGAATGCCTTGAAGCCGGCGCCTTCTGCCCGGACGTTATAGACGTCGGGAATAAGGTGGGTCACGCTGTAGTTTCCGTCAGCGTTCGTGGTTGTTTCTTGAGAGGTACCTTTGGTTGCCGATGTGACGGTAACCTTCGCGCCCGGAACCGCGGCGCCCGAAGGATCGGTGACGGTGCCGAAAATGCTTCCGAAAACTGCCTGTGCGGCGGCTTGCGGCGCGAACAATGTGCAGCTGAACGCCAACAACGCCAAAGCGCAAAGAACCACCGAGAACTTCTTCATTGCTGCCTCCCCACCTTCATTACTTTTTTTGGCAAGCGATGTTGCCAGAGAAAAACTCACGCGCGTACCAAGGAATCGCGCAGACGATGGAACGTGTTTTGAAGAGCTGATTTTCAGATTGTGCCCCTATTGACTAAGAAGTACGCGGCCCGTTTAGTACAAAAGCACTAGTTGTAGTCGATGCTAGCAGTTCGTCTTCCCAACGATGATGGGCTGTAGATTGTTGATAGCATTGATAAATGCGATCCAACAACACGGATCGGGTATGACATTTGGAAGTTCACGCATTGGACGGATATGAAAAAAAATAATTCTCCGAATTCATTCTGGGCGCTTTAGATCTCACAAAATCTTTGTAAATCGCAGATTCTAATGCCGCAACTGCACCGCGACTCCCTGTGGAAGACTGGCGATGATTTAGCTCACGCGAGAAATTCCTGCGCGAAATCCGCACAAAATCTGGGCTCAATTCCGTCTTCTTTTAAGTTTCATGAGGTTTGATACAGTGACCGAAACGCTAAGTCTTCCGCTTGCCGCGTGATGCGCGAGCTTGTTACCCTAGGTTAAATGTCTGTTACGCGCGCGCAGAGTCCCGAAAGAGAACGGTGCCTGGGGCAGATTGACAAACTTGTCAATAGCCAGGTGCTTCACGGATCGGAATCGCTCTGCAAACTGCTGCGATATTTGGCCGCGCACGCGCTCGATCATCCCGGATCATCACTCAAGGAATACCAGATCGCGACCGAGGTCTTTGGGCGGCCCCATGACTTTGATCCGCAGCACGACTCGACTATCCGAGTCCAAGCCGGGCGTCTTCGTCTGAAGTTGGCGGAGTACTACAACACCGAGGGCACAGAAGATAACCTGGTGGTGGAGGTACCGAAGGGAACCTACGTGGTTTCATTCCACCAGCGGGCTGCCGGACCCGTCAAGGTGCGGCCCGCGAGCGGGCGCGAACTCGACAAAGACGTAACCGAAAGAAGAGTGCCACGGCAATGGCCCATGGTGCCGGTAATTTTGTCGGTGTTGCTCGCCGTAGCGATAGCCACAATTGCGTTGCTTCTGGTAAATGGGAACGCTGCTGGACGGCAAGCGGCGAAGGGAAGTGAACCCGCCCCCGCGGCGTTTTCCGCTTTCTGGAAAGGGTTCCTCGTCGAACCGGAAGAGCCCTGGGTAATTTTCAGCAACGGCGCTTTCGTGGGGCGGCCGGAAACCGGCATGCGCTACTTCGATTCCGCACGCGACTCCCGCGATGCCATTCTGGACCACTACACAGGGGTGGGAGAAGTGCTGGCGGTCCACGCTCTCGACCGCACTTTCGGTTTGCTGCAGCGGCAAATTCGGGTCAAACGCGGAAGTTTGCTTTCGCTCGACGATGTGAAGAACAACGACATGATTTTTGTAGGTTCGCCGGCGGAGAACCTGACCCTGCGCGAAACACCACACGAGTCTGGGCCGCGGTCGATATAGTCTCCGATCGTGACCGTCAGCGCGGCGGGCCCGCGCTCGGCCACGTCGCTGCGGATCGTGCCGATCGCAAGATCAAGCAAATCGAGGCGCCCGTGGATATCGCCAATCGCGTAGATGCGCC
>JAIQFF010000166.1 GCA_020073395.1 Terriglobia bacterium
ACCAGTACGGAAACTCAGCCATTCGATTCTGTCCCTAGCTGAATCCAATCTCATCAGGCGGATTCGCATCGCCCACCAGAAGGCGATGTTGACGAGAGCCATTATCACAAGTGCCAAGAACGCTACCCCGACCATTCAACCGCTCCTAAGGCTTACGAACGTCGACATCATATGCGAATCGAGGATAACTGTTGCAAACGCATTATAAAAGGGCGCCCCTATGGGAGTAGGTTGTCATCGTTCGCATGACCACCTACAAAGGAGCACCCTCGTGAACAGTGAAAAGTATATTGGGCTGGATGTTCATCAAGCAACGATCTCGGTCGCAGTGATGGATTCTGGAGGCAAGTTGGTAATGGAATCCATCCTGGAGACGAAAGCGGCGACGATTCTTCAGTTCTTTGCGGGACTGCGGGGAACGCTGTCGGTGACCTTCGAGGAAGGGACTTGCGCCGCCTGGTTGTACGATCTTCTCAACCCGCATGTGGCCAAACTGGTGGTCTGTAATCCGCGCAAGAACGCTCTGCTGAAATACGGGAACAAGAGCGATCGGATCGATGCGCGAAAGCTCGCCGAGTTGTTACGCGGCAATCATCTCAAGCCGGTCTACCATGGCGAGACCAGCGTACGCACGCTGCGCGAACTGGCCCGGAGTTATGTGACCACGGTTAAGGATCTGACCCGGGTCATGAGCCGTTTGAAAGCGCTGTATCGCAGCTGGGCGATTCCTTGTGCGGGAAGGGACGTCTACTATACCCGTCATCGGGCGGAGTGGTTGGGAAAGATCGAGCACGCCGGCGTTCGCCGTCGCGCCGAGCAACTGTACCAACACCTGGACGTGCTGCAGCAGTTGCGCCAGCAGGTTCGACGGGAACTGTTGGCGGAGAGTCGCAAGCATCCGGCCACCGCGAAGCTGTGCCAGGTCCCCTACCTGGGGCCGATTCGATCGGCGCTGTTAGTGGCTCTGATCCAGACACCGCATCGCTTCCGCACGAAACGCCAACTGTGGGCCTATAGCGGGCTGGCACTGGAGACTCGTACGAGTGCGGAATACAGTTATGTCGAAGGCCAACTGCGGCGATCCAAGAAACTGCTCTCCATCCGGGGTCTCAACAAGGACCACAACCATGATCTGAAGGCCCTGTTCAAAGCTGCTTCCATCACGGCCAGTGTGCGCCCCGGACCGTTCCAGGACTTCTACCAAGCTCTGCTGGAAAAGGGCATGAAGCCTACGATGGCGCGGCTCACACTCGCGCGCAAGATCGCAGCCATTACGCTGGCTCTGTGGAAGAAAGGAGAAGGTTTCGACGCAGAAAAACTAAAACCGCAAGCCGCTTGAGCGTCTCGGGTGAAGAGCCCCTTCCATCTCCGCAGATCTTCTCGGGTGGTGGCTGGCCGGTTCTGGAGACGCTCGGGTTCGAGGGTGAGTATGCGAAACGCCTGTAGGCGCACGGTGCCTTGCACCCAGCCTCTGTGTAAACCCTATGCCCCCTCGGACAACCCGAAAAAGCACTAGGCCACGAGCCTCAGATAGAACCATGGTTGACACCGTACAACCACAGCGCTTGCCCAGTTTCAGGAACCGCTCGTCGTCGCAACCCAGGAAGATGAACCCGCTGATATGGAACAACGCAAACCCAACCCCAAGGGCACGCCACTAGACGAGCGCCTTCCGTGGTGAGAGTGGCTGGAGGTCGCGGAAAATATCCGCGCCTCCGGTGCAGGGAGAAAAATGTTCCTTGACATCCCCTTTTATAGAACAAGCGTTTACACTCACAACCTGGTTGTTGAAATGCGCGATGTCTTGAAGCGCGAGGCTCGCGTCTCGGTCACAGTCTTCGAGCCTGATCTTCGAGAGGAGGACCCGTGGTGCCAGCTGATGAAGCACGCGGCCCAGCCTGATTGTCTGGAAAATTGGATAGCCGGCAGTCGGCTGACCGAGAAAAGTGACTAGTAGCGACCTCGGCCACCACCGCCGCCACCGCCACGGCCGCCGCGGTCCCGGCCGCCTCCCCCGCCACGTTCCACCTTGGGACGGGCCTCGTTGACGTTCAGCGTTCGCCCGCCCACTTGGGTGCCGTTCAGGGCGGCAATTGCTTTATCTCCGTCTTCCGCGTTGGTCATCTCCACGAAACCGAACCCGCGTGAGCGGCCGGTGTCCCGGTCGGTCATGATGCTGACGCGGTCAACCTGTCCGTGCGCCTCGAACATCTGCCGCAGTTCTTCCTCTGACGTGTTGAAGTCAAGGTTCCCAACGAAAATATTCTTCAAGCGAGTCGCCTCTAGTTGAGCTATCTGAGAGTGACTGACTTCGGCGGAAAAGCAAAGGCTGGTTGGCCGTCTTACAGCCGGAGCAGGCGAACAGTCAAATGCGTGGGGAAGTATAGCAGGTCTTTTCCCTGTGGGAAGTTATTCCGCGAACCGCGCTCGGGGCCAGGGTTTCGCGGGGAGGCCCGGGCCGATTAACAGTCATCCACCTTCCAAAAACCTTCGCGCTGATACCCGACCTCCAGCAAGCGGTTTTTTGGGTCATGCCGTTTCCCACAGTTGGGACATTTCAGATAACGGCTCCACGCGGTTCCCTGGCGATCGTAATTTTCCGAGACAGCGAAAGTCATCCCGCAGCTGCAGGGGACGAGAAACATCTTAAGCCGCTTGTCGTCGGTGGCCATCTTCAGAGGGGAGTATACAATCCAGCGCGTTACGGTTCCGGAGGGGTGGGGTACCCTCTACTCTTCGACTGTCACCATCGAGCTCTTCTTGCTACGTTTGTTAGCTTGCAGGACTTTTTTGCGCAGACGGAGTGACTTTGGGGTGACTTCGACGTATTCATCATCGGTGATGAATTCAATCGCCTGCTCCAGATTCAAATTGCGGAAGGGAACCAGGCGGATCGCCATGTCGGAGGTGGAGGAGCGCATGTTGGTCAGCTTCTTCTCGCGGACGACGTTGACGTCGAGGTCGTTATCTTTGGCGTTTTCGCCGACGATCATGCCTTCATACACATCGATCGTGGGGCCGACAAAGAGTTCGCCTCGCTCCTGCAGGTTATACAGCGCGTACGGCGTTGTGACCCCGTTGCGGTCGGAGACCAGCGCGCCGGTCAGGCGGTGCGGAATTTCGCCCTGCCATTCGATGTAACCGTCGAACAGAGAGTTCATGACGATGGTGCCGCGAGTGTCGGTAAGCAACTGGCTGCGCAGGCCAATCAGGCCGCGGCTGGGCACCCGGAACTCGATGCGCACCCGCCCGTATCCGTGATTGTGCATGTTGAGGACTTCGCTCTTGCGCGCGCCCAGTTGTTCCATCACCACACCGACAAACTCTTCAGGGACGTCCACCGTGAGCTTCTCGATGGGCTCCATCAGCTTGCCATCTACGCGCTTGGTGACGATCTCGGGCTTGCCTACCATGAGTTCGAAGCCTTCGCGGCGCATCATTTCGATCAGAATGGAAAGCTGCAACTCGCCTCGTCCCATGACGACGAAGGAATCCGTGCTGTCGGTTTCTTCCACGCGCAAGGAAACATTGGTCAGAAGTTCCTTCTGCAAGCGTTCGCGAAGATTTCTAGAAGTAACGTATGTGCCTTCGCGGCCGGCGAAGGGCGAAGTATTCACCGTGAACAGCATCGCGATGGTGGGCTCGTCAATTGCGATGTGAGGAAGCGGAGAGGGATTCTCCGCATCGGTGATGGTTTCACCAATGGTGATGCCTTCCACCCCGGCGACCGCGATGATGTCTCCCAGCGTGGTGTCCGTGATGTCAACCCGCTTCAGACCGGAGAATGAAAACAGCTTGGTAATTTTGGTTTTGTGCAGCGAGCCATCCAGCCTGGCGATGCCCACGTCTTCGCCGGTGTGCATGGTGCCGTTGAACACGCGGGCGATGGCGAGGCGTCCCAGGTAGTCGCTATAGTCGAGATTGGCCACCAGAATTTGGAGCGGTCCCGCGGGATCGCCCTTGGGTTCAGGGATGGTCTTGACGATAGCTTCAAATAGCGGCTGCAAATTTTCACCACCGCCATTAATGTCTGTGGACGCGGTGCCGGTCTTGGCGTTCGTATATAAGACCGGGAAATCGATTTGCTCTTCTTTGGCGTCGAGGTCGATAAACAGGTCGTAAACCTCGTTCAATACTTCCTGGGGACGAGCATCGGACCGGTCAATCTTGTTGATGACCAGAATTGGAGGCAGATGAGCTTCCAGCGCCTTGCTCAGTACATACCTGGTCTGAGGCAGGGGGCCCTCACTGGCATCCACCAGCAGCATGACCCCGTCCACCATCTTGAGGGCGCGTTCCACTTCGCCGCCAAAGTCGCTGTGCCCGGGCGTGTCCACAATGTTGATCTTTACGTCGTGATAGAAGATGGCAGTATTCTTGGCCAGAATGGTGATGCCGCGCTCACGCTCCAGATCGTTGGAGTCCATGACGCGCTCAATCAAATGTTCATTAGCGCGAAAAGTGCCGCTTTGCCGCAGCATGGCGTCAACCAGCGTGGTCTTGCCATGGTCCACGTGGGCGATGATGGCGATATTACGAATGTTTGAAGTCAAAAGTCGGTTGCCTTCCTGAGGCTCACAAAGTACGACACTGCTACTACTTTACTATGTATGCAGGTTTAGCAGGGAGTTGGCAAGGCTTGGGCGGCAATGATTCGTCCCGCAGAAGGAATAGCCGGCCAATCATTTGGATGGGCAGGTGCCTGCCAGCCGGTGGGACGCCGGCGCTACAAAATCAGCTCGGGTTCAGCCTTTGCTCTCAGCCGGTACCAGGTCACGATGGCAGCCAGCGAAAAGATGAAAATGATGGTTGATATGGCGTTGATTTCCGGTGTGATGCCGCGCCGCAAGCGTCCCCAGATTTCGAGCGGCAGCGTGTTGTCCCGGCCGATCAGGAAGAAACTGACCGCAATTTCGTCCATCGAAAGCGTGAATATCAGCAGCGCCGCGCCGATGATCGAGAGCCGCAGGTTAGGAAGAGTCACACGCCAGAAGGTCTGCCAGTAATTTGCGCCCAGGTCGAGCGAGGCTTCCTCCTGCGTGCGGTCGAGCTTTTGCAATCCCGCAAAAACTTCGGTAGTTGCGACGGAAATCAGCGCCGTCCCATGGCCCAGCACAATGGTCAGCAGGCTCAGTTTCACGTTGCCTGCCTGGAACAGCATCAGCAGAGAAAGTCCGGTGATGATCCCGGGCAGGATCAGCGGGAGCAGCACCAGCCGGCGGAACAGGGCCTTGCCGGGGAAGTTGGCGCGATCGAGGGCCAGCGCTGCGGGAATGCCGAACGCCAGCGAAATCGCCATCGCCGCAAAAGCTACCAGCAGACTGTTCAGGACGGAGGTCCAAATGGCGTCATCGGCAAACAGCTGGCGATACCAGTTCAGGGTCAAATCGCGTGGCGGAAAGCCACCCACACCCGAACCATTAAACGAGTAGACAATCAAAGTAACGATAGGCAGGTAAAGAAACGCGAACACGACAATGGCGTGCCAGGGCAGCCAGCGTGAAGTGGGCACGGTGCGCTCACGCTGATTCATCGAAAGCTCCATTTCTTCTCCAGACTCTCCGAGAGAGAGAGCAGCGCCAATACCAGCGCCAGCATGCAGAAGGAAATAGCGGCGCCCAAGGGCCAGTTGTAGGCCGCTCCGAACAAGCTGACCACAATATTTGAAATCATGATGCCGCTGGGGCCTCCCAGTAACAGGGGCGCGAGAAAGTCTCCCAGACTCAGCACGAATGCGAAAGTCGCTCCCGCCAGAACTCCGGGAATGGAGAGTGGGAAGATCACCCGCCAGAAAGTCTGAAAGGGGGACGCCCCCAGATCGTGTGACGCCTCCACCAGGTTGCGCGGAATGTGTTCGAGCGCTGCATAAATCGGCAGGAACGTGAACGGTGTGTAGATATGAGTGAGGGTCAGCACTACGGCAAACGGGCTGTACAAGAGAAAATCCAGCGGATGGCTGGTCAGATGCACATATTGGAGCAGAGTGTTAAGAACGCCGTCGCTGCCCAGGATGGTCTTCCACGCATAGGCGCGTACCAGGTAGCTGACCCAGAGCGGAATGATCACTAACTGGTAGAGGAGGTCTTTTCTTTTACCTGCACAAAACGAGAGATAGTAGGCGAGTGGATAGCCGAGCAATAAAGAGAAGATCGTCACTCGCGCCGCAATCCACATCGAACGCAACAGGGTTTGCCAGTAAACGTTCACCCGCAGGAGTTGGCGGTAATTGTCCAAGGTCCAGGAATGGACAATCTCTTGCGAGGACGAAACGGACCAGAAGCTGTAACAAAAAAGAAGGGCGTAGGGGAGGAGGAGAAACACCGCCACCCATACTAGGGGAGGTACGGTGATGGCGGCTCGATAGGCGCGAGAGAACATAAAAAGTCAAAGTCAAAAGCCGGACAAGAGTGTCCGCCCCACACATCAGTCCTTTCCCTGGGGCTGCTGAATCTCCGAAGCTCGGACCGGCACCGCATCTGCCGATGAGAACTCAAGATCTACATCTCCACTCCAGTTGTCCCGGCTGGCGGCGCGTATGGAAAGCAGAAGCCCATCCGCACACTCGACCTGCAACAGTTCTGTAGCCCCATGGAAGGCTTGTCTCAGGATTTTGGCGCGAAAGCGCACGGCCGCCCCTGTGCTGACGCCTGTCGCAAGTCGGATATTTTCAGGGCGCAGGGAAAACAGGCCGGGGCCGTCGCGCAATCCGGTTCGCCAGGAGAGCGACTGGCAATGCGCCACTCCATCCTTTACTTCACCGCTGAGCAGATTGGTGTGGCCGATGAACTGTGCGGTGTAAGCGGATGCCGGCCGGTTGTAAATCTCTCGGGGAGAAGCTACCTGTTCCAGTTCTCCCATGCGCAGCAGCGCGATCCGGTCGGACATGACCATGGCCTCTTCCTGGTCATGAGTAACGAAGACGAAGGAGATTCCAACTTCCCGTTGCAGTGATTTCAGTTCCACCTGCATCTGGCGGCGCAGGTTGGCGTCGAGTGCCGAGAGTGGTTCGTCCAGCAGCAGGAGGCGGGGACGGTTCACCAGGGCGCGGGCCAAGGCGATTCGTTGCTGCTGTCCGCCGCTGATCTTTGCCGGCTTGACGGCGGAGTAGGCGGTCATCTTGACCATATCCAATGCTTGCTCCACGCGCGTCGCGATCTCCTGCGGAGGCAACTTCGCGACCCTTAATCCGTAACCCACATTTTCTGCGACCGTCAGATGAGGAAACAGGGCGTAGTGCTGAAACACGGTATTGACGCGGCGCTGGTACGGCGGCAGCCTGTCGAGGCGCTCGCCGCCCATGAGAATTTCGCCGGAACTCGCGGCCTCGAAACCGGCGATGATGCGCAGCAATGTGGTCTTGCCTGAACCGCTCTCGCCCAGGATAGTGAGGAATTCTCCCTCCGCAACTTGCAGCGAAATGTTGCGCAGCACAACGTTTTTTCCGAATGACTTGGCGACATTACGGATGTCGAGCAGCGGAGATGCCGACGATGGCGTCGCTCCGGTGGTTGCGGGTTCGCTTACCGTAGCCAAGTTGTCCCTGGTAGCGCGTAGCGCCACTCTTTGAGTCCTACTGTGCTGCTTTTACTTCGTTCCAGATTTCGTTGTATTTGGCGCGGCGTGGAACGTTTTGCCAGAAGTAAAGACGCTTCTGATAGTTGTCCACGTCGTCAAGATGCAAGCCCTTGATTTCGTCCGGCGTCATGTATTGCGCCGCTTGCGGGCTGGCCGGAGTGTACCCGGTGACATCCGTGACCTTCTTCTGGGTTTGCGCCTCGACCATGTATTCCAGGAACTTGTGCGCCAGGTCTTTGTTCTCGCTGCCCGCGGTGATCATCAGGTGATCAATCCAGCCCGTCGTATTTTCCTTGGGGATAGTTTCGCCGACGGGAAAATTGATCTTGCGGAGTTGGTTAGCCATCAGCGGCCAGCCCATGGCTGCGACCACCTCGTGATTCTGGAACAGATTGGTCAGCTCGCCTCCGGTGGACCACATCTTGCGGATGTTCGGCTTCAAGTCCAGCAGCTTCTTCTTGACCGCCTCAAGCTGTTCGTCGGTCAGGTTGTAGAGTTGCGAAGGATCAGGCTTGTCGTAGCCCAGAATTTGCGCTGCCATGTACACCGTCGAAAGATCGTCCCACACGGAAATTTTGCCGCGATACTTGGGGTCCCAGAAGACGGTCCAGCTCTCGGGCGGCTTCGAGAAGACTGTGGTGTCGTAGATGAGTGGGTCCGGTCCCCACATGAAGGGCACGCCGTACACCTTCCCCTTTATGCGGACCAGTGGCAGGGAAGTGAGCTGAGGCGAGAGCTGGCTGTAACTGGGAACCTGCGAGAGATCGAGCGGCAGAGCCAACCCCGCCTCGGCAATCGAAGTAGCGACGTCGCTCGAAGGTGAGATCACGTCGTAATTTCCCGCGCTGCCGCCGCGCAGTTTGGCGACCAGTTCGTCACTCGATCCCATGTAGGAGGCGGAAACCTTGCAGTGGTATTTTTCTTCGAAGGCGTGCACGAAGGACGGATCGGCATAGCCTTCCCAGACCAGCAGGTTCAGGGTGGGAGTCTTCTTGCCGCAGGAACCCAGGAGAACGACGGCGGCAAACAGTGAAAGCAAGAACGCTAAACGCCGGATCATCACTTCATCTCCGCTGTAGCCGGCTGCTCGGGCGCCTGATAGACGACTTTTCCGCCTACCATAGTTAACGACACTTTCATGTCCGCAACTTTGCTGGGATCGAGTTTGAACAGGTCCTGGGAAAGCACAATCAGGTCGGCCAGCTTACCAGCCTCGATCGAGCCTTCCTTCTTTTCGCGATGCCCAGCAAACGCGGCGCCCAGAGTATAGGCCTTGATTGTGTCTTCGAGGCTGACACGCTCCTGCGGCACAAAACCGCCGGGAGGATCGCCTTCCTTCGTCTTCCGGGTGAGAGCATTCTGCACCCCCGGCCAGGGATTCAGCGTCACCACCGGCCAGTCGCTGCCGAAGGCAAGCACACCGCCGGTGCTCTCGATGCTGTGCCACACCCAGGCCCGTTGGGCTCGCTCCTGGCCCACGTTGCGCGCCCAGATGCCGAGCGTGTCTTCGTCGGGATAGGCATGCAGCGGCTGGAAGCTGGCCACGACTCCGAGGTTGCCGAAGCGCGAGATATCCTGGGCGCTGATGGTCTCGATGTGCTCGATCCGGGGACGCATGTCGTGGGTATGATTGGTTTCAGCCGCTCCCTGATAAGCGTCGAGCGCGAGTCGCACCGCTTTGTCGCCGATGGCATGAGTAAAAATCTGCAGTCCGCGGTGGTCGAGTTCGGTGACGGCTTGCTTGTATTTCGCGGGGTCCCAAAACATCTTGCCGATCTTGGTGGGATCGTCGCTGTAGGGTTCGAGCATGGCCGCGGTGTGAGCTTCCACCACGCCGTCGAGCATAGTCTTGACCACGCCGCCCGAAATCCAATCGTCATGATAAGTGCGGCGCGCCTGCTCAATCTTTTCGATCTCATCGGGTTTGAGTTCGGGCGGATCGAGAAAGTATGCAATGTAGAACCGGAGCGTCAGCTCCTGCTCCTGCCGCAGTTGGTTATAGAGGTCTAGCCACTCGAAATCTCCGCCAGCGCTGTGCACTCGCACCAGTCCGAACTTGTTGGACTCGTGCATTCCCAGGCGAAGCGCCGCCAAACGTTCTTCCGGAGTCGGTTTCGGAGTGAACTTGTCGATCAGGTCGTCGGCCGATTCCTGAAGCGCTCCCGTAGCTTCGCCCTGGGCGTCGCGCATGATCCTTCCGTTCGGAGGATCGGGTGTGTCGCGGGTGATGCCAGCCATGGCCAGCGCCTTGCTATTGGCCCAGGAGCTGTGGCCGTCGAAAGCGCGCAGGAATACCGGACGATCGGGAACCACTTCGTCGAGGAACTTTTTGTCCGGCAGAGCGGAGGGACCGAATGTCGGGTAGGTCCAGCCCATGCCCAGAATCCATTTTTCTTCAGGATGAGCCTCGGCGTATGCCTTCACCCGCCTTCGGATCTCAGCCACGGACTTCGATCCGTTGAGATCCACTTGAGTGAGAACGAGAGAGCCTTCCATGAAGTGGATGTGACAGTCAGTGAAGCCCGGCAAAACCAGCTTGCCCTGAGCGTCGATGACTTTGGTAGATGCTCCCCGATAGCCGGCAATCTCTTTCGCGCTCCCTACGGCGAGGATTTTTTCTCCCCGGATGGCAACTGCCTCTGCCCACGGCTGATTGGCGTTGACGGTGTAGATCCGCGCATTCACGATAACAGTGTCCGCTACCGGCGAGGGGTGCGCCCACGCGCCGCCTAACACGGTGAGTACAACAAGAGAAACTAAAAGATGATGCCGCCCGATGTGAGACTTCCCGGATTCGACCAAGCTTTGCTCCCCGTCTTTCCGTTTTTCAGAATACCGCCGCCTGCTAGAAGGTGGGCGGCGTGTTGACCCATAGCACCCAGGTCTCGCTGCGCCCAGGATTTTTCCAGCTATGGGGCGTCGCGCTCTCGAAATAGAAACTGTCGCCCGGCTGGAGATGGTACTCCTCTTCTTCCAGAGAAATCTGCAATTCTCCCTGCAGGATGTACAAAAATTCCTCGCCTTCATGATGGTAAGACTCGCCGCTGCCGGAGTGGGGAGCGATGCGAAACAGGTGCGGCTCCATCACGGTGTTGCCCCAGGCCAGCAATTCCATGCGCACCCCCGGGCCGGCTTCGAGCACCTTGCGCTTGTCCGGTGACACCAGACGGACATTCGGTTCCGCAGGATCAAAGAAGTCCAGGATGTTGGTCTTGTAGAACCGCGCCAGCTTGCGCAGGGTCGAAACCGAAGCGCTCATGTGCGAGCGCTCGAGCGCGCTCAGGAACCCCAGCGAGATTCCAACCGCTTTCGCCACCTGCGCCAGAGAGAGCCCACGGCGGATGCGCAGCTGGCGCAGGCGTGTGCCGATCGCATTGGAGGTGCCGTTCGAAGCGGACCGCAGCAGGCCGTCGCGCTTCAGAAGTTGCACGATGGCCGGCGCGTTCATGCCGCGCACCTTGCGCAGGAAGCGCGCCCGCTTGAGCAGCTTCACGTCTTCTGGCGCGTACAGGCGGTACTTGCTGGCGGTGCGGTGCGGACGGGTGAGGCCCAGGCTTTCCCAGGAGCGGATGACGGACGGGGAAACGCCGACCAGGCGTGCCACATCGCCGATTTTCAAGTAGGGTTTTCGCTCTGCCGGCTTCATCCCCGAGCCCTGCTCCCCCGATTTCAACGATCAGTCGTAGCGCTATTTTTTGCTTGACAGTTTGCGGATATTGCTTCTAACCTTGCGCGATTATAGCAAGGTTTGCTTT
>JAIQFF010000167.1 GCA_020073395.1 Terriglobia bacterium
TGGAGCCCGCCTGGTTCAAAAACGCTCCCGCGCTGCCCGCTGCGAAGCCGCCGTTGCAACAGAAATCAAACGACGATTCGAATCTGGCAACGCCAGCAATCGACCGCACCGTGAAACTTTACATCGGAGGTAAGCAAGCGCGTCCCGACTCCGGCTACAGCATGGAAGTGCGTGCCGCGGATGGCCGGCTTCTGGGCGAGGCGCCGCTGGGCAACCGCAAAGATATTCGGAATGCGGTCGAAGCGGCACACAAAGCCTCCGGATGGGCGAAGGCGACGGCACACAACCGGGCGCAGGTCCTTTATTACATTGCGGAGAATCTTTCACTACGGGGTGAAGAAATCGCGCGCGGCTTGGCGGCAGTTGTCGGAGAAACCCAGGCCGCAGCCGAAGTCAATCTGGGCATCGAGCGCATCTTTTCTTACGCAGCCTGGGCGGACAAGTTCGACGGGGCAGTACACAATCCTCCCTTCCGCAATGTCGCGCTGGCGATGAATGAACCTCTTGGAACGGTCGGGATCATCTGCCCGAATCAGGCGCCCCTGCTCGGGTTCTTGTCACTCGTGATGCCGGTGCTGGCGGGCGGCAATGTGGCCGTCGTGGTGCCCTCTGAAACGTATCCTTTAATCACCGCCGAGTTGTACCAACTTTTCGATACCAGCGATTTGCCTGGCGGAGCGGTCAACATCGTCACCGGCTACACTTCCCAACTCCTGAAGACTCTGGCCGAGCACGACGACGTAGATGCCATCTGGTGTTTTGCGGATGAGGCCAGCGCCACTGCCGCGAAAGCTTACTCGGTCGGCAATCTCAAGCAGGTATTCACCAACGAAGGCCGAGCCATCGATTGGTTCGACGTGACACAGGGCGAAGGCCGCTGGTTCCTGCAGCATGCCACCCAGGTGAAGAATATTTGGGTTCCGTACGGTGAGTGAGGTGCAATGCCCGGCGCAAACGTTGACACTATCTGAGCCGCTGAATAGACTCGCCTTTCTTCACCTTTGCGTTTCGTAGTAGGGATCAAATTTGTCTGTAGTCTCCTAAAATCATGGCGAAAATTCCTCGAATTGCGGTGGTGGGCAGCGCGAATATTGATCTCACCACCTTCACCGACCGCTTTCCCAAGCCCGGCGAAACCATCTTCGGCCAAAAATTCGACCTGGGATTCGGAGGCAAGGGCGCCAACCAGGCGACCGCCGCCAAGCTGTGCGGGGCGTCCGTATTCATGGTGGCGCGGGTTGGCAGCGATCTGTTCGGCCCGGCCACGATCGAGAACTTCAAGAAGCTGGGGATTGATACCACACACGTCAAGCAAGTACCGGGCGTCTCCAGCGGCGTGGCGCCAATCTTCGTCGAGTCCAGCGGACAAAACCGCATCTTCGTGGTCAAAGGCGCAAACGACGAATTGAAACCGGCCGACGTGGATGCGGCCGCCGACCTGCTGAAGACAGTCGATTGCATCGTGCTCCAGTTCGAAATTCCGCTGGAGACGGTTTACTACACCGTGGCTTTTGCGCGGAAGAGCGGAATCCGCTGCATCCTGAATCCCGCCCCCGGCCAGCCCATCGATATCAAGGCCGTCGAGGGGCTGGATTACTTCGTCCCTAATGAAAGCGAGGCCGAGACCATTACCGGAATGCCGGTGAAGAATGTCGAAGACGCGAAAAAGTGTGCGGAGAAACTGCTCAGCTACGGCATTCGCCGCGTCATTATTACCCTTGGCGCCAACGGTTCGCTGCTGGCAGGCAAAGAAGGCATGGAGCACTTGCCGGCGTTTCCGGTCAAGAGTATCGACAGCACCGGCGCCGGCGACGCCTTTATCGGCAGCTTCGCCGTCTTCCTCGGAGAAGGCCTTCCCGAGCGCGAGGCTGTCCGACGCGCGAATTTATATGCGGGACTCTCAACCACCGGGGTGGGAACGCAGAAATCTTTCTATGATCGGGCGCGATTCGATGCCGAGTGGGCCGCACGCAGCAAGTCCTAGCGCCGTCCGTCGCTCCAATCATTCGTCGTGTCAGCAGAAAAACCGATGGTGAACGGTCAGCTCGGTTGCCCTCCTGAGGACCCGTGCCCGCACCCTCGCGCAAATTTCCTGCTAACTCGCCACTGTCAATCCAAAAGACAAATAAGTACAATAGGGAACTTTCATAGGAGCCCCTGCCCATGTCCAAGGGATTGACTGCAATGGTGGCAAGAATTTTCACGCGAACCGGCAACTTCCAGAGATTGGCCCTTTCGCTCGCGCTCTTGTTTCTGTTTAGCGGACCGTTGTCTCTCGCTACTTTAGCCTTGGAAGGCAGTGCGCCCGCGCATCTGCAATGCGAAGGCATGCAGGAGCCGCTGGGGATCGACATTACTCATCCCCGGCTTTCGTGGCAGCTCCAGGATTCGAGGCGCGGCGCCCGGCAGGCCGCGTATGAAATTCGGGTGGCCAGCTCTCCGGAAGCTCTGGCGCAGGATCGGGCCGAGGTGTGGGACAGCGGTCGCGTTGAATCCGATCAGTCTGTCAATGTTCCCTATGGCGGTCCCGCTGTCGAGTCTCGCCGGCGCTACTACTGGCAGGTGCGGGTTTGGGATGCGCAGGGGCAAGCCTCGTCCTACAGTCAGGCCAGTTGGTGGGAGACGGGACTGCTGTCTCCCGACGACTGGAAAGCCAAATGGATCACGCGCGACATGCCGCTCGAGCGCGGAGATTATGAATCGTCGCCGAAATGGATCTGGGCGGCAGATGATAATGCGCTGACCAAAGCCACGCCCGGCAAACACGATTTTCGCTTCAGCTTCAAGCTGGCGCAAAAACCCAAAGAGGCCACCCTCTTCATCACCGCTAAGGACAATGTGGCCGCCTGGGTCAACGGCAAGCAGGTGGTAGTCGAGTCGCCGATGGGCAAGTTCGGACGAGCTCAAGATCCCTGGGGTTATTTTCGAGTCATACCAGTCGGCAAGCTCCTGAACGCAGGCGCGAATTCGCTGGCGGCTGAGGCGATTGTCCAGCAGGAGGAGGGCAACCGGCCTCCGCAGGCTGGATTCATAGCGCTTCTCCGGGTGCAGACAGCCGACGGAAAGATCGAACGCTTCGTTTCCGGACCCGAATGGAAGACAGCGCCGGAGCAAACCGGCAACGCCTGGGTGGGGCAAACGTTTGACGATTCATCGTGGCCCGCGGCGGCCGTGGTGGCGGAAATCGGCGAAGCGCCACTGGGCACTCCCTGGCCAGCTCAGCCGGTAGATATGCTGCGGCGAAACTTCAGCGTGGCCAAGGCGGTGCGGAGCGCTCGAATTTATTCGACTGCGTTGGGAACCTATCAGCTGTATTTGAACGGCCAGCGCGTCGGGAACGATGTTCTGGCTCCGGGCTGGACCGACTATCGCAAGCGAGTGGTTTATCAGGTCTATGACGTTACGTCGCAGGTGCGGCAGGGCGGAAACGCCATCGGCGCGATTCTGGGTGGAGGCTGGTATGCCGATGGCCTGGGCTGGTTGCAGACCCGATACAACTTTGGCCCGCCGCCGGTCCGGTTGCTGGTGCAACTCGAGGTCGAGTATAGCGACGGCTCGCGTGATTCCGTTCTGAGCGATGAATCCTGGAAGGCGAAACCGTCTCCCATTCTCGAATCGGAAATCTACAATGGCGAAAACTATGATGCCCGGCTGGAACCGAGCGGGTGGGGCCAGGCATCGTTCTCCGACTCGCGCTGGGGAGCGGTCACGACCGCGCCGCCACCTCAGGCTCCCCTGGTCGCGCAGGACTTTCAACCTATCCGGGTCAACGAGATACTCAAGCCCAAGACCGTTACCAATCCGACGCCCGGAGTGTACATCTTCGATCTGGGGCAGAACATGGTTGGCTGGGCGCGGTTGCACGTTTCCGGCAAGGCTGGAACCAAGGTGCGCCTGCGGTTTGGAGAGGTGCTCAAGCCGAATGGCGAGCTCTACACCGAGAACTTGCGTACAGCCGAGGCCACCGACACGTACATCTTGCGCGGGAAGGGAAGCGAATCGTTTGAACCTCATTTTACTTTCCATGGCTTCCGCTACGTCGAACTTACCGGCTACCCGGGAACACCCACGCAGGATGCAATTGAAGGCGTCGTGTTCTACACTGCCGCGCCGTTCACCATGCAGTTCAGCACGGGAAACCAGACCGTGAATCAGTTGTGGAGCAACATACTTTGGGGGCAGCGCGGAAATTTCCTGAGCGTGCCCACTGATTGTCCGCAGCGCGACGAGCGTCTGGGCTGGATGGGCGATGCCGAAGTCTTCTGGCGAACCGCATCCTTCAACGCGAACCTGGCGTCCTTCTCCCACAAATTCACCACCGATATTCGGGACGCGCAAAGTCCGGCAGGCGCTTTCGCCGACGTTTCACCCCGCGTTGGCCCCACGGGAGAGAGCGTTGCCGGTTGGGCCGATGCCGGTGTGATCATTCCGTGGGCTGCCTATCTGCAATTTCGCGATACCCGCATTCTCGAAGACAACTGGGCAGCGATGGAAAAGTGGATGGAGCACATCGCGGGCTCGAACCCGAACTACCTCTGGCTGAAAGAGCGGGGAAACGACTACGGCGATTGGCTCGCCATCGGTAGCACGACTTCAAAAGACCTGATCGCCACGGCGTTCTGGGCGTATGATGCCTCGCTGATGATGCGCATGGCGCAGGCGCTCGACCGGCCCCAGGATGAGCAGAAGTACCGAGGACTCTTCGAGAAGATCCGGACGGCATTCAACCAGGAATACGTGAAACCCGATGGCACGGTTGGAACCGGCAGCCAGACCAGTTACGTGCTGGCCCTGCACATGAATTTGCTGTCACAAAAAGATCGGGCGATCGCTGAGGATAAACTGGTCGAAGACATCAAGGCCCACGACTGGCATCTGACCACCGGGTTTCTGGGCACTCCTTATTTGATGATCGAGCTCAGCAACAGCGGCCACAGCGATGTGGCTTACCGTTTGCTGCTCCAGAACACTTACCCTTCCTGGGGATACATGATCGAGCACGGCGCGACCACCATGTGGGAGCGGTGGAACGGTGACCAGATGATGGGCGATCCCTCGATGAATTCCTACAATCACTATGCCTACGGCGCCGTGGCCGAGTGGCTGTACCGCTACGCTGCCGGCATCGACGAGTCGGCCGAGGATCCCGGCTTCCATCGCATCCTGCTGCATCCGCAATTCGATGCCACGCTGGGTGAGGCCAAGGCGACATACGATTCGTCGTACGGATCAATCACCTCGAACTGGAAGTCTGATGGCAACTCGATCAAATGGGACGTAGTGATTCCGCCGAATACGACCGGCCTGCTTTATTTGCCGGGCGGTGTGGCAACAAGGATTCTGGAGGGCGGTAAGGATATCCGGCATAGCGCGGGAGTGTCATTCGTTCTCAGAGACAGCCACAACGCGATCTATGAAGCGGGCGCGGGATCCTATACATTCACGATTGAAGAGTAAGCTGTTCGGGGAAGTCACTTCATCTGGAAGGCGGAACATGGACAGAAGATCTCTGCTGCAGGCGATCCCAACCATCGCGCTCCTCCCCACAGCAGTCTGGGCGGCGGCGCAACCCGATAAAGCCGGACCGGAGGGATCGGCATCTACGGTTTATGAACTTCGCATTTACCATGCTAACGAAGGCAAGCTCGATGACCTGCTGAAACGCTTTCGGGAGCACACCACGAAGCTCTTTGAGAAGCATGGGATGAAGAACGTGGCCTACTGGACTCCGTTCGACGATCCGTTGAAGGGCAAGACGCTCATCTATATTCTGGCTCACCCTAGCAGGGAAGCTGCGGTCAGCAACTGGAAGGCATTTGGGGACGATCCCGAATGGCAGAAAGTGCGCGATGCGTCCGAGGTAAACGGAAAGCTGGTGGAGAAGGTTGATTCCACTTTCATGGCGTTGACCGATTTCTCGCCGGCCCTCTAAGTCCCAGTTGCCGGCCGCGCCCTGGCTGCGATAATCCAATAGGTAAATATATTCATTTTGCTTGACAGGGCGCCCTCGCGCTCGTTAAAGTGGCGCCGCAATCCAACTTAGTGATTTTCGCTGGAGGGGTGGGTCTGGAAATCCTCGTTTGGCAGTTTCCGGTGCCCTTAGAGTTCGCAAGCCTTAGCGGTCCGAATCCTCATTATTCTTTACCAGATTTCCTCCCAAATGCCGCGTACAGGAAGGACATACTGACATGAACCGAGACCGCTCATTGTTACTGCGCGTAGTCGCGCTTGGAATCATATTGACTGCCATAACTGGTTTGACTATCGGCCAGAGTTCGAGCGACACACTGGAGCAGGGCTTCCGGCAACCGCCGGATTCGGCGAAGCCGCGAGTCTGGTGGCACTGGATGAATGGCAACATCAGCAAGGAGGGCATCAAGTTGGACCTGGAGTGGATGCACCGCGTGCGACTGGGAGGGTTCCAGAACTTCGATGCCGCCCTGGCCACGCCCCTGGTCGTGGACCATCGCCTGGCATACATGACACCGGAGTGGAAGGATGCTTTCAAATACGCGACCACGCTCGCCGATCAACTGGGAATGGAAGAGGCAATTGCAGGTTCTCCGGGCTGGAGTGAGACCGGTGGTCCATGGGTCCCGGCATCGCAGGGTATGAAGAAGTACGTTTGGAGTGAGACGTTGGTCGAAGGGGGGAAACCGTTCACGGGTACCCTGGCCCATCCGCCGTCGAACACAGGAGCATTTCAGAACCTGGGTGTTCGTGATCTTCTGGCCGCTCCGGCGGGCGCTCCCCCGCCTCCCCAGTTCTACGCGGACGCCGCAGTGATCGCATACCGCAGGCCGCCAGGTGACGTGTCCGCGGAATCGTTGCAGGCGAAGGTGACGGCCAGCGCAGGAACTCCTGACGCAGCCATGCTCGACGACGCCGACCTGGAAAAGACGACGAACCTTCCTATTCCGAAAGCCGGTGAGAGAAGCTGGATCCAGTACGAATTTGCGCAGCCCCAGACGATGCGTTCCCTCACCATCGTCACCAAAAGCGTGGACTTCATCACCGCCATGGTGGCCGGGATCAGCAACCCGGAGAAATCGCTCGAAGCCAGCGACGATGGGCAAAGCTTCCGCCTGGTTGTGAAGGTGCCCGAGGGCGGCGCTCCGGAACATACGCTTTCGTTCCCAGCGGTGACGGCGAAGTTTTTCCGGGTCACGTTCAAGCGCACGCCTCCACCTCCTGTGCCGGCGTGGGCCAGCGGCATCGATCCCGAATCCCTGGGCATAAAGATCGGCGCGCCTCCAACCGACTATGAAATTGCCGAGTTGGCCCTGCATCCGGGCGCGCGGGTCAACCGCTTCGAAGAGAAGGCGGCCTTTACTCCCGTGCCCGATGTGTACGAGTTCGCGACTCCTCCAGTCCCGGCGTCCGAAGTCGTTTCCAAATCCGACGTGATCGACCTGACTTCGAAGATGCGCTCCGACGGCACTCTCGACTGGACGCCACCGGCGGGCAATTGGGTGGTGCTCCGTTTTGGTTATTCACTGTTAGGAATCACCAACCATCCCGCGACCGCAGAAGCCACCGGCCTTGAGGTGGACAAGCTCAATAGCGGCTATGTGAAGAATTACATGGACGGCTACGTCAACAGCTATAAGGACACCGTAGGCGCGGACTACATCGGCAAGCGCGGTATCCGCTATGTGATTACCGATAGCTGGGAGGCAGGTTCACAGAACTGGACCGATGACATGATGGCCCAGTTCAAGAAGCGGCGCGGCTATGATCCTGCGCCGTGGATGCCGGTCCTGACCGGGCGGGTGGTCGAAAGCGCTGAAGCCAGCGACCAGTTCCTGTGGGATTTCCGCAAGACCATTGCCGATTTGATCGCGGACGAGCACTACGGCCAGGTGCAGGCATCGCTGAAGGAGCGGGGCATCGGCCACTATTCGGAATCGCACGAGAGCGGACGAGCGTTCGTCGCCGATGGCATGGAGGTGAAGAAGCTGGCTGAGGTCCCGATGAGCGCGATGTGGACGCAAGTCCCGGGCGTCAACAAGGAACAATACGGCTACAACGCGGATGACCGTGAGTCAGCGTCGGTGGCGCATATCTATGGCCAGAATCTTGCGGCGGCGGAGTCGCTGACCGCGGCCGCCGCGCCTTGGGCATGGTCGCCGGCAACTTTGAAGCCGACGGCGGACCAGGAGTTGTTGAACGGCATCAATCGCTTTGTCATTCACGAATCCGCGCACCAGCCCCTGATCGATAAGGCTCCGGGGCTGACCCTCGGGCCCTTCGGACAATGGTTCAATCGCAACGAGACCTGGGCAGAGCAGGCCGGAGCGTGGACAGATTATCTGGCGCGCAGCTCGTATCTATTGCAGCAAGGGCGCTTTGCCGCGGACGTAATTTACTTCTACGGTGAGGACTCCAACATCACCGCAATCTTCGACCAGAAGTCACCCGATGTGCCTCCGGGTTATGGATTTGACTACATCAGCGCCGATGGCCTGATCCACGAACTGAGCGTGGCGGATGGTCGAATCACCACCAGGAGCGGGATGAGCTATCGTGTTCTGGCGCTGGATGCGTATAGCAAACACATGTCGCTGCCGGTGCTCCGCGGCATCCACAAACTGGTGGAGCAGGGTGCGGTGGTGGCGGGCGAGAAGCCGACAGACACGCCCAGCCTGGCTGACGATGCGGCTGAATTCAAGAAGCTGAACGATGAACTGTTCGGCGATGGGACCGGCGTGCACTCGGTAGGCAAGGGCAAAGTGTATGCGGGACAGAACGCCGAAGCAACCTTGAAGGCGCTGGCCGTGGCCCCTGACTTTGACCACACCAAGCCGCAGAGCGATACGCGGATCCTGTTTGTGCATCGCAAGCTGGCTGACGGCGACATCTACTTCCTCGACAACCGCAACGATCGCGACGAGACGGTGGATGCGAGCTTCCGCGTGACTGGCAAAGCGCCGGAGTTGTGGTACGCCGAAACCGGCAAATCGGAACCCGCGTCGTACAACATCGCCGACGGCCGGACCACCGTTCCACTGCATCTCGAGCCCTGGGGCACGGTATTCGTCGTGTTCCGCAAGCCCGCGAAGGCTAACTCTCTCACCTTGCCCAAGGTGGTGGAGACGCAGCTGGCAACCGTGGATGGCCCGTGGAATGTGAGCTTCCAGCCGGGCCGTGGTGCGCCGGCATCGGTCACGCTGGACAAGCTTGTTTCGTGGAGCGACAGCCAGGATACAGGAGTGAAGTATTTCTCCGGGACCGGCACCTACACCAAGACCATCCAGGCTTCATCGGGCTGGTTCAAGCGCGGGGCAAAGGTATGGTTAGATCTGGGTGAGGTGAAGAATCTGGCTGAGGTGACGGTGAACGGTAAATCACTGGGCATCGTTTGGCACGCGCCGTACCGGGTGGATGTGAGCGGTGCCCTGAAGCCGGGTGCGAACGAAGTGACCGTTAAGGTGACCAATGCGTGGGTCAACCGGCTGATCGGTGATCAACAACCCGACGCAACCACCAAATATACGTTTGCGGATGTGAAGCCGTACAAGGCGAATTCGCCGTTGCTTCCGTCTGGGCTGCTCGGGCCGGTGAAGGTGGAACAGTCGACCACTCAGTAGAGGGCTTGGTGGAGCGGGGTCCTCCCCCGGGCATTGCCCCATAAGCGCTAACTTAAGAACTCTTTCCGGTCAGCCCGTGATTCGGGAGGGACTGGTAGGCGCGGAATCGCAGATCGCTTCCGCTACGCCGACTTCGCGCTACCGGTCTGGCAAGTCGCTCGGCTGAAACTGAATTTGAAGGGTAAAGCACAGATTCTGCGCTAACCTCTAAGGAACTAGGGCTCATCATGGACCGTCGCCAATTTGTAACTCGTTCCCTGGCCGCAGCAGCAGGCGCTGTGCTCTATCGCCATCCTTGCTACGCGGCTGCGCCGCTCTTCGCAGATCAGATTCCCGGTTCGGTGCCCGAAGCGGCAATTCAAACGGCGCATTTTCCAGAAGGTTTTCTTTGGGGTACCGCCACGGCCTCCTACCAGGTAGAAGGCGCATGGAATGAGGACGGCAAGGGGGAATCTATATGGGACAGATTCGCTCATACACCCGGGAAAGTAAGGGGTGGCGTGACCGGCGACGTTGCCTGCGATCAGTACCACCTGTATCCGCAGGACATCGCATTGGCCAAACGCCTCAACCAGAAGAGCTACCGTTTTTCCATTTCCTGGCCACGCATTCAGCCTGTCGGAACCGGAACCCCGAACATGAAGGGGATCGATCACTATAGCCGCCTCGTCGATGCTCTTCTTGAAGCTGGCATCCGGCCTTGGTGCACCATGTATCACTGGGATCTTCCACAAGCACTCGAGGATCGAGGCGGCTGGCCAAACCGGGATCTAGCCAACTACTTCGCAGACTATGCCGGCATTCTCGCCAAGCATCTCGGTGATCGAATCACGGTCTGGGCACCCTTTAACATGCCTTGGGCAATCGCCTTCATGGGCTATGCTGCGGGTGCCTTTCCGCCTTGCCGTACCAGCTTCAGCGATTTCCTGAAGGCAGCACACACACTGGCTCTTGCTCAGGCGGAGGCGCAGCGTGCAGTCAGAGCAGCATCTCCTAAGGCGACGGTGGGGAGCGCTTATGAGATGGCCCCCGCATACCCGAAGACTGACTCAGACGAGGATCGCGCAGCCGCCGCTCGATACCATGCCATGAACAATGTCTTCTTTCTGGAGGCGGCCATGCATGGCCATTACCCGAAGGCTTTCGTTGGAGAACCGCCCTATGAGCTGATGGGCTTTAAGGCGGGCGACGAAAAACTCCTCTATGCGCCGTTAGACTGGGTGGGTTTTCACTACTACACCCGCCGCATTGTCTCGGATGCGAGCAAGGAACAATTTCTGGGCGGAGGCAATTTCAGTGGCACTGAAATTGAGAGCAATTCACCGGGCGGGCGCGATCCGTACACACGCTTCCGCGCCGCGATGCCCACAGAGGGTCCGCTGACCGACGCCGGTTTGGAAGTGTGGCCGCGTGGCATGTACGACCTGGTCACTCAGATTTCAAGGGAGTACAACCACCCGATCATCGAAATCACCGAGAGCGGCTGCGGTTATCTCGATGCCCCCGATGAAGAAGAACGTGGTCGCGTACCGGATGGGCGCCGAATCCAGTGGTACCGCGAAGTGCTCGCTGAACTGGCTCGCGCGATCGCCGATGGAGCTCGGGTTCGCGCCTTTCATGCCTGGACGCTTCTCGACAACTTCCAATGGGCGGAGGGTTATACCGAGCGCTATGGGTTGATCTATACCGACTTTCGCAACCAGAAGCGCACGATAAAAGATTC
>JAIQFF010000168.1 GCA_020073395.1 Terriglobia bacterium
CAAACTATCGGATGTTCCAAATGTGCCCCAGATCGGAAACTTGAGAAGCGCCATCACTCCCAGCGATATCGCGCCATTGCTCGCCTGGTGCCCCATCCATTCGCGCTCTTGCGGGATGAACCCCATGCACCGTGACGCCGGCCGTTCAGCCGTCCTGCAAACAGCTCTCGGCTCTTGTTCAGCAACTCACGCACACGCTCTTGCTCCGCTAGGCCGCCGCAGAGTATTGCCCAACTTTCCAGCGCGCCCGTCGCGACCGCGCCAGTCCTTCGGCGGTGCGCGGTCCAGTACTCGCACCCCATGCATACGGCATCTTCCATTGGCCGTTGCCGGGCCTATTTTGGCTTTGTTTAATCCAGTTCAGGCGTTACTGAAATCACACCACTTCGGGCTTTGTTTCGCAAAAAGCCTAGTTCCTTTTTTCCAAATTGATATTGAGAGGCGGCAGTACGTTTTCGCCCTTGCGCTGGCGTTGCAGACGCTCCAGTTGATCCATGGCGCGATAGAGTTGCCGGTCCAAGTGAGCCTCGTAGCGGAGAAGTTTGTCGATTGCGTTCGCGGACGGCAGGCTGAGTGCTTTGCCTTCAGCGTCAGCCGCGAGCTTTTCGCGCTCCACCGAATATTCTTTAAACGTGCCCAGCCTTTCCAGTCGGTTCTCGATAATGGCGAGAAGATCGGCGTTTGACGTTTCGGTTTCAGAGAGTGAGTCTTTGGGTCCGCCTCGCCCGGGACCGCCGGACAGGCAGCCCAGCGCGAAGCCGTAATCCCAGAAGCAAACCGTGGAGAAGATCTTCTTCCGAAGCCTTTCTGATATGAAACCCTGGCTTTGGATCTCGGATTTCGCCCGCCGCAGAAGCACACTCAGGTAGTCCAGCCCCGAACCATGTTCCCGCAGCGTTCTCTGCGCAAGCTGCGCGGCAGAGAGTCGTTCCATGGTTGACATCTTCTGGTCCGTCGGATTTTCGGCATTGTACAACCGCAATTCCATCTCCGAGATCGCCAAGTCAAAATTGCCCTTATCTGAATTCGGCAGCGCCCTGTCCGCTGCAGCTGTGTCAAGCTGCTTGCGAATTTCGCCGTTCTCCGCCCGAATGACGCGCGCTTTCCTCCACAGAGTTGTGGCGATGGTTTGCACGAGGATTTCCTCAACCACTCCAACCGGATCATAGGCGTCGCCGAGGTCTTCGAGCAAAGCATGGAACTCTTCCAAACTCTCGGCGCCGTCGCCCGCAGTAATGGAGATTTCGATCGTACCTGCAGTCAGCGGTGGCTGAGAAAATTCACGTGATCTCCAAAAGGCAGGCTCGGCGGGAGACAAGAACGACTCAGGAGGCGGCTACGACTCTGTTTTCTGCTCTAGCATCGCGCGGGATCTCGAGACGAATGTCACAAAGATCCCCGATCAGATTTCCCGCCCAGCGATAAATGTTTTGTTCCCTCACTACCTTGCGCAGTCGCTCCATGCGGGCGGTGCGTGCTTCGGGCTCCATCTCGAGCGCATAACGGATTGCATCCGCTGTGCGTTCGATGTCATAAGGATTTACCATGACCGCATCACGCAGCTCACGAGCGGCTCCGGTAAAACGGCTAAGGATCAACACTCCTTGTTCATCGTCCCGAGCGGCGACAAACTCCTTGGCCACGAGATTCATTCCATCATGCAGTGAAGTGACCAGACAAACGTCGGCAGCCCGGTAGTAACGTTCAATCTCGGCGTGGTTGTGCTGCCGGTTCAAAAAGACGATAGGCTTCCACTTGCCCGTTTGAAAGCGCCAATTAATGCGCTCAGATTCGGCCTGCACGTCAGCAAGGAAATCGTGATAGCGCTTGATGTGAGTTCGGCTGGGGGCTCCAATCTGCACGAACGTGAACTTCTGTTGGTAGACGGGGTATTTCTCCAACATTCGTTCGATTGCCAGAAAACGTTCCAGGATGCCCTTGGTGTAATCCACGCGATCCACTCCCACTCCCAGAAACAACGCTTCGACACCAGATTCCTGCAGCAGCGTTGCCCGGTCCAGATAGGCGTTCTGCTCAGGCTGGTGAACTGAGGGGCCGGAGATGCCCACGCTGATGGGAAAGGGCTTCACTGTGGTTCGATGGTTCTCGCGGTTAACGGTGAAGTGATCCCAGTCGATGCGTGATTCCAGCGTGCGATCGACGGTCTGTAAAAAGCTGGTACAGTGCGATTGAATATGGAACCCGATCAGGTCCGCACCTAACAGGCCCTCGAGTAACTCACGCTGCCATGGACAGATTCCGAAAGTTTCAGGGTTTGGCCACGGGATGTGCCAGAAAATAGCCACCCGCGCGTCCGGGCGCGCTTTTTTCACCAGACGTGGCAGAAGGGCGAAGTGGTAGTCCTGAACAAGGAGCACCGGATGTTCAGTGCCCTCCATCTCCTCCAGTACTGCTTTTGCAAACTTCTCGTTTGCCCTGCAATAGTGCTCCCAGTCAGATACCCGAAACATCGGCCGCGTGTGAGCGATGTGGCAGAGGGGCCAGAGGCCCTCGTTGGCGAAACCGTAGTAGTAGCCTTCTTCTTCCTCTTTCGTAAGCCAGACTCTTCGCAGCGTGTACTTCGGTTCCTGAGGAGGGACACGCAGGCAGTCCTTGCCATCGACTGTCTCGAGGTCTGCATCCCCGCTCCCGTGTGCCACCCACGTCCCATCGCAAGCACATAGCACTGGCTCCAACGCGGTCACAAGTCCGCTCGCCGGGACAACGGCCTGTACTGAATTACCCCTTCGAATGTGGCTGTAGGGCTCGCGGTTGGAAACCACAAACAAATGACTGTTGCCAAGCTTGCCGCGCACATACACTGAAAGTCGTTCCGGCGTCCAGAGCGATTCGCCGGCTTCACGTAGTTGCGCCTCTTTTTCCGCGGCTGACCGCGCGGCCGTTAAGCTTTCCGCCAAAGTTTCCATCTCTCTCGCCAGCGGGCGAAGCAAGTCCAGGTCGGGCATAATAGCCCGAAAACCTCCCACTCTTCCGGTCCGTAGACTCTTCATCCACTGCGCGGCGTGGGCAATCGGCCCTGCGATGCTCCAGCGGACGATCATCAGCGTAACGAACGCGATCAGAACGACAAGAATCAGCACTCGCAAGAAAGTTTCACGCCATACGTGGGCAGTCTGTGCATCGATATAGTCGGCATCGTGAACAATGACCAGTTCGCCCACAACCTCATCATTCCTATGCAAAGGAAGTGCATAGATATTCTGCAACCTGCCGTCCCGGCGAATGAAATGGCTTTGCTTCTTGTTGTCCGCAATTGCTTCCGGGAGCGCTAGAGACTTGACCTTGATTTGTTGGGGCAGTCCCGCAGACTGCGCAATGGGTTCCAGACCGGCGTTGAGGATAGCCACTCCAACCAGGTGTTCCCGATTGCTGAATCGACCGACGATTTTCTGAAGTTGCTTGAGCGATTTCCCGTCGAGATAAGGCTCGACATTTTCCACGAGACTCTCCCCAAGAACCTCTGCCCTCCGCTCCAGGTCATTTCGCAGGCCCTGCTTCTCCCTTCGGACTTCGTAGTACGTGGACAACAGGGAAACAAGCGTAACTCCCAAGATGAGCGAAACAATCAGCCGAACGCTAAGCAGCCGCACTTCACATTACCTCCTCTTTTGAGGTCGTCGCGGATTCATTCCCGGTGAAATCGGGCAACATGCAGTCATCGAACACTTAATTGTAAGCCTATGAGATGCAAACGAGAGGGTTGCGGATGAGCAATACCAAGCCCAAAATGTGAATCGGGAATATGGTTGGATCTGGCGTGGGTTCAAAATCGCTGATGACACGCGAGCACCAGTTATCGACCTGAGCACGATGGAACGTGAGATCTCGCAGGAAAAATGGCGGCTGCGCGCGCTAACAGTTAACCATGATGCAGTGGTCCCCGTTGGGGTGCCTCCAGACTCCGATTATTTTGTCAAGACCGTTAGGCTCCGCCGGACGTCCACATACAGTATTGGCCCTATTGCCACCGCACAGATTTTAGAGGAGTGTGTGTACTTACCATGACAGCAGACATTTTCATTAACAAGACAGAGGGAGACGGAGTTGAAATCTCGGTGGTCAAGCACGGTCTAAGCTCTGGCGCAGCGCACAGGTACGACACGGTCGAGAGAGCGAGAGCCGTCCTTGTTAAATTCGGACTTGACCCGGAAGTGATCGATCACCAGCTCAGAACCCTTACCAAGGTGCCGCCTAGCTTCCTACTCAGACTTCCGACCGCTGAGATAGCCGACGAGGTTCTGCGATCATTGGAGTTCACGGCTGCTGTATTTCAGGCTGCATGAGTCGTCGACCAGGTGGGGGTATTTGGTCAGAAGGCTCCGACGCTGCCCACGATTCTCGGGGCGATCATGGTGGTCGCCATGCGCGACAACTGATGTCGAAGCCCTCACATCATGCGCTTGCCAGTGCAGGTCGCAAGCACCGGATACGGCCCTGCCCAACCCGCCAAAACCAGTGATTGACTTTCCCGAAACGGGAAGGCACAATCTTCTCAGACCCTAACAGTTTGGAATCGCCGTTCTGCTTTTCTTTTCTCTCGTCGCCTTGGCGCGACCTCCTGGATTCTGTGTCCCCAAATAGGAGACACAAAATGAAGAAGATCGTTCGATCTCTCTGGAACAATCAGGAAGGACAGGACATCGCGGAATATGCAGTGATGTTGGCTGTCATTCTGGTCGTCGTTGTTGGCACAATTCGCCTAGTCGGGGGGAATGCCAACAATGTATTCTCTTCGGTCGCCAGCACGGTGAACTAGACCGAAAATAACCGTCCTCAACCTGAGCGCCTCACCTCGAACTGGAGCGGGGCGCTCTGTTTTGCCCGGCCCAAGTTGTTTCACTTATTCAAGAGCTCTCGACTTCGGGTGAGCAGCTTCCGCGCCAACATCACCCCGAACTTGCGGGAACTCGAAGAGCTTTTCCTAGCCCATTCGGGCCATATACCCACCGCCTGCCCTTAGGCTGATTGTGAGCAGACTTCGGGGGGAGGCTGTTCGGCGAACGCCCCAGGGACTCAACTGAGTCTGGGGCGTTTTCGTTTGTAGGCTGCGGAGCCGCTCCATCCCACTTCGCGACCAGACTCCTTAAACTGCGGAAACCGAGCACCCCACAACAAGACTGCGGGATGAACCCCATGCACCGTGAAGCCGCTGCCGGTTCAGCCGGCTTGCATCTGTTTCAAGAGCTCTCGACTTTGGGTCAGCAGCTCGCGCGCCCGCTTTTGCTGTGCTCGGGACTCGGCAGAATAAAGCCCATGTTTCCAGCGGGCACGCCACGACCGCGCCAGCCCTGCGGCGGTGCGCGGTCCAGTACTCGCACCCCCGTGCATGCGGGTGTTTGATACCGCGGATGCAGCTCGGCGAACTTCGGTGCTCCAAACAATGACGCTTTACGTAACGCATAATTATAGCTATGCTGGATCATGATCGTCAGCTACCGTGACAAGCGGACCAAGACCTTCGCCTCCGGTAAACGGGTAAAAGCGTTCTCTGGAATCGAACGCGCCGCCCGCCTGAAGCTGGACCGACTAGAGGCGTCCGTCGTGCTTAAGGACCTTGCCGTATTGCCCGGCAACCGTTTTGAAGCGCTGAGAGGGGATCGAAAGGGCCAATACAGCATTCGCATCAATGACCAGTGGCGGATTTGCTTTGAATGGCCCGAAGCAACGCCCGGCCCATCCAACGTGGAGATTGTTGATTACCATTAGGAGAAACATCATGACTCTTAACGCGATTCACCCTGGCGAACATCTGGCCGAAGAACTGAAGGAACTGGGCATGAGCGCCGCGGAGCTGGCGCGGCAGCTGGATGTTCCGACCAACCGCGTCACCGAGATCCTGAACGGAAGGCGTGCCATCACGGGCGACACCGCCCTGCGCCTCGCCCACTTCCTGGGTACGACCGCCGAATTCTGGCTCAACTTGCAAAGTCTCTATGAGATACGGGTCGCGCAGAAAAAGGCTGGGGAATCTATTAAGGGGTTGCCGACCCTGAAGCGTCGCGAACAAGCACACGCATAGAACTCTGACGCGCTATCCCCGGCTTGGCCGAGCAACGTTGTCTTACCGAGAAAGCGTTCGATCCAGCTGCAGTAGCGGAATCGCAGTTGTTGAGTGTTCAACCACCTCAACTAGGGAATCTCTGAACAAGTAATCTTTACAGTGAAGCGACGAGCAGAGACCGTGGTAGTCGGTAGTTTGGGTCTCCCCACGAGGCATGCCATTTGCTTTTGCCCCCGGTAAGGGCGGTTCGGCGGCTCCGTGCGGTACCACGCCGTAGCGCACAACAGTCGCTTGCGCGCCAGGAACAGATTCACCAGCGCGCAAGTCACAAACAGGCGGTTCGCATTCTTGTCCAGTCCGCGATAGCCATCTTCACGAACCCGAACTTTAGCTTCAACACGGCAAACACGTTGCCAGTTTGGCGATGAAAGGTGCTCAAAACCTTGTTCTTTCTCCGCTCGCCAGCCAACTTATGAGACTTTCGCAAGCGGTCCTTAGAATGGCAGCTTCATTTCTTCGAGCTGCTTCTCCGTTTCCTTCGAGGGTTCGAGGCATTTCTGCGTGGTCGCAAGCAACTCGTGGCCTAGCCAGACCTGGATTGTGGGGGCAACCGCACTCGGTTGACACGAGTCCCAGTAAGGACGACACTGGGCACGCCAATTACGGCCCATCGCATCGTTGGGTGAAAACTTCAGTCCACACACCTTGCGGACAGTACTCGCTCAACCGATAGAGAAGGTATTTGTAAAAACTTAACAACAACATTAAGGAGGCAACAATGCCGGATCTTTCGGGTTCTTTTTCTGGGAGAGCCACCTCGCAGTCAACCATTTCTTTGTACGACGTTTCCAACCACGACCTGAACCTGCTCAAGGTCAGAGGTGTCCAGAAGTCATCTGATGCGAAGTGGAACAACTCCAAAATCACCTACTGGGGCACGGCCGACTTGATCGCTGGCAACGGTCCGCAGCGCGGCTACTTCGTCAACGAGCATGCTGACGGCGACCGCGACTTCGGCACTTTTGAAGGCAGGATCGCCACTTCCGACGGACAAGTCACCATTGAGGGCGTATGGATATTTGTCGGCGGCACGGGAAAACTCGAGGGTCTTACCGGTGGCGGCAGCTACAAGGGCAAGATGACTTCGCCTGTGGAAGTTGAAAATACTTGGGAAGGGACGTACCAGATCGCGGAAAAAACTCGGGCGGCGTGATTTCCTGGACTGCCACCAGAAGTTATAGAGGGATGTGCTCGCTCACTCCGCCACGTCTGCGGAGTGGGCTTTTTTTCTGCCCGCGTCACTCCTAAAACGGTAGCTTCATTTCTTCCAGCTGCTTTTCTGTTTCCTTCGAGGGTTCGAGGTATTTCTGCGTGGTCGCAAGCGACTCGTGGCCTAGCCACTCTTGCACGGTGCGCACGTCGATCCCCGCGCGGAGCCAGCGGGTGGCAGCGGTGTCGCGGAAGCGATGAAGGTGCCACGCGGCGGGGTCGAGTTCCGCGCGCGTCGCAATCTCCTTGCAGTGTTTCGTGGAATGACTCCGGAGCTGCCCGGAGCGACGTTGAGTGTTGAGGGAGAGACGGAGAGCGAGAAGTCGGGAGTGGATGGAAGCGGAGTTGTCGTTGAGCTGCTACCGCCCCCAGCGCCTCCGCCGATCAACAGGATGCGCAGCAAAAGTTCGGGATCAGTCGAAGGCCGGCCGGTCTGGCTGTAACTATCTTTCAGCTTTTCCTGCACGAAGGCAAAGCTGATGTGTTTTTCGATCAGCCGCAGCAGGTGGTTCTCAGGAACTTGATCGTCCAGGCGGAAGTAGTAGAACAACGCTTCGGAACGGGAGTGTTGCCCCATCATGATTAGCACGCCTCCGAAAATGGTGATCCAGCACAGCTTGGCAAGGATTTCTTCCTTCTACCACGCTTCTGCCACCACTCCCCTTGCTAATCACGGTGATTTTTTCAACACCCACGCCTGTTTACAACATCAGCCAATGCCAGCAAAGAAGCAGCATTATTTCACTGGCCCTGTCGCCATGGGCTTGGACCCCATGGCGCGATAGCGCGAGAAACCGGCTGACTAGGCCGCTGCGGAAGCGTAGTGAGCAGTACCGAGCCAAGTCGGGAATTGTCTGCAAAGGTCTCTAGCACCACGGACCGTCAACGTGCCTCGGGCTGTGGCATCGTAGACCGGGAGGTGGCCGAGACAGATATCTGCAAGGGCCCTGAGATTGGCAACAATTTCAAGATCGATCCCGAATCCCGGATCGAAGAGGCACACGTCAACCTCTGGCCGGTTGAGGACGAGCCAGTAACGCCGCTTCGGTGTCTCCCGAAATTGAAAAAAAACTACGACCCGGTGAGCCGGCAAATTTTCCTTCCGCATTAACCGGTGCAGCACCCATATGAGGAAGTCAGGATCGAGGTGCTCGTCTCGGAGATCGCGAGTTGACCACTTGTACCCCCACGCTCCCAAGGACTCGATTACAGGACCGAACTCCCTACCGGCACTCGTGAGGTGATATTCGAAACCTCGCCCGTTTGCCCTCGGTTTTCGGTCGATAATCCCGTTGTGCGCCAATGAGTCGAGGCGCTGGCACAGCAAATTGCGGGATATCCGAGGCACACCTCTATGAATGTCAGCGAAGCGCCGGGCGCCGGACAGGAGTTCCCTCAGAATAAGAGGAGTCCAGCGCTCGGCGAAAACTTCCGCGGCCAGCGCCACGGGACAAAATTGGCCATATCCATTCATGGCGTAAAGCATGGCCTCATTCTTGTATTCGCGCAAGTTCAATTTGTGAACCGCATTCTTTTATCTCCGCAAGGTCGAAAAAAATGTTCGATGGCCTGCCGCGCGACCTTCCGCCCCAGCTCCGCGCCGACAACAGTTGAATTGCGATAATGCATTCCACTGTAGACGCGCGCGTCGAGGATGTCTGTAAGAACTTGGCTGAAACGGTCGTACGAGCGGACCGGCTGGAGTAGGCCTGGCGCCGGGCTGCTCATGGTGAAATGAAGATGGTCGGTGTGGAAATAGGCCCTTAATACCTCGACCACCGAGCCGCTAAAGCAGCCGTGCGCGGCTGGATATTCGGGATGGTTGTGCGTAATCACGAGCCCAATCCAAGTGGGATCCGCTGCCAAGTATGGATTCCCGCCACCAGCGCGGATGGCGGTAACGGGACGCCAGAAGGCGTATTCGAACTTGGAATCCCAACAGCCGATGAGTGCGTCCGACGCAACGGTGGAGAGCATTGCGAATAGGCGCGCCGCACCGAGAACCGAGAGCTCCTGATCGACCGCAATCCCGCGCCAAGTTCCATGCCATTGCAGCATCGGATGCACGCCCGGCCCTCCGACGAACACTCCCAGGTCGGTCTGTTCCGGGGTGCGGACGCTGCTTACGGCACCACCATAATCTTTGGTTTCGTTGTAGTCCTGCACCCATGTGGCGCTGTCAAGCGCCGGCGGTGATGGGACCCGAAATTGCGACGGACTGGTCATCGTCCAGGGGGTCGCGAAACGAATCCATGGCGTGGCCGCTGGAAGGAAGCCTGGTGGTGTCGGCTGCCAGATGCCAGGTCCTGGCGCAGGGGGAGTCCACCCAGGCCCGGCGTTCCGGCCATCATTGGCTCGAAGCGCAAGGATACCGGCCGCCGTCTGCTGCCCCACAGCGATGCCGTTGAGTTTTCCTTCGTGGTGTCCTGGTATGGCACCTAGATAATCGGCATACTGCTGATCGAGCATGGCCGCTTGAGCCGGATACAAGGCTACTAACACGTCGTGAGCTGCCGCCGCTACCGCTGCCTCCGGCAGCGCTGGAACCTGCACGTCTGGCTTGACCGCATACGCGGTGAATGGATAGCCGCAAATCGCGTTCACTGCGTCGTACACTGCAATCTGAACGATTGCACTCTCAACCGACCCCTGCTGTGGCGACTTGCCGCCCACCACGGCGATGCTGTTGTCCGCCACTGCGTTCCAGAACACCACCCCATTGCTCGTTGGTGGAAGATGTTCTGATTCGCGGCCACCACATCGCGGCACATCGCCCGCGCGCGCAAACGCCGAGGTCGTTATCAAAACGGCACAAAAACAGAGATTTCTTAGCATTTTCTTCTCTCCTTGTTGACGATTTCGGAAATCCGCCGACGGGGAAGTGATCTCAATCGGCGACGATCATGGTGGGAACGTACAGTCATTGGCAAGGGTGATAAAGCCCAAAAAATGAACCAGAGCTAAATCGGGCACCCGAGCTCACCTGGAGTAGAGTTCCAGGACGAAACATGCCGGACTACAGTCAGATCGTCTACAAAATCGTGGTCCAACCATCCAATCCGCAGCCTCCTGCGGATGCACCCCGCGCTGGCAGCAATACCGAATTGAAGGGTCCGTTCAGTCCCTATGGCGTCGACTTCGCAGTTGCGCCAGAAGATCTGAAACTCAATCGCACTCCCGACAACACGATGATGCGCGGGAGCGTCAGCGGTGGCTTGCTGGTCGGCGGTCTAGCACCGCCGTGAATACGGCCGCCGTGCGACTGTTCGGGACCGAACTACTCACAGTACGGATTGATTTGGATGGGTGAACTCTAACACTCGTGTAAGCCGAGTCTGGAAGGAACAGCTGCGGAGGGAACCTGTGGGGGGTCGGTGTGGTGCCGGATGGCTCTTCACCATCGGCTTTCTCCACCTGACGTTTTGGAAAGGGGTTTTTGCGATTGTGGTCTGGCCTTACTATCTCGGCTACTGGACGGCCATGAATACATGGTCGAGGAAGTGCTGGACCAGTGGTACGGGCCCGAAGACGTGATTTTCAAGGTCCGCGCGGACGACGGCAACGTCCACATCCTGCGGCACGAGACCTCAGAGCTTGACGCCGACTGGAGCCTTGTTTCTTTCCGGGTACCCGGCTGATTCAAACCGGCCGCTCATCCCGAATCCGCATTCTTCTGACACACTGTCCATTCTTTCAGGCACGAAAGTCAAGACTCGTGGCTCAAGCAGCTAGCGCGTATCGGCTGTCGGCATATAACAGGAGAGCCATCATTTCGTCCATCGTGGGGATGTAGAACTCCGAGATCGATCCGGCACGATTCAGTCCGTCGCGGACGGACTTGGAAGGATTGAACAGCAGGAACCGGATGTTGTGGTCTAGCGCCCATCTTCGTAGAAACACCAGCATGCCGAGCCCCCCGCCTTTGATGGCATGCACCTCGGAGAGTTCAAGTACAACAATCCGGGCGTCTGTTTGCGAGGTCACGGCTTCGCGCAAT
>JAIQFF010000169.1 GCA_020073395.1 Terriglobia bacterium
CCGTAAACCGCCTGCCAGATATCGAATTGTTCTCCCGAACGGGCGTGCGAGCCGAGGGCTAGCTCGTACTGATTCATGCCCTGCACCGTGCCCAGGGTGCGTCCGAGATAGTCGCGCATGGCGGGCTGCGCGACTTTGGTGTGCGGGCCCATCATGTAGAACGCATTTGAGTCGCTATAAATATTAATCGTGGTATAGGCGCGAAAATCCACCGGATCGGGGCAGGCCACGAACACGCCGTTGTAGTGGTCGGGATAAAACACCTGCACCGCCAGCGACTCCCATCCGCCGGTGGAACCGCCGTAAGCAAATCGCGCCCAGCCTTGTCCAATGCCGCGAAATTGTTTCTCGATGGCGGGAAGGAGTTCGGTCTCGATGGCGTCGCCATAAGGGCCGAGGTTGGCGGAGTTCACCGCGTAGGAATCGTCGTAGTAAGGGTTGGCATGATTGATTTCCGCGATGACCACGCGGGGGAATCCGGGCGCGATCCACTGTTGATAGAGCTTGTAAGCCTCCTCCTGCTGAATGCGGTTGTAACCTGAAATGTGGAAGCGCTCACTGTAGTCGGGCTTCAGGTTGGGATCGGGCGGCTCGGTGCGAAAGCCGCCGAAGTCGGCATTGAAGTGGTCCTCGCTGATGATGACGGGAAAATGAACGTTGGGGTGCGAATCAAATCCCTCGGGCACCAGCACGTTGGCGCTCAGGTAAATGGGACGGCCCCAGAATTTGGTGAGCAACGCGCTTTGAATCTTGAGGTGGCGGATGTATTTCGTGTCTTGCGGCGGCGGAATCGGCGGAATCTCCTGATCGAGCACGATTGCAACAGGTCCGTCCGAAGACCCCAGCGTGATCTTGCGCGGAGTGGAGTAGAAATTGCCGGGCGCAATGTTCCAATGCTGCCCTTCGCCGCGGTCCATGGGCAGCTTCACGGTGTGGCCATCGGAGCGGTGGAAGGTTTCGTAGCGATGCAGCACGGCTTGCACGTAGTACTCTCCCGGCGGCACATCACGCAGGCTGCGGATGGGATAGCCGTTGGCGGAATCGTCCATTACGACGGCTTGGCCGGGCTGCATGCCGTCAACGTCCGTGCCGAACATCATCTGGGTGCGGACGGAATCGTCGATCTGCATGCGCGGTTCGGCGGAAGGGTCGTTCGAAAGCAGAAGAAAGATGCGTCCGTCGAGTGCCTTTTCGCTGCGGGATTTAGGAAACGAAACCGAAAATCTGGGGCCGGCCGCGTGCGCGAGAGCAGCAGAAACTAAAAGAGCAGACATCAACCCAACCAGAATCACACTGCGTTTGTGAAAAAACATTAGTTCTCCTTGTGAGACCCGGAAACGTGTGGCGCGGACCTGCCCTGAGCGAAGTCGAAGGGGCCCCCCGCCCGCGGCCTTTGACGTTCAGCTCGACCCTCGCGGGCGAAACCACCCCTTCCCGGTCAATCGAGCTACTTTGAAAAACGCGCTTGAAGTCTAAACTTTCCCGCGGGCCATGGCCCACAGGAATCTACCTGCTTCTCCCCCGCCTTCCTACACTTGAAGTAACACCCGGGTAACCGGATATCTGTATGAGCCGAATCGATCAGCCCTTCCAGCGATACGCGTCGGGCTGAGGCAAGCCGATGTGCGCGAGCACGCGGTAGGCGAATTCGCGGACCACGGCATCTAAGCTGGCCGGCCGGAAGTAGAACGCAGGGATAAGCGGGTACACGGTGGCGCCGGCGTCGGCAGCCCGGTACATGTTCCGAATATGGATTTTGTTGAGCGGCGTCTCGCGCACACATAGCACCAGCGGACGCTTTTCTTTCAGGCAGACGTCGGCGGCGCGCTCGATCAGTTGGGACGCGATGCCGTTGGCGATGCGGGCCAGCGTGCCCATGCTGCACGGGATTACGACCATGGCGTCGGCGGGATAGGAGCCGCTGGCGATGTTGGCGGCGATATCGGCGTTGGCTTGCTGCTGGATTTTGCGCGACGACTTGCGACCCAGGATCTGTCCGACAAGGTTGCTTCGGCCGCGCAGCCCGAGCTCTTCGGCCATCACGCGTAGAGCGCTGTCGGAAGCGATGAAGTTGACCGTGTGGACGCGCGAGTCGCGTTCCACCGCCAGCAGAAAGTGCTTAAGGAACAGCGATCCGCTGGCTCCGGTGGTGGCGACGGTCAGGTTCTGCGGCGGGTGATTGGGCAAACTGGACTCCCGACCCTCTCTCGAACATTGGAGCATAGGGAGCCTGGAAAGAAGAGTCAAGAAGTGGTCGCTAGTCGATACCATCGCGGGCCGATCCTCGATGACCAGCGACCGGAGGCTGAAGACTGACGACTGAAGACTGACGGCTAATATGGCATCCATCTCTAGCTTGCGGTTGCGGCGCAGTGAGGCGCAGTTGCACGCGCTGGCAGGGGTGGAGCGCGAGATCCGGATCAACGATCCCAACGGCCGCCGCAAATATCTGCAGGATTTCAGCCAGGCCTTCCGCTCCTACCAATCGGTTATCGACCGGCAACAACTGAGCGCAGACGTACGCTGTGGGGACATCGTCCTTATCGGCGACTACCATGCTCTGCCGGCGGCACAGCGTTTTGCCGCAACGCTGCTGGAGGAACGCGCCCAGCCGGGGGACCGTCCCGTCGTGCTGGGACTGGAAACCATCTTCTCCCGCGACCAGCACATCCTCGATGAATGGTGGCGGCGCGAGATTGACGCCGAGGAATTGCGGCAGCGCATTCGCTTCGATCTTGACTGGGGCTATGACTGGGCGCCGTTCTATGAATTGCTGGTGACCGCACGCGACCACGCGGACGCCATCTATGGACTCGACTGCATGCCTCGGGAAGATCTGCGCAAGATCGGTGCGCGCGATCGTCATGCCGTCCACAAGTTGGCCGAAATCCGGCAACGCCATCCCCATGCTGTCATGCTGGTGCTGTTTGGCGAGTCGCACCTCGCGCCCGGGCATCTTCCCAAGGTGCTGCGCGAGAAATTGCCGGAACAGCGGGTCGTCACCGTTCTGCAAAACGTGGATGCGCTCTACTGGCGCGCCGCCGGAGAACCCCAGGAACGGGTGGAAGCTGTCCGTGTGGACCATGACGTGGTCTGCGTATTCAATTCCACGCCCCTGGAAAAATACGAGAACTACCGCCTCCACCTCAGCCGCTGGGGACGTACCGACGAGGAAGGTCCCGACCTTGCGCCCACCATCTACAATTTGATTGACAGCCTGCTGCGCTTTCTCGATATCGATCGCTATTCTTCGCACAACGGCACGCAGCCCAAGTTTCTGGTGGACCTGATGCCGGAAGTCTATTGCCGTGCTTCCGACGCGCGTTTGCGCCACCTGCTCTCCCGCCACCATGCCGCTACGGACCAGACCGAGGCCATGGTCCGCCACGTGGAGGAGCGAGGCAGCGTTTACCTGCCGCAAGTCAACGCCTTCTACGTGCGCGAGTTCAAGATGATGTATGCAGCTGAAGAAGCCACACGTTTCCTGCATCATGCCTGCCGCGGTTTACCGTTGCGGGAAGGAGGCGCGGAAACTCGGGGCAGTACGACTCATTTTTACGCCCGCACCATGGAATTCGCCCTGGGATACTTTGGCTCGCGAGTGTTGTATCCGGCGCGCCCCGAGGCCGAAGATGCGGGAAGCTGCGAGCTACAGGAAGAAGCTCCAGAATCCGAACGCAAGAAAACAGAAGCCAGTTCCCAACTGCTGGGCTACATGCTAGGCAATGCTTTGTACGACGCCTATCTCAAGGGACGGGTCACACGCGGCATGCTGCGGCGGTGGTTTCTGATCCATCTGGAAGAATCGGGCAAGGCCAAAGAAGTGTATCGGGAAATCGCCGCCAAAGTTCGCGGCCACGGCAAGAAGTTGCCCGCCTCAGTAAGGCTCCTGGATCTCGACAAGTAGCGCCGGCGTCTCGCCGGCTGTCTCGAGGCCTCGGGCGGTGGGCGGGGAAACCCATCGGACAGCCGCCCGGACGGCGGCGCTACCCGGAAGCAAATGCTACTCTAGACTCGCATTGCGCTGGCCCTTGACCTTGAACGCTGACTCCATCCGCGAACTCTTCGACCAGGTACGGCGGGGCAAGCTTTCCCCCGACGCTGCCGTTGACCGCCTGCGGCATCTTCCCTTCGAGGATATGGGCTTCGCCAACCTGGACCACCATCGTGCTCTGCGTAATGGAATGCCCGAAGTGATCTTTGGTCCGGGCAAAACTCCGGCCCAGATGGCATCCATCTATTCTCGTTTGGCCAAACACGGCGGCAACATTCTGGCTACGCGGGTGAGTGCGGAGCAACTGGCCGCGGTAAAAAAGAAAGTGCCCAGGGCCGAATACCAGGCGCTGGCAGGTGCCATCACTCTGCTCCGCGATCGCAAGAAGTATGGCAAGGGAATCATCGCCGTGGTGTCCGCCGGGACCAGCGACATTCCGGTGGCGGAAGAGGCTGTGATCACCGCCGAAATGATGGGCAACGATGTTGAGCACCTGTACGATGTCGGAGTCGCCGGAATTCACCGTCTGATGGCGAATCGCGCGTCCCTGACGCGCGCCCGTGTGGTTATCGTATGTGCCGGGATGGAAGGGGCGCTGCCCAGCGTGGTCGGAGGCCTGGTCGGTGTTCCCGTGATCGCCGTACCCACCAGCGTGGGCTACGGGGCCGCGTTCCAAGGTCTGGCAGCGCTTCTCGGGATGATGAATTCCTGCGCGTCAAATGTGAGCGTGGTGAATATCGACAATGGGTTTGGGGCCGGGTATGTGGCCTCGCTGATCAATCGGCTGTAGTCGTCTCGCGGTGGAACGTTCCGCCTCCTCAGTGACCTACCGTCGTCAAAAGCCCAAAACCATATAACCACGCAGGACACCGAGGGCGCGGAGGGAGCTTCACTGCAAAAAAAGGGCGCGGCCGAAACCGCGCCTTCCTCCGATCCAACTTCAATCCGCTTTACGAGCCCTTAACTACTTCCAGGTTGTTGTGCACGCTGAAAACGCCGAAGACCTGGTTCGCTCGCATGCCCGCGATTTGCTTGTCCATCGCCGTGGCAACCGTGCCGTAGAGGCTCAGCTTGCCATTGTCCACCACAATGCGGATCGGCAGCGCCGGATCGCTGGCATAACGTCCCAGCACCGGGTCACGATAGATGGCCCGCATCGCGCTGATCCGAATGCGGTCGTCGAAGCCTGACACCGGCGAGACCTTGATGTTGTCCACGACATCCTTCACGCCGGGCATATAGTTCGCCAGCGCCAGGGCTGAGTCGCGGCCCACTTCGTTGTAAGTTTCGCCACTAAGGGTGGCGACACCATCTTTCACCGAGACGTCAACAAAGTTGAACTGGTTGTCGTAGCCGATGCGGTCGTAGTGCAACTTGCGCTCGAGTTTTGCTTCAACTTCGGCATCGGGTGCGGATGAGCTGACTGCAACCAGATTGCGAACGCCCTGGACTCTATCCAGCTTGCGGACTTTCTTGGCCGCGTCCAGCTTCTGCTGGTAGAGATCCACGGTACCGGAGAGCGTCACAATGCCGTCTTCGGTGGTCGCCCGCAGATTGCGGAAGTCCTGCTTGTTCGCCAACTGCTGGGTTACGCGGGTCTGGATGTCGCTGTCATAGCGGGCGCTGGTGGTCTGGGCCGCCAGGCCGAGGCTGAGTACTCCTACCGTAAGAAATGATGTCACCGCCTTCAAAATGTTTTTCATGGACAAAATCCTCTCGTCCCGGCATTGATTAACCGGTTAGTTAATTATTGGATGCGCGTGGCGCCGATCAAGGATGCCATTGTGCGCTTGCGGCATACGACGTTTGACAGTATTCGTTATAACGAGTATATTCAGGCCGTGGGCAAGAGTATTCAAGCCGAGATCCGGCAAACCAAGCCTTTCACCAGCCTGGAGGACGAAGCCCTAGTCGCGCTCCAGCGCACCGCAGACCGTCTGCATTGGCGCCTCAGCGAGATGCTGAAGGCGCATGGGCTGTCTCCGACCCAATACAATGCCCTGCGCATCCTGCGCGGCGCCGGGGACGAAGGACGGGCCTGTAGCGAGATTGCCGAGCGCATGATCAACCGTGATCCCGACATCACCCGCCTGGTGGACCGCCTGGAGCGGCGGGGGTTGGTCGTCCGGAGTAGAGAAGGCCGGGACCGCCGGGTCATCACCACTCGCATCACGCCGGCCGGACTCGAGCTCTTGCGAGCCCTGGACGGCCCCGTCGAGGAGTTTAACCGGAAGATGCTGGGTCCCTTGGGCGAGCAGCAGTTGCAGACGTTGATCCTCCTTCTCGAATCCGCCAGGGAGCAGACGAAATAAAATTTTGCTACTTTATCGTTATAACGACATCTGTTGTATAGACTAGAAAGGAGCATCACCGGTGAGCACCGTGACCACCGCAACCGAAGTACCCGTAAGAACTATTTCAACCCAGGAGGTCCGCCAACTTCTGGACAACCAGCGACCCACTCAGTTCTGGAACGTCCTGACTGACGAATGGTTCAAGGGAGAAAACATCGTGGGCTCACGCCGCGTGCCTTTGGACAAGGTCGGAAACGAAGTACGAACCACGAATTTGCCCAAGAATGCTGAGATCGTCGTATACTGCGGCGGCCCGAAGTGCCCGCAGAGTCGCATGGCCGCGGAGAAGCTGGTGAAGCTCGGCTACGAAAACGTCCGCGCCTATGAGGGCGGGCTGGAAGAGTGGAAGGCTGCGGGCTTCGCCGTCGAGAAGGCGTAAGCTGCTCGCGTCAGCACAGGGGCCGGATCCGCCCTCTGCGTATGTTCCGGGAGTTGGTGCTGGACTGGCAACCAAGAGACAGACAGAACAGTTCTGGAGAAAATCTCATGAGTAACGGTTCAATTCAGTCTTCGAATCAATCGTGGGGGATTACGGTTTTGCGGGTTGTAGTCGGTATCATTTTCCTGGCGCACGGGTGGCAGAAACTCTTCCAGATGGGCTTTCACGGAACCGCCGGGATGTTCGGCGCCATCGGCGTACCGGTGCCGGCAGTGTCGTCAGCGATTGTCACCCTGGTGGAGTTTCTCGGAGGCATCGCGCTGGTGATCGGACTACTCACCCGTTGGGCCGCGGCCTTGAATGGTTTTGACATGATCGTGGCCATTCTCCTGGTTCACCTCAAGAATGGTTTTATGAAGCCCGGAGGTTACGAGCATCCGTTGATTATGTTGGCGGCGTGTATTGCGCTGGTTATGCTCGGGCCGGGTGCGGCATCGGTCGATGGGGCGCTGGCCAAGCGAACGTAAGGTTCGTGTAGGCGTGAGCATCAAGCTCGTGCCGGGTGCCCCGTCCAAGCTCCGCTTCGGGCAATTGTCATCCGCGGCCTCGCGGCGATTTCTTCCGCCTACGCGAAACTTGTTGACCGGACTCGTTCTGTCCTCCACCAAATACCCGCGCGAAAATCTTATCAATGTTCCTTAGCTGACGCTTCAAATCGAATGCCCGCTCAATCTGCGCGCGGGGAACCCGGCTCGTGATGCTCTTGTCCTTCAGCACCAGTTCCCGAAAATTTCGCCCTTCTTTCCAGGCCCGCATGGCATGGCTCTGTACCGTACGATAGGCTTCCTCGCGCGAGACTCCGTGCTCCACCAGATCGAGCAATAGCTGTCCGCTGAACACCAGGCCGCCCGTACTTTCCAGATTGGCTTTCATGCGTTCGATGTAAACGAACATGGTGTCGAGCACGTTGGTGGTCTTCTGCAGCATGTAGTCGACAAGCGTGGTGGAATCGGGAATGATGACGCGTTCGACCGACGAGTGCGAGATGTCGCGCTCATGCCACAAGGCAACATTTTCAAACGCCGCCTGCGCGTTCGAGCGCACCACCCGGGCCAGGCCGCTGATCTGTTCCAAGGTGACCGGGTTGCGCTTGTGGGGCATGGCGGACGAGCCTTTCTGCTTTTCGCTGAAGTACTCTTCGACTTCGCGCACCTCGGTGCGCTGCAAGTGCCGCAGTTCGGTGGCAATCTTGTCCAGGGTGCATGCGATCACGGCCAGGGTGGCGAGATACGCCGCATGACGATCGCGCTGGATCACCTGGGATGAGATGGCAGCCGCCTTCAATCCCAGGCGCTCGCACATGCTCTCTTCCAGTTCGGGGCTGAGGTGGGCAAACGTGCCCACTGCTCCGGAAAACTTTCCCACTCGCATGTCTTCCGCAGCGCTGCGAAAGCGCGCGATATTGCGCTGGGTCTCGGAGTACCAGTTGGCCAGCTTGAAACCGAACGTGATGGGCTCGGCGTGAATGCCGTGAGTTCGGCCGATCATGGGCGTGTCTTTGAATTCCCAAGCGCGACGCTCAAGGACCGCGGAAAGCTTTTCCAGATCGGCGGCGATAATCGCGGACGCCTGCTGGATGAGCAGGGCCTGCGAAGTATCGACCACGTCGTTCGAAGTCAGGCCGTAATGAAACCAGCGGGCATGCGGTCCAACGATCTCGGCCACGGCGGTGGTGAAGGCGATGACATCGTGGCGGACTTCGGCTTCGATCTCGGCAATCCGGTCCAGATTGAAGTCAGCCCGCTCACGGATGGCGCGGGCGGCATCCTTGGGCACCATTCCCGCCTCGGCCAGGGTCTCCGTGGCCGCGACTTCGACCGCCAGCCAGGTACGGAAGCGATTCTCGTCGCTCCAGATGCGGCCCATGTCGGGACGGGTATAGCGTGGGATCAAGGTGCGCTCCCTGCTGTCTCGAGAAATGCGGGACTAGGGATTCTAAATGGAGGGGAAGGTTGGTGACCAGTCGCGCGTCTTGCGCCTAGCCGCGAAGCGACGCAAGAATGTAGCCCAGGGCGCAAGCCCTGGGTTAGAAGTGGCAAATGACCTAGCTTTGAAAAGGCGAAAGAAACATTGCGTGACTTTTCCCGCAGTGCTCCTAAGCCAGCGCGATCACGTCGATCTCCACCAGAACATCTTTAGGCAGACGGGCCACCTCCACCGTGGAGCGGGCGGGGGGCGCCACATTGAAATAGCGGCCATAGACTTCATTCATGGCCGTGAAGTCGTCCATGTTCTTCAGGAAGACGGTTGAGCGCACAACTTTCTTGAGCCCGCTCCCGGCCGCGGTGAGAATCGCGGAAAGGTTCTTGAGCACGCGCTCGGTCTGCGCCGCCACGTCTCCGCTGATCACCTGCTGATTTACCGGATCGATGGCCACCTGCCCGGAGACGAAGACGAATCCGTTCGCCCGGATAGCCTGGGAATAAGGTCCGATCGCCTGCGGTCCCTCTTTGGTTGCAATTACGTCGCGCATGAAGCCTCCCGAATCAGTGTCAGAATAATGCAGACGAATACGGTTGGAGTCAACTTGCGGAGGCAGGAAAAGCAATCCTGCGAGTATGAAACCAGTAGTCAGTTTGCAGTTGCCAGTTCCCAGTTGGGTTCTTCCTGACGACTGACGACCGACGACTAGATCTTCTGCAGTCTCTGGACGTCGTGGACGCCGGGAATCTTGCGAACGCCGTTGACGATGTTTTCCAGGTGCTTCAAGTCAGCGATGTCGAGCACGATGTCAACGTTGGCCTGGCCGTTGCTGGTGCGCGCCTCGATGTTTCGGATGTTGGTCTGGGTATCGCTGATTACGGCGGTGATCTGTTTTAGCATCCCAAAACGGTCGTCGCAGAATACGGTGAGCTTGACCGGATAGGCGCTGGGCGCTCCGTCATCCTGGGCCCACTCCACGTCAATGCGGCGTTCCGGTTCATACAGCAGGTTGGTTACATTAGGACAGCTGACGGCGTGGACCGCGACGCCCTTGCCGCGAGTCACGTAACCCACGATGGATTCACCTCGAATGGGGTTACAACAGCGGGCGCGGTAAACCAGCAGGTCGCCGTGCCCCTTTACCCGAATGGCGTTATTGTTCTGGTCGCCGCCGAAGACGCGCCGCACCACGCTGGCGAGTCCGCCGGCCCTTTCTTGTTCCTCATCCGCCAGAGGGGTGCCGGCCGCCGGCGCCATGCGTCCCAGTATCTGCCGCGCCGAATACTTGCCGTAGCCGATGCCCGCCATCAGGTCGTCGGGACGCCCCGCGCCATAGTCGGAGGCAATCTTCTGCAACTCTTCGTCCTTGATGTCCTTCAACGATACCCGATACTTGCGCGCTTCTTTCTCGATCAGTTTGCGGCCAATCTCGATCGCACGCTCCCGCTGGTGGACGTTGAGCCAGTGCTTGATTTTGTTGCGGGCGCGGGACGACTTGGCGATGGCCAGCCAATCGCGGCTGGGCTTATGTCCGGCCTGGGTGAGGATCTCGACAATGTCGCCGCTGTGCAGTTTGAAGCGCAGCGGCACCATGCGGCCGTTCACTTTCGCGCCCACGCAACTGTGACCCACCTCGGTGTGAACGGAATAGGCAAAGTCGATGGGCGACGAATCCCGCGGCAGGACTACGACTTTGCCTTTGGGCGTGAAAGTATAAACCTCTTCGGGATAGAGATCGATCTTAAGCGTGGACAAGAACTCGCTGGGATCGGAAACGTCGCGTTGCCATTCCACCACCTGGCGCAGCCAGGCCAGTCGCTGCTCATCCTGCGCCGAGACCGGGCCGTCCTTGTACTTCCAGTGCGCGGCGATGCCCTCTTCCGCCATTTTGTGCATTTCCTCGGTGCGAATCTGCACTTCGAACGGCGTACCTTCTTCGGCAATCACGGAGGTGTGCAGCGACTGATAAAAATTCGGCCGCGGCATGGCGATGAAGTCTTTGATGCGGCCGGGCACGGGCCGCCACAAGTTGTGGATGATGCCGAGCACAGCGTAGCAATCCTGCACCGATGGCGTGATCACGCGCATGGCGTAGAGGTCATACACCTGTTCGACCGCGATATGCTGCCGCTGCAATTTCTTGTGGATGCTGTACAACCGCTTGATACGGCTTTCCACGGTCGCCGTAATCCCCGCTTCTTTCAACTTGTCGCGGAATACCGACTCCACCCGCGACAGGAAAGCTTCGCCGGCCTTGCGCCGCGCCTCCACCGCATCATGCACCCGTTGATAAGCGATGGCATCAACGTAGCGGAACCCCAGGTCTTCCAGTTCTCCACGGATCTTGCCCATACCCAGGCGGTGGGCGATGGGGGCGTAGATCTCGAGCGTTTCGCGGGCAATCTTCTGTTGTCTCTCTGGCGGGAGATGTTCCAGAGTGCGCATGTTATGCAGGCGGTCCGCCAGCTTGATCAGCACCACGCGGATGTCATCCACCATGGCCAGCATCATCTTGCGCAGATTTTCGGCCTGCTGCTC
>JAIQFF010000012.1 GCA_020073395.1 Terriglobia bacterium
ACGAAGCCGCCGCCCTGCCGGGGCTGCTTCAGCGTCCAGCCGGTCAGGACACGAGCGACTTCGGTGACATCTTTCTGGGTGTAGCCTCCATTTACGCCGAGGGTATGCAACTCCATCAATTCGCGGCCATAGTTCTCATTCAGACCGCTACGCTTGCCCTTGGCCTGCTTGGCTGGCGCCGGACGCGGCCGTCGCGGAGGCCGGCGCCAGTTGTAATTGTTGCGCCTGGAAATGCCGTTGGCGAAATCCGAGTCGGGCCCTACGCTCAGCCAGTTGTCGAGGTAGAACAACATGGCCGGACTCTGCGCCGTCGCCACCAGCAGGTCTTCAAACTTGCCCAGGGCATGCGGACGGATGACGTCGCGCTCATAGCTCGTCAGCAGGTAGCGGTCAGCGCCTTTTCCGATGAACACGTTGAAGTGGTTGAACCAGAAATCAGTCATCACTTCGTCAAGCTGGCGTTCGCTGTAAATGGCCCGTAGCAGCTTGCTCTGTACCAGTTCACTGGTTACCACTTGCTGGGGATTGTTGAGCGCCATCAGGGTTTCGCGCTGCTGCGGTTTCATGCCTTCCATGAAATCGTCACGCTTGTCCCCCTTGAGCGATGTTCCAATGGCACGCTGCTCTTCGGGAGACATTTTGAGAATCGCCTTCATGCGCTGATCGGGTGGCAAATCCAGCAGGTCCTCGGCTCTAAGATCGGCGTAGAGACGGCCCTCGCGGCGGCGGGCCTGATCTGCGTCGCTCATCTTGGCTGATTTCTCGGCTACGACCGTCGCCGCCGGATCGGTGTTCGGGGTTTCCTTGCGCTCTCTTTTCTCCTGATAGCGCTCCAGTTGCGCCTCGTACACGGCGCGCTTGGCGGAATCGGAAGGCATCGACTGCCTGCCTTCGGCGATAGCCTTGATCACTTGCGGCGGCGGAAAGTTCTCGACTAGCTCGCGTGTGTCCATGCGCAGAGTGCGAAAAGGCGCCAGGCGGGCGTCCAGGGCGCGATCGTCGAGCTTGTCGGGATGCAGTTGTTGGTCGATCCACTTGTCGACGCCCATGGCTGCCACGCGCCGGACATCGCCTGGGCGCGGCCCGAAAGCCACCCGGTTGAGCGCGTGCAGCGCACGTTTTTGCTCATCTATCTGAGCGGCAGAATCGCGCTTGTCTTTCCTGGCAATGGCGAATGGGACGGCAACAGCCACACCGAGCATGGATACGGCAAATGCGACCGCGATCTGTCGTCGCAAAGGAATCATGCGGACTTCGTGCCAGGCCGAGAAGGGCTTGAGTATTGTTAACCCGGGAAAGAGGAAAAGTTGCTGGCCAGGAGAGTACCCTCGTCCTTCGGGAGGCCTGGATCGGGCTTCCAGCACGGTCTTTGGGAGCGGCCACGCCTTGCTCTAAGTACAAGCCAGGCTATGCCTTAGCTGCTAGGGCGTGGGGTTCACTGTGGCCAAAACTGAGGTTAGGTTTGGTGCCGCTTTGCACCATGGCAGGGAAATATGTCTACGTCAGGTAGAGGCGGCCATGCGTGACCTTGTGTTGCAGGGTTGCCGCCAGTTGATCGATGTCCCCGGCCGCGATGTTGACAGCCATGCGGTCCTGCAGAAATGGCGTGCGGTTGCTGCCGACGGAGTCGCGCCGGATTTGCAGAAGCAGTCCGTGGACGGCATTGGGATCAAATTTCAGCGGAGAAAGGCGAACGATCTCGCTAAGGGTGTTTCCGACCGAGAGCGGTTCGCGATATGGCCTCTCGCTGGTCATGGCGTCAAAAGTGTCGGCCAGGCCTATGATCCGGACCGGCATGGCGACATCCTCCATCATCAGTCCATCCGGATACCCTGAGCCGTCGCCGCGCTCGTGGTGGGAACGCACGATCTCGGGAATGCGCGGCCAAGGGAACTCCACGCCGCTCACGATCTGATGGCCGACCACGGTGTGGTCGGCCATTTCGCGGAACTCTTCGGCATCGAGAGATGAGGGCTTCCCAAATAGACGTTTGTCCACCGCAACCTTACCGATATCGTGCAAGTAACCCGCGGAGCGCAGAGCGGCGACATCATTGGGATCCATGCCCATGGCTTCGCCGATGGCGGAGGCGTATCGTCCGACCCGCAAGGAGTGGCCGTGGATGTTCACGTGTTTCACGTCGATCGCGGTGGCGAAGGCTTCAAGAGCGGTGTCATAAAAACCGTGGAGCGACGCCAGCAGACGCAGGTTTTCGGAAACGCGTTGCGCCAGGGTCTGGGACAGGACGTGGTTCTGCATGGCAACCGCGACATAGTTGCACAGCAGGTCGAGTGCTCCCAGGTCTTCGTCGTCGAAGAGGGCATCGCCTTCGCGTCGGCCCAGCGCGACCATGCCCACAAGTTTGCCGCCGACTTTCAGCGGGGCGACGCACTTGAACAGTTCAGGCGCAACATTTCCGTTCGAACTCAGAAAAATGTCGTAGGAGCCAGGCTTCAGGACAACCGGTCCGCGCGCCGTAGTGAGGGCATGAACGTGCTTCGGCAACAGCGGCATGATGGCGGGCTCGGGCATTAATGCGAAGCCTTCGGAGGCCACGGAGGAGAGCATGGAAGGCTTGTCGCTGAAGGTGAACAACACGCCTTCGCGCGCGCCGCCCGCCTGGAGCAGCGCTGAGACCATGGCCCGCGCGGTTTGCGGAAACTCACGCTCCGCCGTCATCTCAGGGCCGAGATCGGACAGAGCTTCCACAGTTCGCAGCAGCCGCCGCAAATTGTTTTTCTGCACAGCCACGCACGGATGCGGGCAAAAAACCAGAGCAGAAAAAGAGTAACATGCAGCGTAACAGTGGGATACGCAGGTTGTTGGTTAGTTTGGTGCTAAGGAAACAGCTGTCAGCTTTCAGCCGTCAGCGGTCAGCGGTCAGCTTCCAAATCCCAGTCCCCAAAAAACCTCTGTCATCCCGACCGGAGCGAAACGAAGTGAGCGGAGCGGAGGGACCTGCTGTTCCCACGGCCTGCAGCTCCCGGCCTCACACTAGAAATGTGTCTGCAACTCTGAGAATTTTTCCACTACCAGCAACCGCCTCGGTGGTTCCGCGGACTCTACTTCCTCATGCTCCAGCACCCAGGTGGCGCCGTGCGGGACAAACACCGCGTTCAGCCCCGCGGCCAGGGCTGGATTGATGTCGGATTTGGGGCTGTTGCCGATCATCCAGCTGGCATCGGGATCCAGATCGTACTTTGAGATGACCTGCTGGTAGGTGGGGACATCCTTTTCGGACACAATCTCGACCGCCGAGAAATATTCCTTAAGGCCGGATCGTTCGACTTTCCCGGTCTGTTCCGGCACCGCGCCCTTGGTCATCAGGATCAAGTGATGGCGCCCGGACAGATATTGCAGCGTTTCCGGCACGCCGGGCAGGAGTTCAACCGGATGGCCGGCAATGGTATGAGCGAATCCCTTGATGGTCTCGTGCAGGGCGGGGGTAAGCGCTTCGACGGCCAGGCGCTCGAAGGTCTCGACCAAAGAGTGCGCAAAACTGTGGAGACCGTAGCCATGGCTCACGATCGACTCGCGCTCCACCTGGTTCAGCACATCGCGCACTTGCTCCGGAGTGTACTCGTGGTGATTCAGGAACGAGATAAAGTTCGCGATAGCGCGCTCAAAGTAAATGTTATTTTCCCAAAGCGTGTCGTCGGCATCGACCAGCAGGGTCTGAGCGCCATCTGAATTTTCGCCGGCAGGCATCGCAACATGATAACGAGGAAGACGAAGCTTGGCGAGACGCTCCTTAGCGAACTTTGCGGAATCCTTTGCGCCTTTTGCGGTTAGAGATTTTGACTCTAACGCGTGGGAACGCAAAAAGGCCGCCGGTAGTTGTGCGAACATGCATCAGAGCTCTGCTAAAATCAGGCTGATGATTAAAGAGGGCTTCCTCCTTCCCCTGTTGTGCATGGTTCTAATGATTTCTCCAGCCTCAGCCCAGAAGACTAAAAAGCCGATGACCGGATCAGCGGCCCGAGGCGCGGCTTCAGGCGGAATGCAGGTTGCTCCGGATCTGGCGCAGCGTCTGGCAAAATTTCGCCGGATAGACATGCCGTTTCACTCCACCGGCCTCACCGCCCGTGAGAAGAAACTGGTGGACAAGCTGGTGGACGCTTCACGGTGTCTGGAAAATATCTACTGGCGGCAGAGCGATCCCGAGGGTTTGGGCCTCTACCAGTCTTTGGCTTCGAGCCAGAGCGCGAAAGATCAGGAGCTGCGTCATTATCTGTGGATCAACGGCTCGCGCTTCGACCTGATCGAACAGAACCGGCCTTTTGTCGGCATCACGCCCATGCCGCCGGGCCGCGGCCTTTATCCGGAGGGTTTGACCCGCCAGCAGATTGAGCGATACGCACAAGACCATCCCGAGAAGAGAGAGGAAATTTATAGTTTAACCACGCTAGTACTGTGGCACGGCGATCGCCTGGAAGGAGTGCCCTATCATATCGCCTACCGCTCATTCCTGGAGCCGGCCGCCCGCGACCTGCGTGAAGCTGCTGCTTTGAGTGACGATCCCGCGTTCGCAGATTTCCTTCGTCTGCGGGCCGATGCTCTGTTAACTGATGATTACTTCAAAAGCGATTTGGCCTGGGTCGATTTGAAAGATCCCAAGTTCGATGTCATCTTTGCTCCGTACGAGACCTACACCGACGGCCTTCTCGGTGTGAAGGGTTCCTACGGGGCTGCGGTCCTGGTCCGCAATGAAGTGGAAAGCCGCAAGCTGGCGATCTTTCAGAAGTATGTGGCCGATGTCCAGGATGCGCTGCCGTTGGCCCCGGAGGATCGCCCTTCCAAGCACGGTCTGGAAACTCCGATGGAGGTCATGGATGCCCCCTACCGTGCGGGCGATCTGCGTCATGGTTACCAGGCTGTAGCCGACAACCTGCCTAACGATCCCCGAGTCCACGAACAAAAAGGCAGCAAGAAAATATTTTTCAAGAACTTCATGGATGCGCGGGTCACCTACGTGATTCTTCCGCTAGCGCAGTTCATGATGCCGCCGGAACAGGCGGCCAAGGCCTCCGCTGAAGGCTATTTGCTGGGCACGATCATGCACGAGATGGCGCATGGACTGGGCCCCGCCTACTCGCGCACCGCGAACGGCAAAGTGCCGGTTCGTGAAGCCATTGGCCCCCAATTCAGTGGTCTGGAAGAAGCGAAAGCCGATGTGGTCGGCATGTTCGGCCTGAAGTGGCTGATTGATCACGAGGTGCTACCCAAGGACAAGCTGGAAGAATATTACGCTTCCTATCTCGCCGGAATTTTCCGCACCATACGTTTTGGCACGGGGGAGGCCCACGGCCAGGCCGAGATGATGGAATTCAACTATCTTTTGGAGCGGGGCGCAATCAAGCGGCAATCATCGGGAACATATGCCATTAACTACGCCGGCATGCCTGGTGCGCTGGCTGACCTGGCGAAGGAACTTCTGGATATTGAAGCCACCGGAAACCGCGAACGCGCAGAAACATGGTTCAAGAAATACGACGTAATGCCGGCAGAATTGCAAGTGTCGTTGAAGGCGGCATCAAAGGTGCCGGTGGATGTGGACCCGGTATTTTCGTTTCCAGAGAAAATCAGGTAAGGAGCTGCTAGCTTCTGGCTCCTAACCAAAGCCAACAGGTCTCAAGTCTTAGCCAGGAGCTAGGAGCTAGAAGCTCTTCTAGACAAACTCCACCCTCGCCTCTCGTGGAATGATTCCTGCCTTGTGTCCCATGTCCAGCAGGCGGCGCACGGCTTCGCGTCCATCCGGTCCGTAGTCCAGAGTGCGCTCGTTCACGTACATGCCGACAAACTTGTCGGCCAGTTGAGGATCGACGTCGCGGGCGAATTGCATGGCGTAGGCCAGTGCTTCATCGCGATGGTCGAGCGCGTACTGAATGCTATCGCGCAGTGCTCCCGATACTTTTGCCGTCAGCTCCGGTCCGAGACTGCGTCGTATCGCATTTCCACCCAGCGGCAGGGGCAACCCCGTAATCTTCAGCCACCACTTGCCCAGGTCCACGATGCGTTGCAGACCGGCCTTGGCATAGGTTAACTGGCCTTCGTGGATGATGAGGCCAGCTTCGTATTTGCCTTCGACGACCTGGGGAATGATTTGATCGAAGGGCACAACTTCGGTCTCAATCCCAGGCGCGAAAAGCCGTAGCGCGAGATAAGCGGTGGTTAGGGTCCCAGGGATGGCAATCTTTTTGCGTTTGATTTCGCTCTGGGAAAATCCCTGGGTCGCCACAATCATGGGGCCGTAACCGTCGCCGACGCTGCCCCCGCTCGGCAACAGAGCATAGTTGTCCTGAATGTAGGGATAGGCGTGGAATGAGATGGCGGTGACGTCATAAACGCCGTCGCCTTCCCGAGCCTTCTGGTTCAGGGTTTCGATGTCGCAAAGCGTATGAGTGAAGCGCAACCCGGGGACACGCACCTTGTTGGTGGCCAGGGCATAAAACATGAAAGCGTCATCGGAGTCGGGACTGTGCGCGATGCTGATCTCACGCGTGGACGCAATGCCCCGCGACGAATCCTTGGTTTCGGGTACAAGCGCTGCGGTCGTTCCGGAAGGTGTTTCGACGAAACTCATGCCTGCTCCTTGCGGACACGCTGCCATCCGGTGGAGACGCCAGCGGCCAACATGACCTTGATCACTTCCGCGAACACAAACCAGTAAAGCCCGAAGCGCGCCGCCTGGGCGAAAGAGTGGGTCAGCACCGCCAGCCATGAAAGGCCACCGGCGAACAACACCACTTCAGCCAGCAAGCCAGCCGCAGCGGCACGCGCGAAACTGGCCTTGCCGCGCTCCATGATCCAACCCGCCAGCCCGGCGACGAAGGGATAAGCCAGCAAGAAGCCGCCTGTCGCACCCAGGAGTTGGGCGACACCGCCCGGCCCCGCGGGATTAAACACTGGCATTCCCGAGGCTCCCTCAGCCAGGTAAAGCGCCAACGCAGCAAAGCCGCGACGGCTGCCCAGAGTGAGGCCGACCAGGAGCACACCAAAATTCTGCAGGGTCAAAGGCACCGGAGTGAATGGCAAAGGCACCGTCACCTTGGCGCACAGCGCAACAAACAGGCTGGCACTCACCACAATCGCCACCTGTTCCGCCCAGTAGAGAGCGCGACTACCTCGGTCGAGGACAAGACTAGCTGGCTTTGCCATATTGGATTCCTCCCTGTCAGACTCTGAGCGCGTGCACCAGACGTAATGAAAAGGCCTGGGTTACTCCTTGCCGTGGGTTTCTCTGGAAGACGATTCCTTCATATGGCTGCGCACTCGAAGATAGGCCGCCAATCCGACCAGAGACACAGCTACGGTACTCAGGGCCAGGATTAGGAACAACCAGATCATCCGCACGATACCCTAGGATATCAAAAGGAAGTGCAACGTGTGGGGCGGACACTCTTGTCCGCTGATTTTGAACTTGATTTCGACCTGGATTGTCTGTTGCCCGGTGGTTGCAGGAAAAGGTCCTTTCCTGGCAGTCAACAGCAAAATCAACATCCAAGGTGTCGGGCAGAGCCTGCCCTGAGCGAAGTCGAAGGGGGTGCTCGACCCACACATGCGCTCATCCTTACTTGCCGGCCATGGCGTGCTCAACGTCGTCAGCAGTGTGGGGCAGGTTGGCGGTCAGGTTGATCAGCTTGCCGTCCGGGTCAACATAAAGGATGTCTTCAATCCGCACACCCAGCTTTTCCTCCGGAATGTAGATTCCCGGCTCGATGGTAAACACCGCTCCCGGCGCCAGGGGTAGGTTGTAGTCGCCGGCATCGTGGACATTTAATCCGACGTAGTGGCTGAGTCCGTGAATGAAATATTTTCCCAGGGCCTCGCCGTGCAGATCTTTGCCGTGCGAATTGATGTAGTTGTAGGCTGCATCGTAGATAGAATCCGGCAGGTCTTTCCGCAGGGTGGACTTGCCTGAGCGGAACGCGGCCATGGCGGCCTGTTGCGCGCCCAGGACGATATCGTAAATCTCCCGCTGGCGGGCAGTAAACTTCCCCGATACCGGCAGCGTACGGGTGACGTCAGAAGCGTACATGGAATATTCCCCTGCGGCATCGATGACCACGACGTCTCCAGGCTGCATGGTGCCGGAGTCGTCGGAATAGTGCAGCACAGTGGAATTGAAGCCTGAGCCCACGATGGGAGCATAAGCCGGACGCTCACAACCCCGTTTCCCCCACTCATACTGCATGAGGGCGGAAATCTCACGCTCGGTAACGCCCGGCTTCACCGTACGCATGGCTGCCAAATGCGCGGCAATCGAGGCATTGGTGGCGTGGCGGATGCGCTCGATCTCCCCCGCGTCCTTAAACGTTCTGAGCGCAGCCAGCATCGGCCGGACATCCAGGAAAGACATTCCCACGGGAAACGCGTTGGCCCGTTTCAGCCAATCCAGCGGCGCAGTTGAATTCGAAATCTCGTCATCGGCGACCACGTCGGTATAGACGGTTGCCTTCTTTGGGGGAAGCAGGCGCACCAGCTCCGATCGCAAATTGTCGAGAACCTCAATGCGGTCGAATCCAGTAATCTTGCCCGCGTCGGGACTGTCCGCGCCAAGTTTCGGCCCGGTCCACTTTTCCTGCGAGGGATTGTGATTGGGAAGAAACAGGATCTCCGTATAGGAGTGATCGTCCTCGCTGGTTCCACCGACGATGAGCAGTGCCGCTCCGGGCTCGCTCCAGCCAGAGAGGTAAAAAAAGTTGTCATCGGGACGGTAGCCGTAGAGGTCGTTCGGCCCCTCGGCTTCATTTGACGCGAAGAGGAGTACGGCGCCGCCGTTGGCCTTGCTCGCCAGCGATTGCCGGCGAGCACGGAAATCGGCGTTAGGTTGACGGTCCAGAGCCCATGTGAGTTGGAATAAAAGAAAACAAACCAGTAACACCTTTCGCATTCGGAATCCCTTTGTTCGTGGTGGCGACTATTTCGTGGTGCTGGTTACGGTTTTGCTTGCTGCAATCAGCGCATCGACGTTGGTTTTATCCACCAGCGACGATCCCGTGTCCACAAACGCGGGGATGGGGGCAAAGCTGTCTTTCGCCCAATCATTCGTCAGCGTGGATAACTTGTGATGGTAGAGATCATCCAGGAATTTCACGCCTACAAAGCTCATGGTATAGGGCTTCTGCGAGATCGTGGCCGCGATCACGCCTTTCTGGATCCACGACAGCGTATCCTCGTCGGTGTCCATCGCCAGAATGACCTTGTCCTTGACCGCATGTTGGCTCAGAACGGTGGCGACTTCTTTACCCGCAAGCGCCTCCAGGCAAACGAATGCGTCGGTGTGTTCCTTCTTATCGTTGCCCAGGATCTCGGTGGCGGTGTCGAAAGCGATGCGCGAATCGCCCTTCATGTCCACGACCCGAGTGATCTTTATTTGCGGAGTGGCTTCGAGTGCATCGCGGTAGCCGCGCAGGCGCTCCTTCAGGTTGGCCTGTTCGGGAATGGTAAACACGACCACGTTACCCTTGCCATTCAATTCCTTGGCCAGCCTCTGGCCGCCAATCTGCCCGGCATGGTAGTTGTCGGTTCCGATGAAGAAGAGTCGCTTGCTGGCGGGCGCGTCCGAGTCCACAGTGATCACGGGGATGCCAGCGGCGATGGCGCGATCGATGTCATCTTTCAACAGAGCCGGATCGGCCACTGAGATCAGGATTCCGGTGGCCTTGCTCTGCACCGCCTGCTGCAACGCCTGCTGCTCCGCCTTGGCATCGTAGGTGTCTGGCCCCGCGAATTCGGAACGCACCTTGAGCTGCGCGGCAGCCTGGAACAACCCGGCCCCGCCGACTTGCCAGTAGGGAATCTTGATGTTGGTGGAAATCAGGTAATACTTCTCATCAGCATCGTGGCCGGTTCCACAGCTGACCAGGAAAACCAGCAGAAAGCCGAGAACAACTCTGGCAGTTACGGTGAGGTGGCGCATCGGACCCTCCTTGCGAACCGACATGACTCGCGCCCGATTGGACGCGAAACGGTAAGGATTCTAAACCCGCGTGCAGCGAAAAGAAAGGATTTGAATGGAGGACTGGCGTCCCGCCCGTCCCAGTACAAAAACGGGCGAGGATGCCCGTGCTCCATTGTCCATTCCAAAGGCGGCTATACGCCCACCGGGAACGGCTTGGTGTGAGTCTCCGCGCTCAGGGACAAGCCCGAGAAGCGGCCTTGCAACAATGACATCAACCCTGTGTACCAGTACCCGACGACGAACAAGACCAGAAAGGGCACGGTGATGTAGTTCTCGTTCGCGATGGCGTAATAGACCGTCAGCGCGAAATAGCTGCCGATCAGAAGTTCAACCCAGGGAACCCAACCCAGACGGCGCCGGTACTTGGAGGCGTTAATTCGGTCCGTTTTCAGCTCCACACGATATTTGGGAGTGCGCGCGAAGGCTGACTTCTTGCCAATCAGCGCTTCCAGCACGGCGCGCGTATTGGTGACGGTCAGGCCGATGCCCAGTGCCATCAGAAATGGCAGATAGAGCAGGGCCCGCGGCCAACTCTTGGGAAAGAGCTCGCGCTGTGAGACCAGGTAGAAACTGGAAATCGAAAAAGTGGACGCCAGGAACAGCGGCAGATCGATGTACAACATCTGGAACCATCCCTGGTAAAAACGGATGATCATGGCCGGCAGCAGCAGCACCGAAAGCACGACCATCAAGGGATAGCTGAGATTCGCAGTCAGGTGATACCAGGCTTCCACCTTCACGCGAAAGGGCTGATCACTCTTGATTACGCTGGGAAGGATCTTCTTGGCGGTCTGGATCAGGCCCTTGGCCCAGCGCGCCTGCTGGGTCTTGAAAGCAGTCATTTCTACCGGCAGCTCGGCCGGACACTCCACGTCCTGCAGGTAAATGAACTTCCATCCTTTGAGTTGCGCCCGGTAGGAAAGGTCGGTGTCTTCGGTGAGGGTGTCGTGCTGCCAGCCTCCGGCTTCGTCAATCGCATTGCGGCGCCAGATTCCTGCCGTGCCATTGAAATTGAAGAAGGTGTTGCTGCGGGCTCGCCCGGAATGTTCCAGCACGAAGTGTCCATCCAGCAGGATGGCCTCGACCTCAGTAAGAAAGGAATAGTTGCGGTTGATGTGGGTCCAGCGGGTTTGCACCATGCCGATTTTCGGATCGGTCAAATGGTGGATGGTGCGCATCAGGAAATCTTCGGGCGGAACAAAATCGGCGTCAAAGATGGCAATAAACTCGCCCTTCGCCGTTTTCATGCCTTCCGCCAGCGCACCGGCCTTATAACCTTCACGATTGGTGCGGTGATGGTAGGTGACCGGGAAGCCGCGAGCAGCGTGTTGCTCAACCAGGCCCTGCGCAACGGCCTGGGTCTCATCGGTGGAGTCGTCCAGAACCTGGACGTCCAGCTTTTCCAGCGGATACTGCAGGCGGCAAACCGCGTCCAGCAGACGCTCAATGACAAACTGCTCGTTGAAAATAGGAAGCTGCACCGTCACTCGGGGCAGGTTCGAAAAATGGCCAGCCGGATCTACGGTGCGATTCTCTTTGTGCTTGTAATAAAGATAGACCAGTACGTAGCGGTGCAAACCGTACGACGCCAGCAGGATAAGAACCACGAAGTAGGGCACCAGCAGCGCCATGTCAAAAGCGTTGGCGTGATAAAGGCCCTTGAAAGTGGTGTCGAGAAAATGCTGACGAATGTACTGGCCGATGCCCCGCGAGGCAACGAAAGCGGCAAGAGTTTGAATCGAGATCGACGTGATGCCCAGGGGATCGTCTCCAGTCGGTCCCGACGGACCAGCCCAAGACTGTTCATTGTACCTGAAGCCAGGTGTGGGTCGGACACTCTTGTCCGACGCTTTTGGCGTTGATTTTGCTTGGATTGTCCGTTGCCCGGTATTTGACTAACGAATGAATTCCTATTGCCAAAGTCCAAGTCAAAGGCGACGGACAAGAGTGTCCGTCCCACACAACTTCTTAGTTCAGGAAGTAGGTGCGGTAGAGCGTGTCGCGCTGGGCGGGCCTGAATCCGGCGTCGCGGATGATGCGGCGCAACTCTTCTTCCGTGGTGCAATTGGTCACACCGGCAGCGCGCACGACGTTTTCCTCAAGCATCACCGATCCCACGTCGTTGCCGCCAAAGCGCAGCCCCATCTGGCAGACTTTCAATCCCTGGGTCACCCAGCTCGACTGAACATTCAGGAAGTTCGAAAGGTACAACCGGGAGATGGCCAGGACTTTTAAGTATTCGACCGCGGTGGCCTCGTCCCAATGCCGGCCGCCCAGGGCCGTGTTTTGGGGCTGGAAGCTCCAGGGGATGAACGCGGTAAAGCCGCCGGTCTCTTCCTGCAACTCGTAGAGGCGCTGGAAGTGATTGACGCGATTCTCAATGTTCTCGCCCACGCCAAACATCATGGTGGCGGTGGTGCGCATGCCCAGTTTGTGTGCGGTGCGATGCACGTTGAGCCAGTCCTCGGTCAGGCACTTGAGCCGCGCGATCTTGTATCGGACCTCATCGTCGAGAATTTCGGCGCCGCCTCCGGGAATGGAATCGAGCCCGGCATCGCGCAAGCGAATAATGGTGTCGCGAATACTCAACTCGCTGTACTCCGCTATGGCGATGACTTCTGACGCGGAATAGCAGTGCAGGTGAACCTTCGGGAAGCGCTGCTTGATCCCGCTCAGCATCTTCTCGTGCCACTCGATCTTGAGATCGGGATGCAGACCGCCCTGCATCAGCACGCCCGTACCCCCCAGTTCGACGGTTTCACGAATCTTGTCATAGATGGTGTCGAACTCGAGAATGTAGCCCTCTTTGGCGGCGGGCCCCTTCAAGGGACGGTAAAAGGCACAGAAGGTGCAATACTCGGTGCAAAAATTCGTATAGTTGATGTTGCGGTCGATGACGTAAGTGGCGACGCCTTCGGGATGAAGCCGGTGGCGCACCGCGTCGGCTTCCATGCCGATGCCAATAAGATCGTCGGAGCGGAACAGGTCGAGGGCTTGCTGTTTGGTCAGGGACATGGCGTTCGGACCGCTGTTGAGATTCTAGCGGACTCGGCGGTCAGTGCCAAATGCATGACCCCCAAAGGATTTGTCATCCCGGGCGCTGTCTCGACCCGCGCTGGCGCGGCGAGAGCAAGTCGAGGGACCCCTACCGGGCCGTAGACCCATCCATTCATAGGGATTCTTCGACTCCGCGAGATGTTTGGCAAGCGAAGCATCTCGCTCCGCCCAGGATGACAGAGAACCTAAGCCATGGCGGCCCTGTTCTTGTAGCGGTAGTACTGGAGCAATGAAGCAATACCGCCGATCACTCCCAGTCCAATCAGTGTAAACAGCGCTGGTTTGTAGTATTGCGAGAAGAACCTGACGATGTGTCGGCCATAGATCGCACCCAGGCCCGCTACTATGGTGAAACGAACTCCACGACCCAGCGCGAGCGCTGCCACAAAATTCTTGCGGGAGTATTGCATGGCCCCGGCCGCCAGCAGAAAAGGGACAATCGGAAAGGGCGGCGGCAACAGAGCGGGGACTGCCACCGCAAAAAACCCCCAGCGTTCAAAGCGCTTGAAGACCTTGCCAGCTCTGCGCTTCGAGAGCTTGCGCTCGAAGGCCTCTTTGCCGCCCTTCCGCGCCAGGCCATACGTGATGTACCCACCGATGACGGCGCCAACCGTGGCCATGAACGCGTAGTACCACCACAAGTGACGCTGGTGGGCGGCGAGGAGAATAGTCAGAACATCCATACTCCCCGGCAACGGTACAACTGAATTGTCCGCCAGTGCCAGCAGAACCAGGCCCACACCACCCAGGTGCCGCAGCCAACTCCACACCGAAACCGCGATCAAAAAGTGAATCTGAGTTGGCATTTCTACCTTAGAGACAACTTTTCAGGCTCGAGTGGTACGGCAAGACCCAGCGAGAGCTAAGTGGCGGCAATTTTGGCCACATCAAGAAAGCGCAATGGCGGCGCAACGGGCAGCGCGCCGCATTCGCTGGCATAACGATAGAAAAGCTGCAACCCGTCCAGGCACGCGGGATCAAGATCATAGTAGATATTTTCCGTCAGATAAGTCCTGATTTCAGACTCGCTCAAACCCAGGCGTGGAGCCCATTCCATGGCAATCCGGTCAAGATTGCCCGGCTGCAAACCGTGGTCGCGCGAATCTTGAAACACTCCCCCCAGATCGAGAGCCACGGGCGCATCCTTCAACGCTGATTGCCGGACCGCCCAAAAGGCGAACACAAAAGGTTTGCCGGTCAAGCGAATCCATTCTTCGGCTAGATCGTAGGTGAGGTATCGCGAGCGATCGACCTTCAGTGCGGGATCCCCAATCACCAGGCCGGCGTCATGCGCCTCCATCATCTCTTCTATGTCCGGAGCCATGGGCGCAAAGCTCCTGCCCTCCCCCCACCACTTCGCAAACAACACTTTGGTCAGCGCTACAGATGTCAGGGACGAAGTGTCCAGAGCAACCGAGCGGATCTGGTCCAACGGAACTTTGCTGACCAGAAGGATGGAGCGAACTGGGCGACGCGAAGCAATGGCCACCCCGGGCAGAATGGCAAGCCCCGGAATGGTGGCATAGGCGGCCGCCGGAATGATGCCAATATCTGCTGACCCTGCAGCCAGATTGGCGGCGCACTGCGATGGCACCGTATAAGAGATATCGAAGGCCGAACCCGCGTCGCCATGCTCGAAATCCCACATCAGAGGGGCAGTATTAAGGTAGGAAATCGCGGAAATACGAAGCGGCTTCATGCGTCCAATGTTCAATTTTAACAGAGGTGTGTGTCGGCTGACCTTGACATCGTTTTTTGCGGATGTATAGAGTCCGCGAGTCAGACGATGTGGAGGTGGTGCGGTGCCCGAAGCCCTGGCTGTGAGTCCCAAACCCCGCGAAAGCCTCGCTTTACAGTGGCTGGCTCTTGCCCTGACCCCACGCCTCGGTCCTGCCAGAGCGCGGCGGCTGGTTGAACATTTCGGCGGCGTGCAGAACGTCTTCAAAGCCTCGCTGACCGAACTCGAAGCCACTGGCATTCAAACCGTTTCGGCGCAATCGCTCGGCACCGGTCAGTCGATGGAACTGGCGCATGACGAAATGGGACGGGTGGCGGCAGCCGGAGTGTCCGTCGTCTGCCTGGACGATTCCTGCTATCCGGCACAACTGAAACAGATTTACGATCCGCCGCTGGTCCTTTATGTGCGGGGAAATGTGGACGCTATCACCCAGCCCGGGATCGCAGTCATAGGCACTCGCCACCCCACTCCCTACGGGCTCGGAATGGCGGAACGGCTGGCGTGCGATCTCGCCGCACGCGGCCTGGTCATTTTCAGCGGCCTGGCTCGCGGCGTGGACGCAGCCGCGCATCGCGGCGCCATCAATGCCAAAGGAAAAACGGTCGCGGTATTCGGCACCGGTGTGGACATTATCTATCCCAAGGAAAACACCCGGATCACGGAGCAGATGCTGGCTCTGGGGGGCGCGCTCATCTCCGAATTCCCCATGAACACATTCGCAGCACCGCAAAACTTCCCCATTCGTAATCGCATCATCAGCGGTATTTCGATTGGGGTACTCGTGGTTGAAGCTGCGGAATACAGCGGCACCAGGATCACGTCACGCTGCGCGCTGGAGCAGAACCGCGAAGTGTTTGCTGTCCCCGGCAACGTCACCAACAAGAACTCCTGGGGACCCAACACGCTGATCAAACAGGGCGCCAAGCTCACCGCCACCTGGGAAGACGTTTGGGAAGAACTCCCTACGCCAGTACGACTTGCGCTGACTCCCGCCAGCAACGATGAATCGCAAGCGGGCAAGACTGCATCTCTATTCGGGGAAAGTGAGCTGCCCCCACACGAAAGAAAGATCCTGAAACTCTTGAAGGCCGACGAAGCCACCCACATCGACGAAATCGTGGAACTACTGGAACTGGATCTGTCATCGTCCGAAATCTTCGCCGCATTGTTCGAGCTGGAGCTGGCAGGGAAAGTGAAGCAGATGCCGGGAAAGAATTTTGTAAAAAGCTTCTAGCTTCTGGCTCATGGGAGGCGCTTTCGATGGAAGACTTCAAAGACTTGCGGGTGTGGCAGAAGGCGTACGAACTGACGCTCGCTGTGTATCAAAAGAGCGGAACCTTTCCGAAGGAAGAAATGTATGGGCTTACTAGTCAGCTTCGTCGGGCGACAATGTCGATCGGCGCGAATATTGCTGAGGGATGCGGTCGCAGGTCAGATCCGGAGATGCGTCGTTTCCTGCAAATCGCTCGCGGCTCGGCAAACGAAGTGGAATACATCTGCTTCTGGCGCGAGATCTAGAGTTTTTGTCGGCGGACGACTTCAAGGATTTAGAAGCTCTGGTACTAGAAATTCAGCGCATGCTGGCCTCTCTTGTGCAACGTCTGTCGGTCGTCGTTTTGGCCAGGAGCTAGCAGCCAGAAGCTAGAAGCTTTTCCCAAAACTTGTTGCCACCACGGTATTCATGCTAGCTTCAAAACCAGTAACCACCATCAGAGGACACATTGTCTAAAGGTTTAGTCATCGTTGAGTCGCCGGCCAAGGCCAAGACCATCCAGAAATATCTGGGGAAGGGCTTCACCGTCGAGGCCTCGCTTGGGCATGTTAAGGACTTGCCCAAGAGCACACTGGGCGTCGATATCGACAACGAATTCGAGACGGAATACATCGTCATTCCCGGCAAGGAGAAGGTTCTCGCCAAGCTGAAGAAGCTGGCCTTGTCCGCGGACAACATCTATCTGGCGCCCGACCCGGACCGTGAAGGCGAAGCCATCGCGTGGCACCTGGCGGAAGAACTGGGCGAAGAAAACAAGGGCAAGAAGAAAAAGAAGAAGAAGGATGGCGACGAGCCCGACCGCATCCGCCGCGTGACCTTCAACGAGATCACCAAGCGCGCCGTGCAGGAAGCTTTCGAGCATCCGCGCCACATAGACCAGAACCTGGTGGATGCGCAGCAGGCGCGGCGTGTGCTCGACCGCCTGGTGGGCTATCAGGTTTCTCCGCTGCTCTGGGACAAGGTCCGGCGCGGATTGTCCGCTGGCCGGGTCCAGACCGTCGCCCTGCGCCTTATTGTCGAGCGCGAGCGCGAAATCAAGGCCTTCCAGAAGCAGGAATACTGGACCATTGACGCTCACCTGGCCGGACCGAAGCCGCCGGCGTTCGACGCCCGCTTTGTCGGCAAAGGCGAAGAGAAAGTCGAAGTCACCAACGGCGAGGACGCGGAGAAGATCCGCGCCGCTCTCGAGAAGGCCGACTGGCTGGTCCGCACCGTCGATCGCAAAGAGCGGCGGCGCAACGCCACTCCGCCTTTTACCACCAGCAAACTGCAGCAGGATTCCTCGCGCAAGCTGCGCTTCAGCGTAAAGCGCACCATGATGATCGCGCAGCGTCTCTATGAAGGTGTGGAACTGGGCGAGGAAGGTTCGGTCGGTCTCATTACTTATATGCGTACCGACTCCACTCGCGTTTCCAACGAAGCGCTGGCCGAGGTGCGCGAATACATTTCGTCGCAATACGGCAAGGACTACCTGCCTGAGACAGCGAACATCTATAAAGAGAAGAAGGCGGCACAGGCAGCGCACGAAGCCATCCGTCCGACGTCGGCGATGCGCCATCCCGACCAGATCAAACAGTATCTGAAAGAAGACGAATTCAAAGTTTACAAGCTGATCTGGCAACGCTTCGTGGCCTCGCAGATCACACCCGCAGTCTTTGACCAGACCACGGTGGACATCGACGCCAAATCCGGCGCCGAGACGTTCTGGTTCCGCGTGACCGGCTCAGTCCTCAAGTTCGACGGCTTCCTCAAAGTCTATGAAGAATCGAAGGAAGGCAAGGACGAGGAAGAAGAAGAGCTCAAACACAAGCTGCCGCAGCTCGAACCAGGACAAAAGCTCACTCTACGGGAACTGAAACCGGAGCAGCACTTCACCGAACCTCCGCCACGCTACAACGAGGCTTCGCTTGTGAAGGAACTGGAAGAACGGGGCATCGGACGGCCTTCCACGTACTCCGCGATTCTCAGTACCATCCAGGAGCGGCAATATGTGCAGAAGCTGGGCGGCAAGTTCTCGCCCACTGAGATCGGCCTGGTCGTCACCGACTTGCTGGTGGAAAACTTCCGCGACATTTTCGACGTCCAGTACACCGCCCGCCTGGAGGAAGAGCTCGACGAAATCGAAGAGGGCAAAGAAACCTGGATTAATGCCCTCTCCGAATTTTACAAGCGCTTCGCCAAGGACCTCCGCTATGCCGAGAAGCACATGGAGAACATCAAGCGGATGGAGAAGCCGACCGACGAGAAGTGCGAGCGCTGCGGCTCTCCCTTGGTGATCAAGTGGGGCAAGCACGGGTCTTTCTACGCGTGCAGTTCCTACGACAAAGAAAATCCCGACAGTTGCACCTTCACCAAGGAAAATCCGATTAACCTGCCCGATCTGGATTCGGCAGACATCCAGGAGACGACGCAGGAAGAGTATTGCGAGAACTGCGGCCGGGTGATGGTCCTGAAGCGAGGAAGGTTCGGCCAATTCATGGCCTGTACCGGCTATCCCGACTGCAAGACTACGCGCCGGCTTGATCAAGGAAAGAAGGTCCCAGACATCCCGATCGATGAACTCTGCCCCAAATGCGGGCGCAACATGATGATCCGCCACGGTCGCTTTGGCGAGTTCACCGCCTGCAGCGGATATCCCGAGTGCAAGTATGTGAAGCAGAATTACATCGGGGTGAAGTGCCCGCTCTGCAAGGACGGCGACTTGGTGGAGAAGAAGGCGCGCAAGGGGAACACATTCTATGGCTGTGGAAATTACCCCAAGTGCAAGTTCACCTCCGCCGGCAAACCGCTGGCGGAAAAGTGCCCGAGTTGCGGTGGCGAATACCTGGTGGAGAAAATGCTTAAGGCGGGCCCGGTGATTGCTTGCCCAAATAAAGAATGTGACTTTGAGCGCGAGATACCCGTAGAAGCCGCTTCCGGAGCCGCATCCACAACCTGAGGAAGGGTGCTCCTTCCAAGCTTCGCTTCGGCGGGGATTCTGTGCTCACAATCCGGCCGGGCCAGTCTCGGCATGCTACGAATTGCGGAGGAATGAATGGCGAAAGCGACTGCTGCTGATGCTCAACTGATCCTTAAACTCTACGATCTCCGTCGCGAAGCTGAGATTCGCAAGGCCCGCAACTGGTGGACGGTAACCTTCTGGCCCCAAACTGCAGACGACTTCATGAAAGTCTCAGCCGCAATGGGGACGCCCGAAAACAACTGGATGCGTCAGGTGCTGGGATACTGGGGCATGGCTTCGTCACTGGTGCACCACGGCGTCCTGAACCGCGAGCTGTTCCTCGAACCCAGCTTTTGCGGAGAAATGGTCTTCGTCTATCTCAAGCTAAAACCATTTCTAAAAGAGCTGCGGGAAAAGATGAAGAACCAGGAATTTCTCGCTGGCATCGAGTCGCTGATCATGAGCACGAAGAAAAGCCGCGAGTTCGTGAAGCGCATGGAAGCCAACCTGGCCGCCCGGCGCAAGACCATGGTCGAAACCGCAAAGGCCAGCTAGCCCGCGATTTTCCGCAAACTGTCATCCTGAGCGAGTCCGCCTCTTCGCATTGCGAAGAGGCCGAGGAGTCGAAGGACCCTTACCGTAACGCTACGCCTGTGGCTATTGTGCTCGCCGCAACGTTGCACCAAGCCGCCTGTCGGTAGGGTAGGGGGCCTTGGGCTGGGCCGCTGCCGCGCCAAGCGAAGCTGCCACTAGGCTCAGGATGACAGGTAGCTAGAAATCAGGAGCTAGCAGCTAGAAGCGTTCTTTACGCGATGTACTCCCGGATGTACTCATCTCGCGTCTTCGCCAGGTCATCGAGATCACCATCAAAGATGACTTTGCCGTCGCGCAGAATGAGGAATGCCATCGGCACCTCGCAATGCACCCCCTTGGGTAGAGGCAGCATCTTGTTGGCGTTGCGATCGAAGTAGTGCGTGGCCATGATGAAGGCGTCTTGCAGGCGATGTGTGACCATCAGCGAGCTCGTCTTATACACATCGCGCTGCTTCACGATCAGTTCCACGATGGTGGTGGAAGTGACGGGATCCAACCCGCCGGTGGGCGAATCGTAGAGCAGAATTTCTGGCTGGGTGACGATGGCGCGCGCAATTGCCACGCGGCGCCGCATTCCGCCGGATAGTTCCGAGGGAAACATGTCCACAGTTCTTTCGAGTTCCACGAAGCTCAGGGCCTCGCGCACCCGGCGATCGATTTCATCCTCGGAGACACTGCCCTCTTCCATCAGGCGGAAAGCAACATTTTCCCGCACCGTGCGCGAGTCAAAGAGCGCGCTCTCCTGAAATACCATGCCGATCTGTCGCCGCAGGCCGAACAGCGCCTCTTCGCTCATCTGCGTCACGTCTTCTCCGAGGACGTGGATGTGGCCCGAATCCGGCTTCATAAGTCCGAGCGCCAGTTTGAGAATCGTGCTCTTGCCCGAGCCGGCGACGCCGAAAAGGGCCTTGGTTTCCCCGTGCGGCAGGCGGAAAGAAATGTCGTCCAGTACCACCTTATCGTCAAACGCCAGAGTCACGTTCTCGAAGCGGATGGCTTCGCCGCCTTGCTGCTTGGCCGCAGGCGCGGTCATGTCGAGCGGAAGCGTGGGAGCTGACATCGCTTATCGATACCCCAACAGAGTGATGAGCAATTTCGTGACGAAGAAATCCACGACCAGAATCATGACCGAGGCCACGACGACAGCCTGGGTGGTGGAGCGTCCCACACCTTGCGTGCCACCCCGGGTTGACATGCCGAAATAGCAGCCGACGGTGGAAATCACAAATCCGAATAGCACCGGTTTGATCAGTCCGGTGGTCACATCTCGCCAGACCAGGGACTGCCAGGCAGAAGTCCAGTACTGTCGCGAGTCCAATCCCAATAGAAAACTCGACACCATATTTCCGCCCACCAGGCCCAGCAGATCGGAAATGATGGTCAGGAAGAACAGCATGACCACCGTGGCCACCACTCGCGGTGTGACCAGCTTTTTCGTGGGGTCGGTGCCCAGGGCGCGCATGGCATCGATCTGCTCGGTCACGGTCATCGAGCCCAGTTCGCTGGCCATGCCGGAAGAGTTGCGGCCGGCCACCATGAGGCCGGTGATGACTGGTCCCAGCTCAGTAACCATGCCGACCGATACGAGTTGGGCAATAAGAGTGAGGGAACCAAACCGCGACAGCGTGCTGGCGCTGTTCAGGGCTAGTACGGCGCCGGTGAAGCCGCCGGTCAGGATCACAATCGGCAGCGAACCTACGCCGATCAGGTCGGCCTGCTGAACCATGTCGGTGACGTACAAGGGCCGCCGGAAAAGATTGGCCAGTGACTGGCCCGTGAGCAAGGCGTAGTCCTGGAGCGCCTTGATCTTCTCCTTGGCGAATTCAGCGGGCGATATGAGCGGGACCTGGAAATCCCCAGCTGCCATGCGGTGTGGCCTCTATCTCAGAGGAAACTATAGCAGACGGCGGACTTCGGACGTCGGACCCCGGACCTCGGGCGTCAGCCCTCAGCTCCCATTCTTAGGCGATGATCTTGAACAATCAGGAGACAGCTGGGATCGTTTCGTGGTCTGCCGTAGACGTGAAGCCGAAGGCCGAGGTCCGACGTCCGAGGTCCGGTTTCCTACTCCCTGACCTTCTTCTTGATCTCAATATTCAGGCGCTTGATCTTCTGGTTCAGGGTGGACAGCGGCACGTGGAAGCGCTCGGCCGCTTCGGTCTGGTTCCAGTTACACTTCTCCAGCATGTCGAGGATGATGTGGCGTTCGCAGTCTTCGACGATATCGAACAGGGAAGCGTCGCCGCGATGTTCCATCAAGGGAACGGGAGTGCCGCGGCCCACGATCACGTCGGGCAGTAGCTCAGGTCCGACGTCCTGAGCGGAGGAGAGCACGACCGCCCGCTCAATTACGTTTTCCAGTTCACGCACGTTCCCCGGCCACGAATAGGAGAGTAGCGGGCGCAGCCCTTCCGGCGTCATTCTTCGCCGCGGACGCTCATTTTCTTCCGAGTACCTGGACAGGAAGAAGTCCACCAGCAGAGGGATGTCTTCTCGTCTCTGTCGTAGCGGCGGAAGATCGACGGTGATCACATTCAGGCGATAGAAGAGATCGTCGCGGAACCGGCCTTCGCGCACCAGTTGTTTCAGGTCCACGTTGGTGGCTGCGATGATGCGCACGTCGGCCTGGATCTCGTGGACCCCGCCCAGATGCATGAATTTTCTGTCTTGCAGCACGCGCAGGATCTTGCTCTGCGTGTCCATGCTCATAGTGCCGATTTCGTCGAGGAACAGAGTTCCCCGGTCGGCGATTTCGAACAGGCCCTTTTTCGATGCGATGGCGCTGGTGAATGCGCCCTTTACGTGTCCGAACAACGTGGATTCCAGCAGGTCTGGCGGCATCGAGCCAGTGTTCACTGGAACAAACGCCCGGTCGCGTCGCGGCGAGTTCAGGTGGATGGCTTTGGCGATCAGCTCTTTGCCGGTCCCGCTCTCACCCTGCAAGAGTATGGTGGAGCGGCTGGGGGCCACCTGCGCCACCAGATCAAAAATCTTCAACATGGGCTCGCTCTTGCCCACGATGTTTTCAAAGTTGTAGCGCTGCTTCAGAGCGCGCTTGAGCTGGACGTTTTCCTCTTCCGTCCGATGGCGAGCTACGGCGGCGCGAATGTCGGCCAGCAGTTTTTCATTGTCCCAGGGCTTCTGGACGAAGTTGGCGGCCCCGGCCTGCATCGCCTTCACCGCGTTTTCCACCGTTCCATAGGCGGTGATCATGATGACGGCCAGCTGCGGATCGTGACTGTGGAGTTCAGCCAGCAGATCAATGCCGTTACGATCCGGCAGGGCGAGATCGAGCAGTACCAGGTCGTAGGGCCGGTCTCCGATCCGGGTAAGACCCTCTTCGGCGGTGGCGGCCGACTGTACGTCATAGCCTTCCATCTCCAGCAAGGTTTCGAGCGACTCGCGGATAGCCGCTTCGTCGTCAATGATCAGCACGGAGCCCGCGGACGACGAGCCTTCGCCCAGGTTGTGGCGCGGGATCGTGGCCAGTTCAGACATTGACAGCCTTCCTTGTCAGCGGGAAATCCAGGTAAAAGGTTGTGCCTCGTCCGGGATGGCTTTCCACTCGAATCTTCCCAGCATGTTCCTGAATGATGCCGTAGGTCACGGAGAGGCCCAGTCCCGTGCCTTTGCCCTGGTCTTCACGCGGTGCCGCTTTGGTGGTGAAAAACGGGTCGTAGATGCGCTGGATGTGCTCCTGCGCGATACCGGTGCCGGTGTCGGACACGACCACGCTGACCCCGTCCCCGTTGGACGTGGCGACGCGCAGCGTTCCACCCTCCGGCATGGCGTCCCGCGCGTTCAGGAACAGGTTCAGGAAAACTTGCTGCAGGCGTCCCGGATTGCCGCTGATCAGCGGCAGGTGGTCGGCCAGTTCGTCTTCCACCCTGATCTTGGTGATCTTGAACTGGTGCTCCAGCAGAGCCATGGTGTCGGCGATGATCTTGTTAACGTTCACCTCGGTAAATTCCGTGCCGCTGGTGCGCGAGAAATTCAGCAGGTTGTTCACAATCTCCGAGGCCCGGAAGGTCTGCCGGGTAATTTTCTCGAGCAACCCGCCTTTTTGCGGATCGTCCTGCAGTTGTTTCGAGAGCATCTGGGCGTAGGAGGAAATGACGGCCAGCGGAGTATTGACTTCGTGCGCCACCCCGGCCGCCAGTAGGCCGATTGAAGAAAGCTTGTCCGCCTGGGAGAGTTGCGATTCCAGGCCGACGCGTTCCGTGATGTCGTCCACGATGATCAGCCGCCCGATCACGTTGAACTTCCGGGTGACCAGGGGCGCGATGGCGACATTCACAATGCGGCTCTCGCCCGTGGGCGTGGCCAGGCGGAACTTGTACAGGTTGTTGATGCCCGGGTTCTGCCGCACCCGGTAGAACTCTTCCACGAACTCCGCAGGAAATACCTCGCTCAACGGTCGGGTCAGCGCCTGCCAGCGGGGCAGGGCGTACATGACTTCCATCTGCGAGTTCCAGGATTCGATGCGGTCCGCCAGGTCCACCGCCATCACGCCCACGTTGATCGACTCAACAATGTTCTCGTTGAAGTCCTTCAGGCGTTCGTATTCGGTGACTTTCTGTTCGAGCGAGGCGTACAGGCGCGCATTCTGGATGGCGATACCGATATAGCCGGCCAGAGTTTCCAGCAGCTCAACGTCTTCGCTGGTTAGGAAATCGCCTTCCACCGTCTTGCCCAGGCCGAGGAAAGCAATCGTCCGTTGCTGGGCGCGGCAGGGAATGTAGTAGTTCAGGTCCAGCCGGGCGATGGTCTGTTGCGCGCTGGCTGTCTCGCGCGGGACCTGGTGGACGTTTTCCAGGAAAAGATGTCCCTCCTCAGTCTCCGGCCGGGGTGCGCTGAGGAAGTTCAGGTCCAGGCCGCTGGTCTGGGTCATGCCGAAAGACTTGGCTAGCACAAACTGCGGGGGCTCGCCGGCGGAGAGGAAAATCGCCATGCGATCGACCAGCAAGGTGCGCGACAGGCGATCGACCACCGAACTCAGCATCATGTCGAGATCGGTTTCCGAGCTGAGCTCGCGACCGAATTCGATCAGCGTCTTACGATAGTCGTAGCGGGTGCGATAGAAGAACTGGTCAATCCGCTCCTGGATCCATTTGCGCACCGGATCAAACAGCAAGGCTGTGACCACCATCGCCAGGACCAGGCCCACAGGTCCCGAACTCGGTACCTGGGTGTGGACCAGTTCGGCCACTCCGGCCACCACCGCGAAATAAACCCCTACAATCGCGGCCGCCGCCAGCGTGTACACCATGCCGCGCTTGAAAATCAGGTCTACGTCCATCAAGCGGTAACGGAAGATGGCGTATCCAAAAGTCAGGGGCAGCAGGCCCAGCGACAGCACGGACACCTTCATCGCCGAGCTCGGCATCGATCCCGTCAAATAAGGAATTACGTAGAACAGAGTGAAGGGCGCGATCGCCAGAATGGTGCCGCGCGTCACCCACTTGAGTTGCTGCCGAAGGATCGGCGTGCTGGCCCGGCGGTAGCTGTCCCACAGGACCGCAGCCGCGATCACGAAGAACAAGGCCAGGTAGCCCATCTGTACCCGGTCGAGGTTCCAGCGCACCCGCTCACTTGCCTTCAACACCCGGAGCGCGAGGATGTGCATTCCCAGCAGCAGCGCCCCAGGTACATAAATCGCCGGGACGATCCAGCGATGCTTGCGGACAAAGTTGCGCTTCTCCGGAAAGGTCAGGACGAAATGCAGAAACAACGCCGGCTGCAGCAGCCAGGCCGTCACGTTCCACCAGTAAATCGTCCAGTCAAACTGGTTCAGTTTCCCGGTGAACTTGAAGGCGTAAAAGATAAACGAAACCAGGCAGAAGATATAGAAATGCGTTGAACTCGGCGCGGTCCAGCGCCGCAGCAAAACATAAAGCCCGATGCCCAGGTAGATCAGCGCGATGAAGCGCAGCCAGTAATTCAGCGAGCGCTCGGCGGGAATCAAAATCACTGTCGTATCCAGCGGGACTGACTGCCGGACCAGGGAATAAGTCGCCTTCGACCACGCCCCTACGCGGTAAACTTGTCGCATCCGGGCGGTGGTGTCTTTCACATCATGCTGGTTGATCGCGGTCAGCCGGTCGCCAACCCGAATGCCGGCTTTATCGCCGGGCCCGTTCGGCTCCACTCGCTTCGCCACCACACCGCTGTCGTTTCCCGTTTGTTCCATCCACCAAATGCCGTCGGAGGGGATCTGGAACTCAGCTTCCTTCTGGAAATTGATCCAGGCCAGGATTACTGCAGCCGTGGTAAGAAGAATCAGCAGACCGGCAGTAAAACGGATTTGGAAGTCCCGGTTCATCGACCGCAACGGCTCCTGTGTCGGGGCGGGGGGAAAACCCGATTGATGGTTCAGCACGTCGGGGGCCACGACAGGGCGCAAGGGAGAACCTCTAACCTATTTCAAGGAAAAGACTTCACCGATTATAGAAGCCCTGTAGATGTAAAGCTATGCTTTTTGGAATCCTTCTGTGGTGTTTGGTAACTCCATACACAGCAGAAGCTTAGTAGGCAGAGTCGGGACCGTGTGGGGCCGGGTCTTCGACCACCCCGGCCCTGCCGAGCGAAGCTCGGCAGCGCGGTCATCGAGATCCCGGCACCGAGCCGTCGAGCTTCCCTCGACCCGGCCGGCCCCACACGAGAGTCCCGGTTTGAGCCCAGTCCGTCTAGAATATTGGGATTCTTATGACCCTGACCGACGAAATCATCGAGCGCGAGCGCCGTTTCCTGCTGCCCACCTACAACCGCTATCCCATCGCCCTTGACCGCGGCAAAGGCGTGTTCCTGTACGACTGCGAAGGCAAGCGCTATCTGGATTTCGTGGCCGGCCTGGGAGTGAACGCGCTCGGTCACGCCCATCCCCGGGTGGTGAAGGTCATTCGTGAGCAAGCAGCGCGGGCGATCCACTTCTCCAATCTCTACTACAACGAGTATCAGGGACGCCTGGCCGAGAAACTCTGTCAACTTTCGGGGCTGGATCGCGCTTTTTTTTCAAACAGCGGCACCGAGGCCATCGAAGGCTCGATCAAGCTGGCCCGTTTGGCGGGACATCGCGCGGGCGGCGAAGCCAAGAGTCAACTGGTGGCTCTCGAGGGTTCGTATCACGGACGAACTTTTGGTGCTATGTCGCTCACCGGGCAGGACAAGTATCGCAAGGGCTTCGAACCCATGCTCGAAGACGTCAAGTTTGTGCCGCGTAATGATCTCGAAGCCCTGCGTGCCGCCATGAACGACCAAACTTGTGCCCTGGTGCTCGAGCCGATTTTCGGTGAGGGCGGCATCCACGAATGTTCGACCGACTTCCTGCGCGAGTGCCGGGTGCTGGCCGATCGCCATCGCGCCGCCCTGATCTTCGACGAAATCCAATGTGGACTCGGTCGGACCGGAACCATCTTCGCGTTCCAGGCTTTCGTAGTAACGCCCGACATCGTCGCTATCGCCAAACCAATTGCGGCGGGTCTGCCGCTGGGTGCATTTCTGGCTCGGGAAGAATTCGCCACTGCGATTTCCGCAGGCCAACACGGGACCACTTTCGGAGGAGGTCCCCTGGCTTGTCGTGTGGCGCTCGAATACCTGGCGATTGTGGAAGAAGAAAAGTTGCTGGAAAACGTGTTGCATGTGGGAGGTTACCTGCAGGAACAGTTGAAGTCTCTGGCCGCGCGCCATGCGGCGGTGCAGGAGGTTCGGGGACGCGGGCTGATTCAGGGTCTGCAGCTGGCCATCCCGGCGCGTCCTATCGTCGAACAAGCGCTGGCCGAGGGTGTGCTCTTCAACAGCACCCAGGATACGGTGCTGCGTTTTCTGCCCCCGTTTCTGCTGCAGGTAAAGCATGTGGATAAAGGCATGCGGGTTCTCAAGAAACTATTGCGCAAGAAACGGGCGGCATAGCGGCTAGTTTTTGTCCGTTCCTTCGAGCCAAAATGAAGACTCGAACCCGACAAAAAAAGTGCGGAGAGCCCGAGCTCTCCGCAAAAAAGCAATAGAAGCGATATCAATTACATAGAGGATTGCAGTCGTTGTGGAGTTGTCCAGCGTAGAAATAAACCACGGTGAATAACCAACAGGAGAGCCAAGTCCGGCTGCAGACTGCAATCCCGGTCGAGGAGCGCTGGTTCGTCCTTGACGGCCACCGCATGCGCTACCTGTGCAGCGGTTCTGGCCCGCCGTTGCTCCTGTTGCATGGATTGCTCGGGTATTCTTTCTCCTGGCGATTCGCCCTGCCGCTCCTCGCTGAGAAGGCAACGGTATATGCGGTCGATATGCCGGGTGTGGGTTTTTCCGACCGGCCTCCCCATGCCAGTGGCAGCCTGCGTGCCCACGCCGAGCGTCTGCTGCGTTTTATGGACGGCGTGGGCGTCGAGTCCTGCGATCTGCTGGGAACGTCGCATGGGGGCGCTGTTGCGATGATGGCCGCGTCTCTGGCCCCGGAGCGTGTGCGGAGCCTGATTCTGGTTGCTCCCGTGAACCCCTGGTCGGCCCACGGCCGGCGGCTGGCGCCCTTTCTGAGCAGCGCGCCGGTTTCGTGGCTGCTCCTCCGCCTCGGACCGTGCCTGGGAATTGTCCACGACGCTTTGCTGCGACGCCTTTACGGGGACCCTCAGCGCATCCGTCCGGGCACCCTCGCCGGATACTCTGCTCCTTTCAGAATTCCCGGTACCCTCAACTACGGCCTGGGCGTCGTGAGGTCATGGAACCGTGATCTTGAGGAACTGGAATCGGCCCTCCCCCGCATCGCCGAGATCCCCATCCTGCTGCTCTGGGGCAGCAAGGATGCGGCGGTGAGTCCAGCGTCGGCGGAGCAGTTGCGACAGCAGTTCAGGCATTGTCAGGTCGAGGTATTTGACGGCGTCGGCCACTTGCCCTACGAAGAAGTTCCCGAAGCATTCAACGCATCGGTGATCTCATTTCTGGGCAGAAATCTTGCGGGACCCGGCTGACATATTTCCGCCACAACCCCCGCACGCCTGATACCTTGAAGGCAGACGAACACCGAGCCTTTCTGCCTTGACATCCGGCACCAAGCGAATCCTGATTCTGATCGTAGGCTGGGCTTTCATCCTGCTCGGAATCGTCGGCCTGTTTCTGCCCATCCTGCAGGGTGTGCTGTTCCTGCTGGTAGGTCTGATAATTCTGTCCTCGGAATATGTGTGGGCCCATCGCCTGTTGACCAGGCTGCGGGAACGCTTCCCCAAGATGGGACGCACGGCGGACCAGGCCACCGCAAAGGCAGCGGCTTGGTTACGGCGGATTTCTGGTCTAGGCAAAACGGATTGATGCACTATCGGCGCGGTGCTAACCTCGAACCATCGAATTGCGCACATGGCTGACCCCGTAATATCGGCTGCGCTGGCCTCCACCGGCGCTCGGTCCCGCAGCCGGCTCCTGCGTTTCGAGATTCCTGAAATCTGGATGCGCTTCTTGCTGGCCCTGCTGGGACTGGTTCTGGCTTTTGCAGCCGCCCTCTTCTCCACGGTCGCGCGTGAATCGGGTAGCCTCTGGACCACGGTAATCCTGGCTTCGATCGCGCTGACCCTGGCGGTGGTGGTGGGCCTGACCACGGTTCCATATCTGGCACGCCGGGTTGCGGGCGGCCGGGTCCGCGATGCCTTCAACTACGACGTGACCGGGGTGGGAATCATCTACGTCGTGAGTGTCCTGTTGATCGGGGTTGCGGCCCTGAACACAGGCAACAACCTGCTCTACGTGATTGTGGCGGCAATGCTGGCAGCCATCCTGGTATCGGGCGTGGCGTCGGCGATCGTCCTGCGCGATCTGGAATTGGATGTCCGTCTGCCCGAACAGGTTTTTGCCGGCCGTCCGACGCTGGGGAAAATCGTGATCCGGAACCGCCGGCGATGGCTGCCTTCATTCTCCATCAGCGTGGTTCCACTCAGGCAGAAGCATTCGCGGCAATGGCAATGGGTGCCAACCACCTTTGGCTTCCCACCGGGGCAGCCTCCTGCCACACAATGGGTGAGATTGCCCGACCGCCAGTTGCGCCGGGTTGCCGATGGTGCTGCGGCTCCGCCCGGCATCTTTACGGAGTCGGCATATTTCCCCTACATTCCCGCAGCTTCTGAACTCGCCGCTGAGTTGGAACTCTGCTTCCCGCGCCGCGGACGCTATCAACAGAACAGCTTCGGTCTGGCCACCCGCTTTCCCTTTGCCTTCCTCACCAAGACGCGACGCGTGGCTTTGGCCCGCGAGATACTGGTGTACCCGGCGGTAGAACATACTGACGAATTCTTTGACGTGCTCCCGCTGATCACCGGCGAATTTGAAGCCTTTGCCCGGGGCCGCGGCGACGACCTGTATCTCATTCGGGAGTACATGCCGGAGGATTCAGCCCGCCATGTGGACTGGAAGGCGACCGCCAAGTCCGGGTCGCTGAAAGTTCGCGAGTTCAGTCGCGAGGACGAACGCAGGCTGCGCCTAGTTTTTGATAATCCGAGTCCGGGATCCGTTTCCGAACAGGCTTACGAAAACGCGGTGACCGTGGCCGCATCGTTGGGGTGGCGCTTCGCCGAAGGAAACGCCGAACTGTCTTTTGTGGCGCAGGGCTGCAAAGCCGGGGCAGACATTCATGACTTCCTGGCGTATCTGGCTATCGTCGATCCCGTGGCTGCGCCGTCGCTGCTCGATAGCCTGGAAATTTCCGGCGAATACAACGTCATTCTCACCACTTGTCCGCACGTAACCATTCCCGCAAATCTTTGGGCCTGCTCTTACTTTATTTTCATCGGGCCCCAGAGCTGATCTCCAGCTCCAGGGGCGCAACAGACGGCGACGTGATTTGCTTCCTTCCCACCCCTTCAACACTGTGCCATCTTGAGGGGAGAGAGCGGGCTTGCTTGCGAGTATGTTCTCGGAGTCGAAAGACCTGCTGTTTGCCGGCGTCGGCAAGTGTCCCAGGCACTGAAGCCGCCGATTGCCCCCGGCAGCAAGCAGGTCCCTCGACTTCGCTCGGGATGACAGAGCGGAGCAGGAATGAGGAATAAAGTTCTGGCCCGGAGCACCAAAAGCCCGATATCTTAGTGCAGCCGCAGCGCTACGGCCTGCATCCCAAGAATAGAGAAAAGAGAGACGCCGCTTTGCCTGGCCAGCCGAAACTTCAATGAGGTGAAAAAGACATGAATCGCAAATATATCCAGCTGGTGAGCACGGTGGCGATGTCTCTGGTTTTGGCGCTCGCTCCTTGGTCCGCGCTGGCGCAGAAGTCCCTGGAAATCCCTTCCGGGACTTCTATCCGAGTGCGGATGATTGACAACCTCAGCAGCGAGCAGACCCAGATGGGAGACACCTTCCGCGGTACCCTGGACGAGCCGATTGAAGTGAACGGACGAACGCTCTACCCCAAGGGGGCTGATGTCATCGGCCGCGTCACCGACGTGCATCCCACCGGCCGGCTCACTGAACCTGGAGAACTCGACCTGGTGCTGAACACCGTGAGCTCGGGAACTGTGGCGGCGTCCATCCATGTGGAGCCGCTGATCATCAAGGGCGAATCGCATTCTAAGAGCAACGTGACCAAGATCGGCGGCGGAGCCGCGTTGGGCGCCGTGATCGGGGCCATTGCCGGCGGAGGCAAAGGCGCAGCCATTGGGACCCTCGCGGGCGGTGCGGCCGGCACCGGCGCGGCTGCTGCCACCGGAAAAAAGCCGGCTATCGTCGAATCGGAAGCAGTGCTGACTTTTGTTACTTCCTCGGCCTCGGCGCCTGCTGCTCCGCCGCCTGCCTCGGCCCCCAATGAAGCATCGACCGCGCCCCCGCCTCCGGCTGCCTCCGATTCTCCTGCAACCATAGCTTCGGATTCGGCCACGGCACCGGATGACAGCGCTCATTTATTTACCCTGCGCGATCGCCGGTCGATTCGAAGCTGCGTGACCGAACATGCCTCCGATTTTGCAGCGGGCACCACCCAGCGCCCGGAGCTGCCCTCCGGGTCGGAGCGCCAGATACACCGCGGGGGGAGCCTACCTTCCGAGGTTCAGAGCCAGGCCCAGTCCTTGCCTTTGGTCTGTGAAGAGCAGCTGCCCAAATTGCCCGGTGACCTCGAACGGGTCGTGTATGCTGGGCGGGTGTTGCTGATCGACAGCAAAGGCCAAGTGCTGGACATGTTCTATCTCGATCAGAATCAGTAGTCTGATGGCACCACGCCGCACCGCGCGGCCACGGAGATGATGGCTTGTCAACGGCATGCGAGTAAGCTTAATCGCGGGCTTCCGCGGATCGAAAACAACCGCGCCCGCGCGTAATTCAGCTCAAAAGGCCGGCTTGAGGTTATTCCGGTAACCATTACCGGCGATTACCTTGGTACATTGACCATTGGAGCAAAACTGCTAAGGTTACGTATTAAGAGAAGTTTAATCGCAACAACTCCGTCAACCGTGGCGCCCCCGGCTGGCAGAAAACTGGTTGATGACCGTCGATCACCAAACCGCGCTGTGGATCGCCCACCCCATATTGCAACTGGCGGTGGGGATTGCGATGTGGCGCCACAAGCTGCATCGGCTGTTTCCTGTCTTCTTCGCATACATCTGCTTCCAGATCCTCGCGTTTGGCGTTTTGTTCCCGATGTCTTCGCAATGGGTAAGTGCCAGTTATGAGTTGTTCTTCTATTCTTACTGGTCGTGCGCCGCGATTAACCTCGTCCTGGGTTTCATGGTCATCTACGAAATCTTCCTGGACGTGTTCCGTCCTTATTACACCCTGAAAGATCTCGGATCAGTTCTCTTCAAGTGGGCCGCTTTGGTTATGTCCCTGGTAGGCTTCGTGGTTGCGGCATCGAGCCCGACCGGGGACCAGGGACCGATCGTGCAGGCGGTGATAACCGTGACCCGCTGCGTGCGCGTCGCGCAGGTTGGACTGGTTTTATTTCTTCTGGTTTTTTCCCGCTATCTGGGAGTGTCCTGGAAGCAACACAGTTTCGGACTTTCGCTGGGCTTGGGTTTGTCCGCGGGAGTCGAGCTAGGTACTTTGGCTTTCCACGTGAGCGGACATGCCTCCGAGGTTTCAGTCCACGTGATCAATCTCGTGGCCTATAACATGTCCATCCTGGTGTGGTTGGGTTATGCCCTGGTCAAGAGTCCGGAACGAGCGCCGGGAGCAGAATTGTTCGCGTCGAACCGCTGGGAGAAGAGCCTCACTGATATTCATAGTCCGGCGCAGGTTGATTCGCTGATACCCATGTTCGAAAGCATGGTTGATCGCGCCTTCTCTCGCACCCAGGCGGATTATTCCCCGAAAGAAGCCGCGCCCGATTCTGGGGTGCAACCCGTCCTTAGCACTCGAAGCGGTATCCATGCCCTTCCGTCGCAAAGTCGTCGGGTTCACTAAATGTTTCACCGCATGGCGACTTCGTTTCACCTTACCTGCCTGTCGTTCGTTCAGGGAAACTACAACCTCACGTAATACTTGAACAAGAGACGCGATCCATCACAGGGAACGTGGCGTGGACTTCTGTAAGACTTCGTCTCCGCAGGCGTTCAGGGGTGCCGCAGAGCTCACTGAGATCCTTCCGAGGCGAATTCTCCGGGTCTGGCAAGCGGCTGTCTGGAGAAAAGGCTGGACGCGGGGTCGGTCTTCTGTATAATGCCGCCACCGTGAGGTTTCCTCCCAGGAGCCTCGCAGGGTAAGGAGAACACCATGAAACGTGCGGTCAGGATGTTGATCCTGATGGTAGGTTTGGCTTGCACGTACGTGGCAATCGCGACCCCGATACTCAACGCAGAACTGGGCCCGATGCCACTGTGCAATCCTGCCAATCCCAAGTGCTCGAAGCGATAGGCATGTGGGATTAGGAAGAGGCTGTTAACGAGCCGCGCAAGTGGCTTTGGACCTGACCGGGCTGACCGATTGCGAATCGCATGGTCAGCCCCATTTTTTTGTCCGCCCGACCCGGTGTGCTTTCAATTCTTCAGGGCGATGCCGAGGGTCCGCCGCAACTGCTCCGAATCCATGATCGGAGGCTGACAGGTGAATCCGGAGCAGATCACTGCCACCGACTTCCCCTCCTTGATCGCGGGCAGGCGAGATATGGTTTCGGCAAGTGCAGGTGGCAGATTTTGCGCGACCGCCTGGCTGGCCGACAACCTGATCACCGTCTTATGAAAGGCGAAGAAGCCGGCCGCGATGGTGCCGAGCTGTTCTGCCAGGTCGTCTTCTCCGATGACCACGACCTGAGAGTGCGGATGTGAGAGATGCACCGCCGCAATGCCGTAGGTGGCGGCAAAGATGCCGAACTTCCCGGCGAGTCCGGCTAGCAGTTCCAACGTATGTTCCGCTTGTTCGTGATAGCTCTTCTGGTTGGTGAGTGCGTGCAGGCGCAGCAACGCGATGGCGGCCATGGAATTTCCCGCGGGAGTCGGAGAGTCCTGAAACGGTTTGCGCCGCGTCCCCAGTACTCCCAAGGCCTTCTCAGAGCCCCCTGCGGCGGTGTCGAAGAACCCGCCGGAGACGGGGTCAAACAAACGGTCCACCATCTTGTCCACGACGCGCTGGGCGAACTGGAAATAGCTGAGGTCCGCGGTGGCCTCGTAGGCACCGAGGCAGGCGACCGCAGTGAAGGCGTAGTCGTCGAGCAGTCCAGGGACTACGCGTTGCTCGGCGCCAGGGTCCGAATACGCGACCACGTGCTGCAGGCCCTGCTCCGCTTGCCACGCTTCAGCCAGGACCCGGTCCAGCGAACGGAGCGCGAAGTGTTTGGCTCCGTCCAACTTCAAGACCTTGGCGACCTCCAGGTAGGCCGAGACGCAAAGTGCGTTCCAACCCACATAGACGGTTTTGTCCACGTAGGGCGTCGGGCGTTGTAGCCGGGCGGCATACATTTTCTGCCGGGCAGACTCCAGGAGCGTCTTGGCGCGCTCCGCGGTCAGACTCAGCCGCTTGGCGATTTCTTCGAGGGATGCCCGGACATATAGAACATTTTTCTCTGGATTGTGGTGCATCTCGCCGACTTCGTTGACGTCGTAGCGCAGTCCGGCGACCGCCGCTTCCTCTTCGGTCAGCACAGCCTGCATCTCCGCCCGGGTCCAGGTGAAATAGTCGCCGTCATCTTCCATCGAATAGTCCGCGTCCTGGGAGGCGTAAAAGCCGCCACGCTCGCGATCGCTGAGCCATTCGTCCATCCAGCGGACGATGTCACGGGCCACCTCAGCGAAGAATTCCGAACCCGTCACCTGGTAGGCGTGGACGTAATTCTTCAGCAGCTCAGAATTGTCGTAGCACATCTTCTCGAAGTGGGGCACGATCCAATGCTCGTCCACCGAATAGCGATGAAATCCGCCGGCGAGTTGGTCATAGACGCCTCCCCGCGCCATTTTCTCCAAAGTGGAGACGAAGACATCGTGCAGTTTCTCGTCTCCCGAGCGCGCGTACTGGTCAATCAATAAATCGAGGACGGCGGGGTGAGGAAATTTGGGTGCGCTCCCGAAGCCGCCATTCTGCGGGTCAAACATCTTCAGCGCCGCTTCCACAATCGCCTCAATCACCTTGGGAGAGAACTCGCCACTGGCGCCGGCGAAAGATTCGGCGCGGGAGATCGCGATTTCGACCATCTGCGCCTGCTCAACCACGTCGCTGTTCTTCTGGTGATAGGCGTCTGCGATGGACTGCAGCACGCGCTTGAAGCTGGGACGTCCGTAGTTGTCGCTGGGCGGAAAATAAGTGCCACCGTAAAACGGCTTGCCATCAGGAGTGAGAAACGCGGTCAGAGGCCAGCCGCCCTGGCCGCTGATGGCGCTCACTGCGACCTGATAGCGGCTGTCAATATCGGGACGCTCATCGCGATCTACCTTTACCGCCACGAAGCGTTCATTCACGATCCGCGCCACTTCCGGATCGTCATACGATTCACGGTCCATGACGTGACACCAGTGGCACCAGACCGCGCCGATGTCGAGCAGGATCGGCTTGTTTTCCCGCTGTGCCGTGGCAAAGGCCTCCTCGCCCCATTCGTTCCACTGAATGGGTTGGTGCATGGCCGAGCGCAAATAAGCAGAAGATGCCTTAGAAAGCGAGTTGAGGGTGGAAGCGATCATGCCCTAAGTGTATCGCGGGAGGGCTGGAAAGCTGGGGTGGAACTCTGCGAAACAAAAAGTTTAGCGGTACACCACTACTGAATGAGGGTCTTTCTTAAACTTTCATCGCTGGTGAAGCTCGTCGCGAGGGCGAGACGCCCTCGAACCCCCGGCAGGATGCCGGCGTTACTTTACGTCACGTGGACAACTGCCGTGCGATCGAGCAATACAAATCTACCGCATCCTGCAATTGCTTCTTCTCGACGTATTCGCCATCGGTGTGGGCGACGTGGATCGATCCCGGGCCGATGAGCAGGGGCTGTCCCCAATTGCTGAGCGCGGGAATGTCGGTGGTGAAGGCGGCGACCATGGTGGGAAGGCTGTCGAGTGTGCGCAGGTGAACGAAAGGAATTTCGAGCACAAACTCAACTCGCGCCAGATTTCCGACCGCATCAACAATTTCCCGCTTCAATTGCTCTGACGATCCAACCAGGCGGTAAAGCAGTTGCGCCCGCGCTTTGTCCGGGACCACATTAGGGGCACGGCCGCCTGCAATCACGCCGATATTGAGCGTGCACGGCCCGATTCCGTCCGCGGAAGGCAGCTTCATCGCCCGCAGCCGTTCGAGCGCGACCAGCAGCTTGTCGATCGCCGACTCGCCCAACTCGGGATAAGCCGAGTGCGCCATGCGTCCCTCCGCGATCACCTCCACGCGCAATGCACCTTTGGACGCGACTGCGATCCGGTTCTCGGTGGGCTCGCCGTTCACCAGAAACTTGCAGCCCGGAGGATTCTGGTTTGCCACTTTGGCGCCCAGGCTGTCCCGCTCCTCGCCGACCAGGAAAAGCAGCCCGACATGAATGTCTTCGTCACGCAACCGTTCAGCGGCCTCGACCTGGGTCGCGATGATTCCCTTGGCATCGCAGGAGCCCCGTCCGTACACCCGCGTAGCATCTTCGGACGACGCGATGAAGGGCGGGACCGTATCCATGTGGGTGGAGAACACAACCGCGGGCTGCGGCTGTTCCGAAAATACTGCAAAGATATTGCAACGCGTGCCTTCCACCGGAATCTTCTCTGCCTGAAATCCTCGCCGAAGCAATTCGCGGTGAAGAAAATCTCCGACCGGGCCCTCGTTGCCGGTGATGGATTCGATGTCCACAAGTTGACGGGTGAAGGCGGCGACATCCATGCGCGACAGGATACCTCAGTACTCCGCGGTCCCAGAAGGACTTACTCTTCGGATGGCGCGACCATACTCCGGTGCTTCCGATTCGCTGCTATCCTTTACTGGACCCGATGGACACGCAAACCGGCACAATACGCTCCCTGTTTCTGGATGGCCCTGCGGGCCGCCTCGAAGCCCTGCTCAATGCCGGAGTCCCCGATGCCACCTACGCCGCCGTCATGTGCCATCCTCATCCCGTCTTCGGCGGGACGCTGCACAACAAGGTGGTCTTTCATGCCATGAAGGCGTTGAACGGTTTCGGTTTTCCCGTGCTGCGCTTCAATTTTCGTGGGGCCGGTCTCAGTCAGGGCGAGCACGACCATGGAAATGGCGAAGTGGACGATGTTCGGGCCGCACTGGATTGGCTTGACCACGAGTTCCACTTGCCCCTGATTTTCGCCGGATTCTCCTTCGGCGCAGCTGTCGGCTTGCGGGCCGCCTGCTCGGATGCACGAGTGAAGGCCGCTATCGGACTCGGCTTGCCGGTATCGCCCATCGATGATCACACTTACGACTTCAGCTTCCTTACAACCTGTGCCAAGCCCAAGTTATTTGTTAGTGGCGATCGCGATCAGTTCGGAACCCCGGCGCAGTTGGAGGCGCTGGTTCATTCGATGCCGAGTCCGAAGAAGCTGATCCTGATCGCGGGCGCCGATCATTTCTTTGAAGGACGCCTGCGCGAGTTGCGCGGCGCCCTCGAGCAGTGGGTGGGAGAAGCGGTGAATTTGTAGAAGCGGCGGGCTTCGCCCTGCGAGGGCGGGACGCCCTCGCGATAGCGGGCTGAGCTTGTCCTGAGCGCAGTCGAAGGGCCAGCGCTACGCAGCGCCTTTTATAATCCTTGCACATGCCTTCATCAGCTACCGATCGCGAGAAGCTTGCCCTGGACATGCGGGTCACAGCACGTCACCTGTTTGAGCATGCGCTCGCAGAAGCCAGCATCGACCGGGCATTCCAGCGCCATGTGGATTGCGATCGCGGAGTGCTCCGCATTTGCGAAGACCTGCACGACCTGGATACGTATAACCGCGTGTTGGTAATCTCCATCGGCAAAGCCGCGAACGCCATGGTCAATTCGCTTGAAATGCAGGCCGGCAATCGCTTCCAAGGCATCGTGGCCAGTTCGGTCGATCCGGTTTCCCAGGTGCGGGGCTTCCGCTACTTTCGCGGAGGCCATCCCACGCCGAACCAGGAATCGATCCGCGGGGCTGAGGCCATATTGAAATCGCTCAGCGCCCAGAATGCGGCGTCGCTGGTGATCTTCATGCTCAGCGGCGGAGGTTCCTCGATCGCAGAAAAGCCAATCGACGATGAAATCTCGCTGCAGGACCTGATCGCAACTTACCGCGTGCTCGTGCTCTCCGGTGCGCCTATCGCCGAAATCAATGCCATCCGCAAGCATCTCTCCGCCATCAAGGGCGGAAGGATGGCCGTCGCAGCCTCTGCCGCGCAGCAGGTGTCGCTGCTGGTTTCCGATGTCCCCGATAACACTCCCGATGCCTTGGCTTCGGGGCCGACCATGCCTGATTCCACCAGCGTTGCCGACTGTTACACCGTGGTTGAGAAGTACGGCATGCTGGAGCAGTTTCCTGCTTCCGTGCGCGATCTGTTTCAACGCCACGCGCTGGAGGAGACTCCCAAGCGTGACGATCTGGCCTTTCACCGTTCACGCTGGTGGCCCTTGCTGTCGAACGCTTCGCTGCTGGAAGCGGCGGAAGGTGAGGCGCAACGTCATGGTTTCAGAGTCGAAATAGACAACAGCTGCGACGACTGGGATTACGCTCGCGCGGCGGAATATCTTCTCGAGCGCTTGCGGCGGTTGCGCCAGAAATCCGAACGAGCCTGCCTGATCTCAGGGGGAGAGGTTATCGTGAAGGTGGAAAACGGCGGCAGCGGCGGACGCAACCAGCAGTTTGCCCTGGCCTGTGCGGCAAGAATTTCCGGTGAGGCCATCACCGTGCTCAGCGCCGGCACCGACGGCATTGATGGCAATAGCCCCGCCGCGGGAGCCATCGTGGACGGCAGCACTCTCGATCACGCCAAGGCTCGCGGGCTGGATCCGGCCGCCCACCTGGCTGGTTTCAATGCCTATCCCTTTTTGGAGTCGTTAGGCGATGCGATTGTGACCGGCCCCACCGGGAACAATCTGCGCGATTTAAGAATTCTGCTGGCCTACTAAGCTGGGGTGTGTGGGTCGGACACTCCTGTCCGACGCCGTTGGGGTTGGTGTTGGGGTGTGGGGTTGGTGTTAGGGGTTGAGTTGGGGTGCTGGGTGTTGCTGCGCCCCGGTGTGTTTTGCCTTTCCAAAAATCAAGTCAAAGGCGGCGGACAAGAGTGTCCGCCCCACACTTAGAAAAATCTGGTTACACCCTCTTCCAGCACGAACACCCGGTCTTCGATCCCTGCCGCCTTGGCTTCTTTCTCCAGCAGTTGCAGCGGCTCCTCCATGGGTTCGTGAGAAAGTTGAAAAGTACCGTAATGCATGGGCACCATCCAGCGCGCATTCAGGTCAATAAAAGCCCGCATGGCATCCGCCGGGCTGGTATGAACGTTGCGGAAGGAAGGCGGATGGTAGGCACCGATCGGCAACAGCGCCAATTCCGGCGCCAGGCGCTGCCCAATCTCGCGGAAGCCGGAAAAGTAGGCCGTGTCGCCGGCGTGATAGATGGAATGCTTGTGGTCGCGCAGCACGTAGCCACCATATCCGCGATGCGAGTCCTCGATCACGCGGGCTCCCCAGTGCCGTGAGGGCACGTGGGTGACGGTCAGATCGCGATGACGATAGCTGTTCCACCAGTCCAGTTCCACGACGTTGTCAAAGCCCAGGTCGGAAACCAGATCGAAAACATGATGCGGCACCAGAATCGTTGGCGCTACTCCATGTCTGCGTTTGGTGTGTTGCACGATGGCACGCAGCGATGGCCGGTGCAGGTGGTCGAAGTGGGCATGAGTCACCAGCACCAGATCAATGGCCGGCAGATCGCGCACTCTCAGGCCCGGCTGCCGCAGGCGCTTGAGGACGAACAACCAGCGCGCAAAGTTGGGATCGATAACAATATTCTGGCCACCCACTTGAAGGAAAAAACTCGAATGACCGATGAAAGTCACGCCCATCTCGCCGCTGGCCGCCAGCTTGGGCGGGTGGGATTGGCCGGTCCGGGGAGTGACCGCAGAGCGCCGCACCAGGCTGCCGAACTGCCGGGCGCGGTTGCGGAGAGCGCGATTCTTCAGGGTGCTTTTTAACATCTGGCCTGGCTGGAGTTGCGAATCGAAGCGCTGAAACCAGCCTCCTCGTTCGCCCACCTTCTTTCGTACCGGGCGAAAAGAATGCGGTACCCTTTCATTCTAGAACAAATGCACGCGGGATTACCTTGACCCTGGTTACTGCCGTCAGTTCTAATCGCTGCTGGTAATTCATGTCTTCAGGGAGAGTCAGGATGCGTATTGCTTTCTTAGGCTTGGGAATTATGGGACGGCCAATGGCGGCCAATCTGGTCAAGGCAGGTCATGAGGTTTCAGTGTGGAGTCGTACTGCAGGCAAAGCGGTAGATGGCGCGCGCAGCGCGACTTCACCCGCCGATGCTGCACGGGGCGCGGAGGTGGTGTGGATGTGCGTGTCCGACACCAAAGCAGTGGAGAGCGTTTTATTCGGACCACAGGGGGTCGAGGAATCACTGGCCGAAGGCATGACCGTGGTTGACTCCAGCACGATTTCGCCCTCGGCAACGCGCAAGTTCGCTGAGCGGGTGGCGGCGCGGGGAGTGCGCTACGTGGATGCGCCCATGACCGGATCCAAAGTAGCGGCGGAAGCCGGGACCCTGATTTTCATCGTGGGCGGAGACGAAGCGGTGATCGAGTCCCTGAAGCCACTGTTCGCCGCCATGGGTAAGGTATTTTTCCGCATTGGTGAAACCGGCAAGGGGCAGTCCGCCAAGCTGGTCATGAACCTCCAGATCGCGCTCATCTATGAAGGCTTCGCCGAAGGCCTCACTCTGGCCACCAAGCTGGGAGTGGATGTCGAGAAACTGATGCCGGTGATTCAGGCATCCATGATTCGCTCCGGAGTGGTGGACTACAAAGCGCCCTTTGTCCTTAAGCGCGACTTCACGCCCAATTTTCCGCTGCGTCTCATGCATAAAGACATTCGCCTGACCCTGGAGGCAGCCAAGGAAGTCCGGGTAAAACTGCCCGCCCTCGAGACCGTGGAAGAGATCTACGAAATGGCCAGCGAAGATGGACATCAAGATCTCGACTACGCCGCCACCCTGACACTGCTCGAGAAGTGGGCGGGTGTCGAAGTGAAGGGCGCGTCAGCCTGATGCGGTTGTCGTGTGCCCGCGGGCGACCCGCCCGCGAGCGCCAGATGGGCTCGAACGACCCCGCGGGGACAGCCGCCCTCGGCTGTCCGGAGAATCGAGGAGTCGACGAAGTCAAGACTGCAAGCGTTCAAAAATGATGCCCGGTCGTTCGCGGGCGAGTCGCCCGCGGCCACACGACCCCAGCCGGATTAACGGGCTAGTACCTACGTAACACCCCCACCATCTGCTATTACAGAAGTCTTACACGCACTGCCAGCCGTCCCTGCTAACGTAGCTCTTGGAAGCTCAATACCGGGCAAAGGAAAAGAACATGGCCATCGACCTCCAAGTGTTGGATCGGAAAGCAGCGGCAGACGACGAAATTAATTGGGTAACCGCGATTTTTATGGGCCTGTTCCATGTGGGCGCGATCGCGGCCTTGTTCTTCTTTTCCTGGAAAGTCTTTCTGGTGTCGATGTTCCTGTGGTGGGTTTCAGGAAGCCTGGGTATCGGCATGGGCTACCACCGGTTGCTCACGCATCGCGGATACAAGACCCCTAAATGGGTCGAATACGTTTTGACCACTTGTGCCACGCTGGCGCTTGAAGGCGGGCCGATCTTCTGGGTCGCGACCCACCGCATCCATCACCAGTATTCTGATCAGGAAGGCGATCCGCATTCGCCCCGCGACGGCAAGTGGTGGGCGCACATGGGCTGGATCCTGACCGGCAGGTCGATGCACCATGACACCACTACGCTGGCGCGTTACGTTCCCGATCTAGCCAAGGACAAATTCCACGTCTGGATCACGAAGTACCACTACGTTCCCATGATCGTCCTCGGGGTGATCCTGCTGGCGATTGGCGGTCTCCCATTTCTCCTGTGGGGCGTCTTCCTCCGCACCGTAGTCGGTCTGCACACCACCTGGCTGGTAAATTCGGCCACGCATAGCTGGGGCTCGCGGCGTTTTGTCACCCGCGACCTCTCCACCAACAGCTGGTGGGTGGCCTTGCTCACTTTTGGTGAAGGCTGGCACAACAATCATCACGCGCACCCGGTTTCGGCCCGCCACGGTTTGAAATGGTACGAGATTGATTTCAACTGGTATGGCATCTGGGCGTTGACGAAGTTGGGACTGGCGCGCCAGGTTTACCGGGTAAAGCTCTCCGAACTGCGCCGCCAGGAAGAAGAGCAGGGAACTCCGGCGGAAGCACGTGCGGAACTGGTCTCGGCTTTCTAGGTGGGTGTGTGGGGGACAGACACTCCTGTCGCTTTTGACTTGGATTTAGACAGTCAAGACATACGCCACGCGTCGCGACCCCGCAGCAACTAGCCCCGAACTCAAAGCCAACGACCAACGACCAACACCAACCCCCAAGGCGGCGGACAAGAGTGTCCGCCCCACACTCCTCGTTCCACGCGGTAGAATCCAGCCATGCTTATCAGCAGCCGCCGCAGGGCCATCGCCTTTTTCGTGGTGCTGGGCGTTTGCCTGGTGCTGCTGGCGGTCGGACTCAACGTCGGCTGGATCATTCTCAACTGGCGCGAAGGTGTCCTGCTCTTCCTGGGCGTAATTTTCTTTGCCATGTTGATCGCTGGGCTGATCGTAAACACCAGCTTCCTGGTGCGTGAAATTCGCCGCAACGAACAGCATGACAGCTTTATCAATGCCGTCACCCATGAACTGAAAACTCCCATCGCGTCCATCCGGCTCTATCTCCAGACCTTACAGCATCGCGACGTGGACGAAGCCCAGCGCCGCGAATTCTATCGCCTGATGCTGGACGATACCGATCGCCTGATGGGCACAGTGGACCAGGTGCTCAAGGCCGGAGAAGCTGGACACAAGCGGCAGGACCGGCGCGTGCCCGTGGACTTCAGCGGCCTGGTTCGCGAGTGCGTGGAAGTGGCTCGTACCAGCCATCACCTGGCGCCTGAGTCTCTGCGCTATGAGCAATCAGTCAACCATGGCCCCGCCGCGGGTGTACTGGGAGATGCCGAGGAACTGCGCGCTGCGGTTTCGAACCTGCTGGACAACGCCGTCAAGTATTCCGGGGAGCATGTGGAAGTCCTGGTCCGACTCGACACGCCGGACGAGAAGCGGGTGACGGTGAGCGTCCGCGATCGTGGAGTGGGGATCAAGGCCGAAGAGCTGAAACGTATCTTCAAACGCTTTTACCGCGTCTCTAATCGTTCACTGAGTCACGTGAAGGGAACTGGCCTCGGTCTTTTCATCGTGCGTGCCATCGCCCGCAAACACGGCGGCCGCGTGTTTGCCCAGAGTGAAGGCGAAGGACGCGGCACCACGGTAGTTCTGGAGTTGCCCAGGGTGAGCCTGTAAGTGTGGGCTAGTAAGTGTGGGTCGGACACTCCCTTCGACTTCGCTCAGGGCAGGCTCTGTCCGACGCCTTTGACTTTGGGGTGGTGCGCTGCGTTCTTGACAGGGGAAGCCGGACGTCAAAGTCGAGCAGGTTCGGAGTTGATCCGCGTGGAAAATAAGATCAAAGTCAAAGGCGAAGTCAAAATCAAAGTCCAAGGCGGCGGACAGGAGTGTCCGCCCCACACACGGGGGCGGCATGAGTCATGTTCTGATTGTTGAAGACGAAGCCCACCTGGCCAAGGGTCTGCAATACAACCTGGAGGCTGAGGGGCACTCGGTCGCCGTCGTGGGCGATGGCGAGCGGGCGCTGGAATTGCTTCTGGGGAAATCTGCCAAGCCTACCGCTTTTGATGCAGTCGTGCTCGACGTCATGCTTCCCGGTAAGGACGGCTTTGCCGTCGCCGCGGAATTGCGGGCAGCCAAGCAATATGTCCCGGTGCTCATGCTGACCGCGCGCGGCCGCCCGGAAGATGTGCTCAAGGGGTTTGCCTCGGGCGCCGACGACTATCTTCCCAAGCCTTTCGAGCTCCCTATCCTGCTGGCTCGATTGCAGGGACTGCTGCGGCGCCGGGAGTGGATGCAGCAGAGTCTGGCCTCTAGTGCTGCGCCGGCAGCGGGAAACCAGGAGTATGAGGCGTTCTCATTTCACGGAAGAACAATCGACTTTGGAAAACTGGAGTTGCGGGTGAATGGAAACACCATCCAGTTGACCCTGATGGAAGCGGAACTGCTCCGCCATCTCATTCGCAATGAGGGACGGGTCGTCTCCCGCAAATCGATCCTCGAAGAAGTATGGGGTTTGCACGAAGACACGGACACGCGCGCAATCGATAATTTTATCGTCCGCCTGCGGCGCTATATCGAAGACAATCCCGCTGAACCACGACATCTGCTCACGGTGCGCGGCGTGGGTTACCGCTTCGTCGCGGAACCGGAAAAAGAATGAGGCATAGGGACAGAGATCCAGGGCAAGCAGAACCGGGGCACGCAGGTCAGGAGGCGCAACTGTGATTCGCCGGAAGTGTGCGTCGAGCCCGCGGGTGAAAAGGCGCGCAGCGGCGCCAGAATGCAGCCCAGGGCGTAAGCCGTGGGTGGAATGCAAAGAAGTGACCAGCCCTGAAAGGGCGACAGAAGGGTTATGCTGGCCCTACTCGCGGCGGCCGAGATTGGAAATGAGATTCTCCCGGTGACCAAGGGCAATTCCATCAACCCGATCCAGGGCAAAAGCGTAAACCGCGAAGGCGAACGCGGCCGGCAGCCATAAGATCAGCAGTTCCACCCATGAATTTTCATACGTGCGGGAAAGCCAGAGCATGAGGGCACCCGCCACGAACAGCGTGCCGCGTATTCCGAAACTCGCCAGCACGGTGGTCAGGGAAGCCCTTTGTCGCCCAAAGACGCCGGCCTCCACTCGGGTGGGGGAATAGATCGAGAACAGGTTTCCGGCGGCGAGATCGATGGGTAAGACAAACAGAATGCCCGCCAGCGTCGCCATGGTTACGCCCAGGGATGGCAGCCGATAGAGCAAACAGGTTCCCAGCCACACCAGTCCAGCCTCCAGCGCAAAAACGGCCGCATGTGCCAGGTTCTTGCCCATTACGATTTGCCGGAAGCGGGCAGGCGAAGCGAAGAAGAACTGGGTGCCGCTGCCATCCGCCCCGAAGTTGTTGTAGGAAAGATTGGTCAGCAACAACAGGGAGTAGGCAGCGCCCAGCGGGAAGGTGAGTTCGGGAACTCGTGCCAACAGACCTTCGTTCTTATCGGAACTGCGGAACACCGCCAGCATGAACAGGGGCACAATCAGAGTGAAGAGCATCGGCCCGCTGCGACTGAGATAACGCAATTCCTTTTCGAAGACGGCGACAACCGGGCCGGGGACCCCGGGTAAATTCCAACCTGGGCGCGGCGCTGGAAGCCCGCTGGGCGGGGCTTTGCGTCCGGCCGATTCGCTGAAGCTCTCGCCGCAATATTCGGCGCGCAAACGAAAATTCAGGAGCCAGAGGAATGCAATTCCATAGGAAACCAGAAGCACGAAAGGAACCACGCTAGTTCCGGGCTGACCCTGAATTATTCCCGCAATGGCAGCGGCGGCCAGGCCTGGAGGAAGGGGCCGCTGCGCGTTGGAGACCTTCTGCCCCAGGATCCTGGTTTCGGGTATGGAACGATGTTCGTAGACGGCGATCAAGGGTCCGATCAGCTGGAAACTCAGGATAAACAGAAAAAAAAGGATGCCCAGGATTTCGCGTGTGCGCCGCTGGGCCAACCAGCGCTCCAGCCAGGCGAACAGCATGCGCGCCAGAACGATGTTCACGAGGGCAAAGGTGAGGAGCACGATCGTGGCCCAGGGGAGCACGCTGGGCCGCGCGACTCCGATGCCGATATCGATTCCCAGCAGCCACAGGCTGGCCACAGCCGTCGCCGGGTCCAGCGATCCGTAAGCCAGGCGAATCAGGAAGTACGACCGGTAGCTTAGCGGGAAGCGGAGAAGATTTGAGGACTCGACGTTCTGGGTAAAGGCCGTCGCCATCAAAGGGAACAGCTGCCAAAAGAGAAACACAGGCCACAGCAGCGCGCCCAGCCACTCCTCATTTCCCTGCAGAATCAGAAACCAGGCTGCCCCGCCCAACCCGATCGCGCCGCCGATTCCACCGGCGAGGAAGGCTAGGCTGACAAAAATGCGTGATGCCAACTCCAGGCGGCCCCGAAAGGTCCGCAGGGAGTTAACGAAGACCCGCCAGCGCAGTCCGGCGACGACCGCCAGTTGCTGGCGCGCTTGCGGAGCCGGAGTCTGCCTGTCGGGTATCATCACTGTCCTCAACCCAGCCTGCTTCAACCCAGCCACGACAATTCCTGACCATCAGACCGCGATCCGCCCACAGTAAGGAGGAAGATTTGTTCCAGGGTCAGTTTCTCGCCTGCCCGACCGCCAGCCGCCATCGGGAGGTCTGCCGCCCGCGCTTCCACGCCCGCTCGCAGTTCCTCCACCGAACCTTGCGCCACCAGCCGCCCGCGATGAATGATGCCGACGTGAGTGCACAGCCGTTCCACAATTTCCAGCACGTGCGAAGTAAGAAAAACGGTTGCGCCGCGCCCGATCATGCGTTGCAGCATGGCTTTCAGGGTGCCGGCGGCGATCGCATCCACGCCTTCGAAGGGTTCATCCAGAAACAGGACCTTGGGCCCGTGGATCACGGCTGCGGCCAGTGCCAGCTTCTTCTGCATGCCATGCGAGTAATCCGTCACCAGCGCCTTGGGCTGGTCGGTGAGCTGCATGAAGGCCAGCAGTTCCGCTGTGCGCTTGGCCGCAGTCTCACGGTCCAGGCCATACATGCGGCCGACGAAGTTCAAATATTCGGAGCCGGTCAGTCGGCCAAACAATGCCATGCCTTCCGGCACGACTCCGATCTGCCGCTTCACCTCCACCATGTTGGTGACCAGATCGAGGCCCAGAATCTGGATTCGCCCAGACGTGGGCGCAAGCAAGCCGGTCAGCATCTTGATGGTGGTTGATTTTCCCGCGCCATTTGGCCCCAGAAAGCCGAAGAACTGGCCGGGAGCCACTCTCAGGTTCACGTCCTCGACGGCAACGAGGTCCCCGAAACGCCGCGTCAGATTTTCGGTGCAGATGGTGGGAGAATCCATGAAAGTTTCGACTCTAGCACAACAGAAGGCCGCTGGAAGAGGCTCCAGGGAACAGGGAAGCGGAGTTGATTACGTGGTGATCTCGCCTACCGCCGACCGGACGGGAACAATAGATGTCTCGCCGGAGTCTTCAGTTAAAGTGAGAAAAGGAAACTCGCGGTCGCCGGGTCTCATCCGCAACATCGACGTCAGCGCGCTCGCTGCCATCCTGTTCGTGCTGCTTTTCATGTTCATGATGCTGACCGCAATCCCACACCATGGAGTGTCAGCCGACCTGCCGAAGGTCCGCCATCCCGTATCCATTCCAGGCGCCAGGCGAGAAGATGCCTTAATCGTTTCGATCCTGCGCGACCGCACTATGTATTTTGGCAAGGACAAGACCAGGCCCAGCGACTTGCCTGCACAAATTCGGGAAGGTGTGGCCAGTGGCGCGGAGAAGAAAATCTACATCCGAGCCGACGCGCGCGTTAGATACTTAACGGTTCTGGAAGTGGTGGATGCAGTTCGTTCCGCAGGAGTGGAGAGGGTCGCATTTTCTGGTTGAACGGCGCCGGCCCGTATCATCTGGGCCATACGCGCGTCCGCCCCGTCCAGGCCAGGGCCTGGCTGACGGTTGAAAAGAACTCCCCCTTGGCATCCCAGATCGTCGTCGCAGGCTCACCCGCACGGTTTCCATTCAATTCGTCGATCCCTGTAATCCACGCTTTGACAAAAACCCTCCCCGTACTAGACTAGGCGGCTGAAATTTCTCAGTCCCTCGGCGAATACGATTGCAGGATGTGACTGGGTACGCGTTCTCGTTTTAGGAGGCGATTTATGGGCTCTCGCTGGCTTCTGCTGCTCCTATTCACACTGACCACCAGCGCGTTGCTGGCGCAGTCGCCGCCGCAATCCCAGTCCCCGCCGCCAGCTGCGCCCGGCGAGCCTTCCGTGCAGAGTCTGCTTGACCGCATTCAGCAACTGGAAAACCGGATCAACCAACTGGAGGAACGCGACCGCCAGAGAGAGGCTGCCCAGGCCTCCATCGCGGCCCCGCCCAGCCCTGCCGAGACTCCGGCCGCCCCCGCCGCCGCGATTCCAGCCCCGACGCCTGGCCCGGCCGCAATGCACGGTGAAGATCACGTCAGCATGGGCGAAATCCGCGACACTGAGCGCCGCTTCCCTTCGCTGCAAATCAGGGGATTCGGCGATGTTGATTTCTCCGCAACCGACCAGAAGGGCTCGATCAGCGGCTTCAACCTGGGCCAGTTGGTTCTGCATCTGGCTTCGCCGCTGTCGGAAAAGGTCAGCTATTTCGGTGAAGTCAGTTTCACCGCGCAGCCGAACGCGTACGACCTGAGCGTGGAACGCACTATCATTCGCTACGACTACAACGACTACTTCAAACTCTCATTCGGCAAATATCACACTCCCATCGGCTACTGGAATGCCACCTTCCACCACGGCGCCTGGCTGCAGACGACCATCGCCCGGCCGGAAATGGTGCAGTTTGGCGGAACGTTTATCCCGGTGCATTTTGTGGGTTTGCAGGCGGAAGGAAATATTCCCTCAGGAGGGTTGGGGTTGGGCTACAACGTGGGAGTGGGCAATGGCCGCTCGTCGTTTCTGAGCAAGGCTGGAGACAGTGGGGATTCCAACGACAACCGCGCGTGGGTGGCCAATGTGTATGCCCGGCCCTCCCGGTTTTACGGTCTGCAGGTCGGGGCATCGGTCTATCGCGACAAACTCACTCCGCAGCCGGGCCAGAATTTCGGCGAATGGATCACCGCCGCCGATTTGGTCTGGGCCAAGGAAAAGCCGGAATTTCTGGCGGAATATGCCAATGTTCACCATCGTGACGAGGCGACCGCGAATACCTGGGACAGCCAGGCATTCTATGTTCAGCTCGCTTACCGCCTGCCCTGGTGGCAAAGCAAATGGAAGCCCTACTATCGCTTCGAGTATATTCATAAGCCGGAGGACGATCCGACGTTGTTGAATGTGCTGGATCTTTCCGGTTCGACCCTTGGGGTACGGTACGACATCACAAACTACGCGGCCTTTAAGGGCGAGTATCGAAATACTCGCCACGGTGTGGACCAGCCCCGAGTGAATGGGGCATTCTTCCAGACCTCGTTTACCTTCTGACACGCACATGACAGCCCACTGGAAATTCGCCTCCCGAGTCTTCGCGCTAAGCTGCCTGTGCCTGGCACTTCTATCGCCCCTAGCGGCCCAGCGTCATGATGTTGACATCGCGGTCGTGGTCCACCCCGACACACCCGTCAGCAATCTGAGTCTGTCTGATGTTCGCAAGGTATTTCTCGGCGACCGTCAGTACTGGAGCACTAACGTTCCCGTCGTCCTGCTCATTCGGGCCCCCGTGGCCCGGGAGCGAGACGTAGTTCTGAAGATCATCTACCAGATGTCCGAGTCGCAGTTCAAACAGTATTGGATTGCGAAAATTTTTCGGGCGGAAGCGGCCACAGCGCCCAAGGTCGTTTACTCGAATGACATTGCCAACCAATTGATCACCGCCATTCCGGGCGCGATTGCGTTCGTCGACAGCAAGGACGTGAGGCCCGGCACAAAGGTATTGCGCGTGGATGGTCGCTTGCCGGGAGAGCCGGGTTATCCGCTGCGTTAAGTAGCGGCGCAGGACAGCCGCCGGGACGGCGGCGCTACTGCGGCAGGGCGAGCTGTTGCACTATTTTCTGGAATCTGGGATCGGAGCGGAAGTCGTCGAAGGCGGGTTCGACCTTCACATACGTGAGGTTGCTGTCGCGGTCATGATAAGCCTGCTCGAGCGATGCCAACGTCTGGCTCTTGTCTCCCAGCCGGGCATAAATTTGGGCCATGTTGTAGGACGAAACATAACCGTGCTTGGAAACTTCTTTCAAACCTTCCAACCAACTCTTCATCACTCCGGGATAGCCGGAGGCATTGAAGTCCTCGCCGATGGATGCCGCCAGGTCAGGATTACCGGAAAGCGTCAGGACCTTCTGCCGTTCGCCAATGGCTTCCTTGAACATACCGTTTTGAGCGTATGCGGCTTCGATGGCATGCTGGGCGGGGACGAATTTCGGGTCCATCTCCAGGGTCTTCGTGAGTTGCAGCGCCGCGGCGTCATATTGCCGCGTGAAATAGAGTAGCCGGCCCAAACTGGTGTTGGTGAGAAGGGAGAGGGGATCAAGTTCCTGGGCCTTCTTCAGTTGTATCCGGGCTTCATCGAAGCGGCCCATGCGGCTCAGAAAATCGCCGTACCACTGGTGGCCGGACGCATTGTTGGGATTCAACTGAATCGCCCGCTTGAACTCGGATTCGGCTCCTGACCAATCCCAGTCATAACTCTCCCGCACCAGCCCCAGTGATATGTGGGCCTCGGGCAGGGTGTCATCCAGTTTCACCGCCTGCATGGCTGCGGACTTTGCGTTTTGCCAAACCTGCTGCGGCGGCGTGTATCCGGACTCACCCAGAAAGTTATAAGTATCGGCTAGCCCGGCATACGCCTGGGCATATTGCGGATCTTTCTCGACTGCCTGGTTGAAATAGTCAGTGGCCTTTCGGAAGCCATCTTCCGTCCATTTGTTCCAGTAGAAAAGTCCTTGCAGATAGAGCTGGTAAGCCTCGGGGTTTTCGGTATCGTGTTTGGCGACCTGACTAACCTCATTTGCTCCAACTATTCGGGGGCGGAGGTTGTCGTAGATTTCTTTGGCGATGTCGCCCTGAACCGCAATCAGGTCGGAGACCTTGCGGTTGAACTGGTCGCCCCAAAGTTCAGCGCCATCGGCAACGTTCACCAGATCGGCTTGGATCATCAGCGTGTCTCCGCGCTGCGCCACCCGGCCCATGAGCACGGCGTCCACGTTGAGTTCTTTGCCGACTTTCTGGGCATTGACTTCGCGCCCTTTATAACTGAAGACCGTGCTGCGGGCCATCACCCGCAGTTCCGGGACGCGGGAGAGGCTGCTGATAATTCCTTCGGTAACACCGTCGGTGAGATATTCAATGTTGGGGTCCGCGCTGACATTTACGAAAGGCAGAACGGCGATGGCATGAATGTGATCTTCGCCGCCCAGCAATCGGTCGCGCCAGCGGTGGGGAAGCAAAACCAGAAGCAGTAGCAGGACGAAAACCACGGCGGCTGCGATGGTCGCGGGTTTGCGCCATGGGACCTTCGAGCTCTTCGGAGGCGTGAAGGTGGGAACTCCGGAAGATTCGGTATCACGCTTGACCCGCTTGAGGTCGGCCTCAAGCTCAGCGGCGGACTGGTAGCGCAACTTCCGGTCCTTTTCCAGCAGCTTGGCGGTGATCCAGCCCAAGTCCGGGATCAGTTCCGGATTTACTCGCGCGGCTGCCAGCGGGGTTCGGTTGAGGATGGCTTCGAACACCACCGCTGTGGTTCCGCCTCCAAAGGCGAGTCGTCCGGTGGCCATTTCATACAACACGGCGCCCAGAGAAAAAAGATCGCTGCGGCGGTCCAGTTCTTCCCCGCGGGCCTGCTCCGGCGACATGTACGCCACCGTGCCCAGCGCCACTCCGGTGCTGGTCAGGTGCTCGATCCCGCTCACGGTGGGCATGGCCGCGGGGCCGACTTCCTGGGCTATCTGGCGCGGGGTCGGCACCAGCTTGGCCAAGCCGAAGTCCAGTACCTTGGCCTGCCCGCGTTTGGTCAAAAAGATATTCGCCGGTTTGAGGTCCCGATGAATGATCCCAGAGTCATGGGCGGCTTCAAGCGCGTCGGCGATCTGGATTGCGATATCCAGGATTTGAGCACACTGCAGTGGCCTGCCCGTAATCAGGTGCTTGAGGGGCTGTCCTTCCAACAGTTCCATCACGATGAAAGGCTGACCCTCGAACTGGTCAATTTCGTGGATGATGCAAATGTTGGGGTGATTGAGGCCCGAGGCGGCCCGAGCTTCCCGCTGAAATCGCTCCAGGGCCATGGGGTCGCGGACCAGTTCAGGCGGGAGAAACTTCAGGGCGATACTTCTACCCAAGCGGAGATCCTGGGCGCGGTAAACTACCCCCATACCGCCGCCACCCAGCTTTTCTTCGATTCGGTAGTGTGAAATTACCTGGCCCAGCATGGGAACTCCCTGGCCGATGGGTCATGGTAGGCTGCGCAAACTTGCAAGTCAACGCGGCGGGTTCGCAGTTGTTCCGACGGTTACGGGGTTATTGGCGCGAGGCCGACGCTCCAGCCGCCAGTTCGCGCAGCACGCTCAGGAATCCAGCAGCAGCCTGCTCGTCGGCGAGAGCCTCTAGCGGCACTGTGGCGGCAATGTGGGGCGATTCGGAACGGAACCGCACGCTGATCAGGTTGTGTCCCCGCGCGGTCATCAGGGTGTTGACGACGGGTGAAAGTTCCTGGGTCCAGCGGGTGCGGGTCGTGAGAACGACAGGCCCAGGGTGAGACACCGACCAATCCCGGGGCTGGGACGACAAGCGGCTGTGGCGCTCGGACAACCAGCGATGCTGGAACACATCAAGGTGGAAGGCAGGGGCGCAGTCCAGGTCAGCTTCAAAAGTAAGAGTTTCCTTCTGCTTGTACCAGATGCTGACAAACCACTTGAACGGGATGGGGCGAGGTCGCAGGCGAATGGTCACCCGGGCGTTATCGAACCAGTGCGCGGAAAATCCGAAGCGGGCGTGAAGTTGGGTCACGCCGAGCCAACGCGCGTCCAGCATCTGGCCTTTGTTCGAACAAGCCGCCTCGACCCAGTGCAGGGCCGTGGCACCCTTGCGGCGGTTATAGCGGGCAAAATAGAAAAACCACACCCCGAGCAAAGCGATCGCACTGAGCGCGTCAATGAGCACCAGGCGTCCCACAAGGGCCTCACTGCGAATATTACGACTTGTGATGCAAGTACCGCAACAGGTTCCTTGCTCCGGGCGCGGCCCCGCCCTGAACAGGTTGCGCAAAAACTTGGGCTTTGCGCGGCTTGGGAAGGGCTCGACCTTGGTTGTCGCTCCAAGCTGTTGAAAATAGTGTCGCGCCTCAGCTCCTGAGGCTCGCCGTTCGGGCTCTACCCGAGTCTTTCCGCAATCCTCTTAAACCGTGCAGGATAAAGTCGCGAGGCCAGGCGACCTTGGCTGCGCGATTACAATCAACTTGTGGAATTTGCTCTCCGTGACTTCCGGCATGAGGAATTCGAGACCATCTGGCGCATTGACCAGCAGTGTTTTGCCCCGGGGATTTCATACAGTCGCCTGGAACTGGCTACTTATCTGCAGCGGCCTGGCGCATTTGTCCTGGTGGCGGACTGGTTCGAGGTCGGCAACACCGGTACACTGGGCCGACCTTCCAGTGAAAACCAAGCCTCAGCTGTTACTGTAGGATTCATCGTTGCCGAGGAGTCCGGCCGCGGCCGCGGTCACATCATCACCATCGATGTTCTGCCCGACGCTCGGGGAGCGGGGATCGGATCGCAGTTGCTCCACGCCGCCGAGGACCGGTTGCGTGCTGCTGGCTGCAAGGCCGTGATTCTTGAAACCGCTGTGGACAACCAGGCGGCTCTCTCGTTTTACAAACGGCATCGCTATGCCGTATTCAGGACCATCCCACGATATTATGCGAATGGCGTGGATGCGTTCGTGATGAAGAAAGATTTGCTTTCGCTTGCGCCGCCAGCTAAGTTGCCCCAGTGAGCCCAACCGGAATGAAAGTTGCGATTCAGGGAGAGGCGGGATCGTTCAGCCACGAAGCCGCTCGACGAATGGTTCCAGGCTGCGACATCGTTTCTTGTGCGCGCTCAGTCGAGGTCTTTGATCGGGTGCAGCGGGGTTCGGTGGCTGCCGCAGTGATCCCTATCGAGAATTCGCTGGCCGGATCGGTGACCGAGCATTTTGATCTGTTGCTGGCGCGCCAGGTTTTCATCGAGAGGGAATTCCTCTTGCGCATCGTGCACAACCTGATCGCGCCCCCTGGAGTCAGGCGCGCCGACTTGCGCCGGGCTTACTCGCACCCTGTGGCACTGGAGCAGTGCCGCGATTTCTTCGTCAGAAATCCGAAGATCCAGCCCACCCCTTTCTACGACACTGCTGGCAGCGTCAAGCATGTGATCGAAAGTGGATTGCGGGATGCGGCCGGAATCGCAGGCGCCCAAGCCGCGAAAGTGTACAAAGGCCACATTCTCGCGGCGGGCATTGAGGATGACAAACGTAACTTTACCCGGTTTTTCCTGGTGCGCAAGACGCGGCGCATTCTGCCCGGCGCCAACAAGACTTCGATTGCCTTCAGTGTCAAAAATATTGCCGGCGCGCTGTTCAAGGCGCTGGCGGTGTTCGCCTTGCGCGACATCAGCCTGACCAAGATCGAGTCGCGCCCGCTGCGCGGACGGCCCTGGGAGTATGTGTTCTACGCTGACTTTCTCCGCGGAGACGACCAGCCGGCCCGCAACGCCCTGCGCCACCTCGGAGAGGTCGCCGATCTGGTGAAAGTCCTGGGAATTTACCCGGCTGCCTGAGAACGTGTGTCGTGTGGGTCGGACACTCCTGTCCGACGCCTTTGAAGTTGGTTTTGGTTTGGTTGCATTAGAGGCAAAGGAGTTAAAAGCAAAGGCAAAGGCAAAATGAGGCACCAGCAAGAGAGGCAACAGCAAGAGAGGCAAAGTCCAAGTCAAAGGCGTCGGACAGGAGTGTCCGACCCACACATGTCCCGTTTCAGGCGCCCAATGGTCACAAATCGGTCTCAGCACCTTTGATTGGGTACAAACCTCCCGGTTAGGGTTTAGTATTCAAATACTTTCAAATGAATAGCTGGGCCTGCATCCTTCTGGGCCCTCATGTCATCAAAACTTGAGCACAACACACTCAAGGTGAAATATGGCAGAAAAGACGCGCACTGAGCGCAATACCAAGCCAAAGGAAGAAGAAACTGGGATTCTGCCCATCCTGCCGGTGCGGGATACGGTACTTTTCCCCCATGCCGTGCTGCCCCTGACCGTGGGTCGGGAGAGCTCGGTTCAACTCATCAATTCACTGGGCGAGGACAAGACCATCGTGGTGGTGGCGCAGCGCGAAGCGCGCGTCGATGCCCCCCAAGCCAGCGACCTCTATACGGTGGGGACCCTTGCCGTCGTCCACAAAGTAGTAAAGATGCCCAACCAGAGCCTGTTCGTTTTTGCGGAAGGCCTGGAGCGGGTGCGGCTCACAGAATTCTCGCAACTGACGCCATTCATGCGTGGCCGAGTGGATTCAGTGCCTGAGTCCATTCCGCCGAAGAGCTCCGAGGTGGAAGCGCTGCAGCGGAACGTTCTGACCCTGTTCCAGCAAATCGTGGCTGGCTCCCCGACTTTGTCGGACGAGCTTTCGACGGTTGCTATGAACATCGACGAACCGGGCCGCCTGGTGGATTTCATCGCCTCCTCGCTGCCTTCGCTTTCGACCGCAGACAAGCAGGATACGCTCGAGACCACCGATGTTCGGGTTCGTCTGGAGAAGATCAACCAGCATCTTGCGAAAGAGCTCGAAGTCCAGCAACTGCGGAACAAGATCCAGTCCGAAGTGCAGGACCGGGTGCAGCAGACGCAGCGCGAGTACTACTTGCGCGAGCAGATGAAAGCTATCCAGAAAGAATTGGGTGAGCAGGATGAAGGCGCGCGCGATACCGAAGAACTTCGGCAGAAAATTGACAACGCGGGCATGCCCGATGAAGTCAAGAAGGAAGCGCTGAAAGAATTGGGCCGGCTGGCGCGCATGTCACCGATGGCGGCGGATTATTCCGTCACCCGCAACTACGTCGAGTGGTTGGCGGCGCTGCCCTGGGCGAAAACTTCCGGGGGCGAAGTCGATATTTTGAAAGCCAAGGAAATCCTCGATACCGATCACTACGACCTCAAGAAGGTCAAAGATCGCATCCTGGATTACCTCTCCGTGCGCCGTCTGAAGCCGGGAATGAAAGGGCCCATTCTCTGCTTCGTAGGACCTCCGGGCGTGGGCAAGACCTCGCTGGGCAAGTCGATTGCGCGGGCGCTGGGACGCAAATTCGTTCGCATCTCTCTGGGCGGAGTGCACGATGAGGCCGAGATTCGTGGCCATCGGCGCACTTACATCGGAGCGCTGCCGGGACAAATCATCCAGGGTATCCGCCGGGCGGAGACCAAAGATCCGGTTTTCATGCTGGACGAAATCGACAAAGTCGGGCGCGACTTCCGCGGCGATCCTGCTTCCGCTTTACTCGAAGCGTTGGATCCCGAACAGAACTCCACCTTCCGGGACAACTACCTGGATGTGACCTTCGATCTTTCGAAGGTGCTGTTCATCACCACCGCGAACATGCTCGATCCGATCGCAGAACCTCTGCGCGACCGCATGGAGATCATCGAGCTTCAGGGATATACCGAAGAAGAAAAAGTCCACATCGCATTTCAATACCTGATTCCGAGGCAGATTGAAGAGAACGGTGTGACCGCAGAGCAGATTGAGTTTCCGGAAGAAGGTGTTGCCTACATCATTCGGCACTACACGCGGGAAGCCGGAGTGCGCAATTTGGAGCGTAACATCGGCACCATTTGCCGCAAGCAGGCTCGTCGCCTGGCCGAAGGCAAGACCGACAAGCTGATCGTGAGCAAGGAGGTCGTCCTGGAATTCCTGGGCGGAATCAAGGTCCGCAGCGAAGGCGAAATTGCCGAGCGCACCAAGCGTGCGGGTGTGGTTGTAGGTCTGGCCTGGACGCCTTCGGGCGGCGACGTGCTGTTCGTCGAAGCCAACACCATGAAGGGCAAGGGCGGCTTCACCATGACCGGACAGATCGGCCAGGTGATGCAGGAGTCCATGCAGGCGGCTCTGACCTGGGTGCGGTCGAATGCGGCCATACTCGGGATTCAGGAGAATTTCTTCGCCGAGCACGACATCCACATTCACGTGCCTGCGGGAGCGATTCCGAAAGATGGCCCGTCGGCCGGCGTAACCATGGCGACCGCTCTAGTGTCATTGCTCACTGGTCGCCCGGTGCGTCCGCTGACCGCCATGACCGGAGAAATCACGCTGAGTGGCGATGTACTGCCCATCGGCGGGGTCAAGGAGAAGGTGCTGGCCGCGAAGCGTGCGGGTGTGCATGATGTGATTCTGCCGGCAGAAAACAAGACCAACGTGGAAGAAGATCTGACTCCCGAGCAGCTCGAGAACATTCGGGTTCATTATGTGAAGTCGATTCTTGAGGTGCTGGAGTTGGCATTGCCTGCCACGCAAACCGAGGAGAAGCAGGACGAAGAGGAGCGGGAAAAGGTCCTCAGCGCCCAGGGCGCCTCGTAAGCCATAGCAAATAAAGGTTTTACAATCGTTATGTGCCAGCTTTCCTGCAATCGGGAGGCTGGCATTTTGCTGTCTAGATAAGTGCTTATTTATCAACACGATAGTATATGTTCGAGGGTACAAAACTAATCGCGCTCCGGGGTGTTTAATCCTTATGCAAGCGGTGCCGTTCCGGCCGCAGCGAGGAACAATATGCCAAAGACGAAGACATACCGGAGGTGGGTAGTCGGAGTTGTCCTGGCGGGCGTATTGCTGATGCTGCAGACTCCCGTAACCGCGTGGGCACAAGATCAAGATGAGGATCAGGATCCGCCCAGCCGCGTGGCGCGACTGAACTACGCCCAAGGATCGGTGACGTTCCAACCGGGCGGAGAGGGAGACTGGGTGACAGCTGTTCCCAACCGTCCGCTGACCAGTGGCGACAATCTTTGGACCGACGAAGGCGCGCGCGCCGAGCTGCATGTGGGCTCGACCGCCATACGGCTGGCGCCCGAAACCAGCATGACGGTGCTTGATCTAGATGACCGCACCATGCAGCTTCGCTTGTCGGAGGGCACGCTTAACCTGCGCGTTCGTCATCTTGATGACGGCGACCTGGTCGAAGTGGACACTCCCAATCTGGCGTTCAGCTTGCAACGCACCGGCGAATACCGGGTTGACGTGGACAGCGCCGGTGATGTGACCATCGTTAACGTTTTGAGCGGACGCGGAGAAGTGACTGGTGGCGGATATTCCTACACCGTGGTCGCGGGTCAATCCGCCCGCTTCGATGGTACTGACCAGTTGAATTACGACATCGGTCAGCTGCCCCGTCCCGATGATTTCGACAACTGGGCAGCAGAGCGCGACCATCGTGAAGATGGCGCCGAATCGGCTAACTATGTTTCACCGGAGATGACCGGCTACGAGGACCTGGATGACTACGGTCACTGGCAGTACGTCGCCAGCTACGGAACGGTTTGGGTTCCGTCGAGCGTCTCTGCCGATTGGGCGCCTTATCGCGATGGCCATTGGGCATACATCAGTCCCTGGGGATGGACCTGGGTGGACGACGAACCCTGGGGCTTTGCTCCCTTCCACTACGGACGTTGGGCTTACGCCGAAAACCGCTGGTGCTGGGTGCCGGGGCCGGTAGCGGTCAGACCGGTCTATGCCCCCGCCCTGGTGGCTTTTGTGGGTGGAGTCAGTATTTCGGTCGGAGGAGGCCCGGGCGTGGGCTGGTTCCCGCTGGCTCCTGGGGAAGTGTATATGCCCTACTACCGGGGCAGCCGCGGGTATGTGGAGCGAGTGAACGTCACCAATACCGTGGTGAACGTCACTCGGGTGACCAATGTTTACAACGTGTACAACTCGAACCAGCACAACGTCACCAACATCACCTACGTCAACCAGCGGGTGAACAACGGCGTGACGCTGGTCTCCCGAGACACGTTTGTGAACGCGCGTCCGGTGGAGCGAAACCTGGGGCGCTTCGACGTCCGGCAGCTGGCTAATGCGCCTGTGGAGCGTGGCATTCAAGTGCAGCCGGTAAGGGCCAGCGTATTGGGCTCGGGTACTCCGGCGCGGTTCAAGCCGCCGCAGGCGATTGTGAACCGCCAGGTGGTTGCGACCCAGAGACCGGCGCCGCCCAGGCAGCCTTTCGGGCAGCGGCAGGCGGCGAATGTACGCACCGAGCAGCCCAACGCGCGGCCGCAGCCCCTGAGTAATCCTCAAGGGAATGAACGTCCGGTAGCGCGTCCGCAACAGCCGGTGAGTCCGGTTGAGGCGGAGCGAGCGTCCCGGGCCGACGTGCCTCGTCCGGAGGCGCGTCCGCAGCGGCCGATTGTTGCCCCGCGGGTGGCCGAACCAGTGCGTCCGGAAGAGCCCACGGCCCCACGTCCGCCGCAAGGCGCGGCCAGTCAGAACGATAACGGCCGGGGCACGCAAGGCTGGTCACATCCCCAGGCCAAGCCCGCACCGCCAGTGCGCGAAAGAAGTGCAGCCCAGGCGCGGGACGACGAGAACAAGTTCCGCACCTGGCAGCAGCAGCGCCAGCAGGCCGCACCGGCACAGAACCGCGCCCCGCAGGAGCGTCAGCAAGAGCAGCGTCAGCCCCAGCGGCAACAGGAGAACCGGCCTAAGCCGCAGAAATAATTCGTCTGGCGCCTAAATTGCCGGTCTCCGCACTGGGGGCCGGCAATTTTTTGGGCTGTCACCAAATCACCACCCGCGCGATAGACTACTAGGAACCGGGAACTTGAAACCGGGAACTAGTTTCCTATGCAGGTCCGCGTCTTATTCTTCGGCGTCCTCAAAGACCTCGCCGGCAAGCCGAGCGACTCGCTCAGCCTTCCGGAGAATGCCACGCTCGGGGATGTTCTCAGTCACTACGAGCAAGTCATCCCTCGATTGAAAGACACGGCGTCGTCGCTCGCCATGTCGGTGAATCAGGAGTACGCCGGACCCGCCACCAGATTAAGGCCAGGAGATGAAGTCGCGCTCCTGCC
>JAIQFF010000170.1 GCA_020073395.1 Terriglobia bacterium
GCTGTAGGCGTAGAGCAGCGCCCCGAAGGTCAGCGAATCGGAGAGCAGGAACAGCCACATCCCGATCTTCTTGGAATAGGTGCCAAACAAGGAGGGTTCGTAAACACCTGGTATCTGCTGCACCCCCACATCAGACATGTGTTGATCTCCCGGTCTTAATCTGGTGAAGCTTGCTCCATGCACCTCAGCGGCTAAAGCCGCCGTCCTAAACGGCCCCTTGATGCAGCCCTAAAAGGGCTGCTCCACCCACATCAAATCCAGCGAGATGCTTCCGCTAGCGCACGAACTCCAAAAGAGCAAAGATGTAAAGCCAAACCAAGGCCATGAAGTGCCAGTACCACGCAGTCACGTCGACGACGATACGGCGATCCTCCACTGGCTTGTGACGCAGGGCTGTTGCCCCGGCGTAGAGCAGCACCAGCAAACCTCCCGCCAGGTGAATGGCGTGCGCCGCGGTCAGCACATAAACCATGGAACTACTGGGACTGGTGGCCAGATAGAAGCCACGATTCCCCAACTCGCGCCAGGCCATCCACTGTCCAGTCAGGAAGGACAGGCCGAGTGCGACCGTGGCACCGAGCCAGGGGAAGTTCCGTTCCTTCCCGATAGAAACTCCTGGAATGGATTGAACCGGGGCCAAAGCTGCCTGACGGGTGATCTGGCGGCGCGCCAGCTCCACCGTGATGCTACTGAGTAGCAGCAGCAAAGTGTTGACCAGCAGCAATGTGGTCGGCAGGCTGACCTGCAGCCAGTCGCGGACATAGCCGCCGGTGCGGTCGTCCAGAGTGGGCAGCCCTCGGCGCATGATGTAAACGCTGGTGAACGAAACAAACAGCATGCTGCTCGCCACCAGACCAACAATCAGCCCCAGCCGGGTACGGCGCAGGCGCTCGCTCGGGTCGGATGAGCCGCTGCCGCCGCGATCGCCACCACCCCCGCCCGGGACAGGGGGATGAGTCCCGCCGCTGCCGCGGCCGGTCTTGGGATCTTTGATGACCGGATCCGTGATCGTAACTGTTGTACTCAACGTTGCCATATCTATGTGGCCACTCTGTGTGGCCGCAGGCGACTCGCCCGCGCGCTTCTTCGTAGCTCCGCCGTCCCGGCGGCTGTCGCGGGGCGTCTCGCCCACGCGGGGAGGCTAGGATGCCCTCCCGACAGCCGGCCGAGCCTGCCCTGAGCGAAGTTGAAGGGATGCCGGCGCTACCTCAATGCGAACTCACCGTCGCCGGGTCCGTTTGCATCACGTAATCTTTTGGCGCTCCCGGAACGCTGTACTCGTATGGCCCGTGATAAACCACCGGAGTCTTCCCGCCAAAGTTGTCATGCGGAGGCGGCGTCGCCGTCGTCCATTCCAGCGTGGTCGCTTCCCAGGGATTGTCGTTCGCCTTCGGTCCCTTGAACATGCTCCAGAAAAGGTTGATCACAAAGATGAGCTGGGCGCCAATGGTGACGAAAGCCGCGTAGGTCATAAACGTGTTCAACGGAATCAAATGCTGCAGGTATGCCAGTTCCGTGAACTGCGAATAGCGACGAGGCTGTCCTGCCATGCCCAGATAGTGCATGGGCATAAAGATGGCGTAGGTGCCCGCCAGCGTGAGGAAGAAATGAATTCGTCCCCATCGCTCATTCATCATGCGGCCAAACATCTTGGGGAACCAGTAGTAGGTCGCGGCGAACATACCAAAGATGGCGGCCACACCCATGATCAGGTGGAAGTGTCCGACTACGAAGGCGGTGTCATGCAGAGGGATGTCCAGAACCGGCTGCGCCAGAAACGGGCCACTCAGCCCGCCGGAAACAAAGAGGGAAACGAATCCGATGGCGTAAAGCATCGGAGTCTGAAAACGAACGCGACCGCCTCGAATCGTCCCCAGCCAGTTGAAGGTCTTGATTGCCGAAGGTACGCCGATGGCCATGGTCATGATGGAGAAGGCAAAGGCTGAGTACGGACTCATGCCGCTCATGAACATGTGATGGCCCCACACCATGAAGCCGAGGAAGCCGATGCCCATGATGGCGTAAACCATCGCCTTGTATCCGAAGATCGGCTTGCGCGAGAAAGTGGATAGCAGCTGCGAAGCCACGCCCATGCCCGGCAGGATCGCGATGTACACCTCGGGGTGACCGAAGAACCAGAACAGGTGTTGCCAGAGCAGGGGTGAGCCGCCTTTGTGTCCCATGATCTGGCCGTTCACCACCACCAGCGGGACGTAAAAGCTGGTGCCAAGATTGCGGTCGAGGAGCAACAGGATTCCCGCCGAAAGCAGAACGCCGAAGGCCAGCAGGCCGAGAATGGCGGTGATGAACCAGGCCCAGACCGTCAGCGGCATGCGCATCATGGTCATGCCTTTGGCCCGCAGGTCGAGGGTGGTGGTGATGAAGTTCAGCGCGCCCATCAGCGACGCTACACAGAAAATAGCGATGCTGGCGATCCACAAATCAGCGCCTAGTTGCTCACCCGGCCCGGCGCTGGGCAGCGCGCTGAGCGGTGCATAACCCGTCCAGCCATGGAGAGGAGCGCCTCCCGTAACGAAGAAGGCCGCTAGTATTACGACGAACGCGATGAACGTGGTCCAGAACGAAAGCATGTTCAGGACGGGAAACGCCATGTCCGGCGCGCCAATCTGGATAGGCAGAAAGTAGTTACCGAATCCGCCCTGGGGCGCCGTGGTCAGCACGAAAAACACCATAATGGTGCCGTGCATGGTGAGCAAGCTGAGGTAGGTTTCCGGTTGGATGTGGCCCAGCAGCGGCAGATTCGCCGTCGGCCAAATCATGTGAATGCGCATCAGCAGCGACAGGAACATGCCGACAAAAACCGCCGTGAGCGCAAGAAAATAGTATTGCAGCCCGATGACTTTGTGATCCAGGCTGAAAATGTACTTACGGATAAAGCTGGTCGGGGCCGCATGAGCGTGAATCGCGTGACCGTGCGGGTCGTTTCCGTGAGGGTCGTGAGCGTCCTGGGCAACCATTATTGTTTCTCCGCCTCCCGCGCCGCCAGCCATTTGTCAAAATCCTCCTGGCTGACGACTTTCAGCATGCCGTGCATTTTGTAGTGGCCGAGACCGCAAAGCTCGGCGCAGGCGATTTCATAGTCTCCGACTTCGGTAGGGGTGAAGTGCATGTGGATTTCGAGGCCGGGAACCGCGTCCTGCTTGAAGCGCATGTTGGGCACAAAGAAACTGTGGATCACGTCCACGGCGCGCAGCCTCAGGTCCACCTGGCGATTGACGGGCAGATACATGGTGCCCGTGACCACATCGTCTTTTGCCGCGGCATCGGTCGTGTCCAGGCCAACCGCAGCTTCGTTGCCGGCGGAAGGGTCCATCAAGGTCGGGCTCGTAGCGCCAAACTTCCCGTCCGCGCCGGGATAACGAAAATACCAGGCAAACTGCATGCCCGTCACTTCCACCGGAACCGATCCGGCCTCCGCCGGCGCAAAACGCTCATGGGCCCAAACACTGCTGCCCATGAGGTTCAGCCCTACAAAAAGCACGGCGGTGAGCGCCGTCCAGAGCACTTCGAGCTTGGTGTTGCCGTGGGAATATTCCACCTTCTTGGCGCCCGCCCGATCGCGATATTGCCACACAAAGAGTCCGAGCGCGCCCTGCGCGGCCACAAATACGATTCCCATAAGGACGTAAGTCAGGGCGAACTGATTGTCGATAAAGGCCGCCGACGTGGACGCACCGTGAGGCAGCCACCAGGTTTTTGCCACAAAGAAGTAAGTGCTGAAGAAGGTGATCAGCCAGATAATCGCGAGCAGAGCGAGACCCATCTACCAGACCTCCTGAAGGTCGTGGAATTCGGACATCGATTCGGATGAATCAAACGTACTTCTGCGGATCGCGGGAAGTCTATCACAGCTACACGTAAGCGGCGCAAGCCTCAGAGTGAGCACTAACCAAAGAGGGCACGGAAACCACAGAGAAAGAGGAGCGCGCCTGCCACCGGTATAAAATCTCTTGCCTATGCCCAGGAAATTACACGGTCGCGGTCACGGCATCCACGGAGTTCGTTTGCCGAAGAACAAATGTTTCGTCTGCGGACCGGACAATGCGGCTGGTATGCGCTTGAAATTCATTCTCGACAAACAACGCCAGGTATTCGTTTGCCGCTTCCGCCTCGATCAGCGCTACACCGGGCCTCCGGGGCACTGCCATGGCGGCATCATCGCCACCATTCTCGATGAGGCCATGGGCAAAGTGAACAAACTGCGGCAGGTCATCGCCCTGACTTCACAGATGACGGTAGACTACCTGCGGCCCGTGCCCCTCCACAAACCGCTGCGCGTGGAATCGCGTGAGGTCAGCGTGCGCGGACGCAGGCATGTGAACATGGGCGAGATCCTCAATCAGAAGGGCGAAGTGCTGGCCCGCGGCCGGGCGTTGTTCATCGCCATCGATCCACAAGTATTCGCGAAGTTCATGAGATGAACGAATCTGCGGTCCCTAGATGGCTTTGTGCATGGACTGAATGATGCGATTGATCTCAGGTTGCGTAACCCCCGCGGATGACTTGTAGTTCTTTTCGGCGAAAATCAGTTCGAGGCCGCCCTCGTCCGAATAGAGGTCGACCACAACTCCGTTCTCGCGGGTCTCTGCATTGCCTTGCTGAAAGCCCTTCATGCGTTGGTTCTGCACCTTGAAGATTCCAGTCTCGGCGCACTTGGCCGGCGCCAGGGATTTGAGGATAAGCAGCGTTGCCTCGCGACCGAAAGTTCTCGAAGAAATGCTCCAGTGATGCATCGTGTCCGGAGTGAACTCGTAGAGTGTCTTAACAAAATTGTAGTCGGACATCATAGCCTCGTGTCCGAAGATCGCGTCCATATCGTTGGGGGAGGTTTTGAGCTGACCGGAAATACCGTTGATCAGTTCTCGAGCAGGAAGAGCGGTGATCATCAACCTCAATCCTGACTGGAAAACCAGCACGACACGGGTTGGCTTGTCTTTCGGATAGAGCTTGGTTTGAGCCTCGTCAAGATCGTTCCACGGTACCTCAAATTCATACCCGAAGTACGACAGCCGCGAACCGGAGGCCTGAGAAACGGTTTGGTCTTTCAATTCCGTTGGAACGACTCTAGCTACTGCAGGAGCCTTCCTCGCTCCGTAATAGGAAAGCGCCACCGGAGCGATCCACTCCACGCCCACGAACACAACTGCGGACGTGATGGCCAGGGTGACTAGAATGCGTCGCAGCAATCTCAAAACTGTGCTCCCCAAGGTGCGAGTGATTGACTCATGGTAGCTGGCCGAATAAAGGCGTCCAAGTTACGCCCGTATCTGCACCTGTCGAGGCTCTGTCTCATCGTGTTTCAACGCTGACATGCCTCCAGCACCTTCGCCAGTTGCTCCACCCCACGACGCAACTCGCGCGCATCCACCGCGGCAAAACCGAGCAACAGCCCCTGCCGGGTAAAGCGGCGAGAGGAGTAGCGACTGAGAGGTATTACTTCGACCTCGCGTCTGGCCGCCTCTTCGGCAGCGCAATCCGCAGAGATTCCCGGCGCCAACCATCCCACCGTTTGCAGGCCGGCTTCAATGTCAGGGATTTCCAGCAGCCCTTCCAGCCGGGAGCGCGATGACTCCAGAAATACGGCAAGCCTTTCGGAATACAGTTCGCGCATGCGTCGAATGTGCCGCGCGAAGTGCCCTTCGGTGATGAAGTCACAGAGCGCGGCCTGATCCAGCAACGGAGCATGACGCATGCTGACTGCCTGCGCGGCGGCAAAACGGTCCACCATGCCGGGTGGCACCACCAGATAGGCCAGTCGCAGAGCAGGAAATAGAACTTCGTTGAAGGTACCGGCATAGATGACTACGCCGGCGCGGTCGAGTCCCTGAAGAGCAGGGATGGGGCGCCCCTGGTAGCGATATTCACTGTCGTAGTCATCTTCGAAAATCAATGTGCGCGAGCGCCGCGCCCATTCCAGCAGTGCAAGGCGCCGGCGCAGGCTCATGGTGACTCCCAGCGGGAATTGATGGGCGGGGGTTACGTAGATCAGCTTGGCCCTGGTCCAGCGCCGCTGTCCCCACTCCAGGTCCAGGCCTTCAGCATTTACAGGGACGGGGCGGACCTGAGCGCCGACGGCCCGGAACACAATGGCCGCACCGGGATAACCGGGGTCTTCCGTCCATACCGGATCTCCGGGATCCAGCAGTAGGTGGGCGGCGCGCTCCAACGCTTCCTGCACTCCGGAAATGATCAGCACCTGCTCAGTCGAGCACTTCACACCCCGTGAGGTATTCAGATATGCAGCCACCGCCTGACGGAGGGGACGGTATCCCAGGGCCTCGCCGCCGGACAACAATTGCGCCGATGCGCGTCGCAAGCGACGACCGACTACCTGGGCCCACAGCGTGGTGGGAAAAACATCGAGGGCCGCCTGGTTGGCGCGAAAGGCCCGGGTGATGCGCGGTTTGCCACCTCGAGCCAGCGGCAGACGGCGTGCGTATGCCGACCAGGTCACGGGGCGGGTGCCAGCGGTCTTGCCCGCGCTAGTGCCGGCCACCTGCAGCAGATCGTCCGGCAGTACCTGACTGACGTAGGTGCCTGCACCGACTTTGCCTTCCACGTAGCCCTCGGACTTCAGTTGCTCAAACGCAGTTACCACCGTCGCCCGTGAGAGCCGGTATTCATTGGCCAGGTCCCGGGTAGCGGGAAGGCGCGCTCCGGGCACAATCCGCCCCTCGAGGATGGCGGAGCGCAATTCGTCATAGAACCAGCGGTAGAGAGGCGTTCCCGCAGGAGGAGCAGGAAGGCTCAAAGGCAGAGATGTGGCGTGTTTGGGCATTTGGTCGGTCTGAACCCGTCGTTGGTCGTTGGTTGTTGGCCTTTGGCCGTAGGACCTCGATTTTGGCCAACGACCACCGACCAAAGACCAACGACGATCTAAATGGTATGTACAGAATAGCGTAAATGGACCTCATGACAAGTCCAATCTGAAGGTAGTCTATGTTTTGAAGATCACCATAAGAGGGAGACGCTCATGTCGCAGAACAATGGAAGTTCAACCAGCTTGCGCCTGAAAACCGGCCTGGCGGAGATGCTGAAGGGCGGCGTCATCATGGACGTCACCAACGCCGAGCAGGCAGTAATTGCCGAGAAGGCGGGTGCGGTCTCGGTGATGGCGCTGGAGCGGGTTCCGGCGCAGATTCGCGCCGAGGGCGGCGTGGCGCGCATGGCGTCTCCAAAGAAGATTCGCGAGATCATGGCCGCGGTTTCCATTCCCGTGATGGCCAAGTGCCGCATCGGGCACTTCGCGGAAGCCCAGATACTGCAAGAGCTGGGCGTGGACTACATCGACGAGTCCGAAGTCCTGACCCCGGCCGACGAAGCCCATCACGTCGATAAGCACGCTTTCAAGGTCCCGTTCGTATGCGGCGCGCGCAATCTGGGCGAGGCCCTGCGCCGAATCGCCGAGGGTGCGGCCATGATCCGCACCAAGGGAGAAGCCGGTACTGGCGACGTGGTCCATGCCGTCAAACACATGCGGCAGATTGTGCAGGAGATGAAGATTCTCACCGTCCTCGGCGAAGAAGAACTCTACGCCAAAGCCAAAGAGCACCAGGCACCGTATGAACTGGTGCGGATGGTGGCCAAGGCAGGGAAGCTGCCGGTGCCAAATTTCTCCGCGGGCGGAATTGCCACCCCGGCAGACGCGGCGCTGGTCATGCAGCTGGGCGCGGAATCGGTGTTCGTCGGCTCCGGCATCTTCATGCAGGATTCGACCACCTTTGCCGATCCCGAAGAAGCTGAGAAGCGCGCCAAGGCGATTGTGTTGGCGGCAACGCACTTCAACGACCCTAAAGTATTACTTGAAGTCAGCGAGAACCTGACCGGAGCGATGAAGGGTCTGGCCGTGGCGGGGATGGACGAAGCGCACATGCTGCAAACACGGGGTTGGTAGCGCCGCCGTCCCGGCGGCTGTCGGGCGGGCGTCCCGCCCGCGGCGAGGAGGGCAAGATGCCCTCCTCACAGCTGACAAGATGCCGGTGTTACAAAGTTCCAAATGAAAATTGGCGTACTGGCCCTGCAGGGGGATTTCGACGCGCACCGCAAGCGGCTCGAGGAGCTGGGGGCTGAAGTTCTGCTCGTCAAGCAGCCCGCACAGCTGGACGAAATCGACGGCCTGGTCATCCCCGGCGGCGAGTCCGGCACATTTCTCAAGCTGCTGGGCAATGCTGGCTTTGAAAAGCTGAAACACTTCGCCCGCACCAAACCCACCTTTGGAACCTGCGCTGGAGCCATCCTGCTGGCCAGTGAAGTCGAGAACCCGAAGCAGTCGGGATTGGGCGCGCTCGATATCGGAATTCGACGGAATGCCTACGGCCGGCAAGTTGACAGTTCCATTCGCCAAGGTAAGCTGGGCGAGTCACCGATTGAAATGGTCTTCATTCGTGCGCCCAAGATCGAGCGCATCGGACCCGGTGTCGAAGTAATCGCGACCGAAGGTCCGGACGCTGTAGCTGTCCGCCAGGGGAAAGCGATGGCGGCGACTTTCCATCCTGAACTTTCCGAAGACACGCGAGTACATCGTGCGTTTCTTGATCTGGTGAGCAACGGACACAAGAAGTGACCGGGCCCAGGGGCCCAGAACTTCCTTATCGGCAGGATCACTTGGAGGGCAGGAACTCGATTTTGGCGTCCTTGCTCGCAGGCTTTAAGTCGAAGTCGGCAGTTACCAGGACATGGTCAGCCGAGTCTGCCGACAGTTCGGCTCCGAAAGCATCTACGTAGGGAATTTTTCTCTTGAGTTTGATCAACGAAGCGCGAACCGCGCGTTCTGCCGTCGCCGGGACAATCTCAAGACCGAAAGCCTCCAAACGCGAGAGGGCGAGATCCATGGCAGACCGGCCATGAGTCTTGCAAGTCACACCCGCGATCTCACCCCAGTGGACCGCTGAGATGATCGCTTTGCAATTCCCGCCGAGGTGCGACTTTATGATTTCCGCGACACGATCCGAACCCGCCTCGTCGTCCAGATAGCGCAGCACCGCGCTGGCATCGAGGGCGTACGTTACCATTTGTCCTTTTGCCGTTGTTTCTTCAACGCGGCGGAGAGGGAAGGACCGCCCTTGAACATCCCCCGGGTTCGGTCCACCAGTTCTTCGGACACGGGTTCCAGCACGATGCGAGTGTTTTCCAGGGCCACCGAGATTCGAGTTCCGGGCTCAATCCGGAGAGAGGCCCGAAATTCGGCGGGGATGACAAACTGCCCCTTGCTGCTTACTGTAGTGATCCGACGTAACATAGCTTACATCTTAACACGGAGTAAGAACATAACAGTGTGCGATTTTTCCGCTTGACACGACCAATATGTAACGCTATGGTTACGCATTATGCGGAACCGTTTGGTTACATATTCGCCGGAAGCTGCCTTTCACGCGCTGGCTGACCCCACCCGGCGGGCCGTCCTCGACCTGTTGCGCCAGGGCATCCAGCCGGCGGGACAGATTGCGCGGGCGTTTCCGGTGTCGCGACCTGCGATTTCGAAACACTTGCGGTTGCTGCGCCGCGCCCACCTGGTGCAGGAGAAACGCGAAGGAAGGCATCGTCTGTACCAGCTCAACCCTGAACCGCTCAAGGCAGTGGACTCGTGGCTGCAGCAGTACCGCGTCTTCTGGCAGGCCAACCTGAACAGCCTGAAGGCGTTTGTCGAGGCCGAACATGCCCGGGAAACCGGCGGTGTGGAAGGCGAAAGAAAAGACACCGCTAAACGTTCAAGACCAAACGAGTAATAGGACTGTGAAACACCAATACCGGTCCGCACGACCGATCTAATCAGGAGGGGTTGAACATGAAGCCAGTCCGTATCGCAATCACGCTGCTGTTTGTGCTGGTCACATCTGCCGCCTTTGCCGCATCGGCGGCGCAAAAGTCTTTCGAAGAACTCAAGACGCTGAATGGATCCTGGGAGGGAAAAGGGTCGAACGGCGAGCTGGTCGAGGTGTCATATAGGGTGACGTCGAACGGGTCCGCGCTGATGAGCGAGATCAAAGGCAAGGAGGACATGATCAGCATGTTCAATCTCGACGGTGAGCGCCTATTGATGACGCACTATTGCGCCGTGGGCAACCAGCCCCGCATGGTGGCCAGCGCTTCACCCGACGGCAAGACGTTTACCTTTGCCTTTCTCGATGCCACGAATCTCGCCACTCCCGACGCCCCTCACATGAATCACCTGGTCATCTTTATGCCGGACGCAAATCACCACACCGAAGAGTGGGTGTACAACGACCACAGCAAAGAGATGAAGGAAGTCTTTGACCTGTGGCGCAAGAAGTAACGGCCACAGACTGGCCGGGGGACGGGCGGGGACGCCCGTCCTCCAGTCAGACAAAACGCCGACGTAGGGCCAGGCGTGCTCGAAATGCTCAGAAATCATTGCGAATGAGGAAGCAACGAGGAGAGAAATCATGGCTACCAGTGCAGTGACTCCCGATAACGACACAGTTGTTGCGGAAGTCTTCATAGCAGCGCCACCGGAGCGTGTGTTCCAGGCCATCACTGATCCCCACCAGATGCCTTTATGGTGGGGACAACAAGGTCTGTATCGCGTCACCGAGTGGAAAGCCGACCTGCGTCCCGGCGGAAAGTGGCAAAGCGACGGTGTCGGGGCCGATGGCACAACCTTTCGGGTGGAAGGCGAGTATTTGGAAATTGACCGGCCGCGCCTCCTGGTCCACACCTGGATTGCAAGCTACTCGGGGCCGCTGAAAACAGTTGTTCGCTGGGAACTGGAGCCGCGTGAGGTTCTCGGGTTGCAGGGTCCGGGGCCAAAAAAAGTTGGCACCGGCACGTTTGTAAAAATCCGACATGAAGGATTTGCCGGCAATCTGGCCCAGGCGAAGAGCCACGGGGACGGTTGGGTACGAGTGCTGGGTTGGATGCAGGCCTTTGTCGAACAGGGAAAGACCATCGACACGCGCAATATTGCAGGGGTTGTGTAGCGCCGGCATCTTGCCGGCTGTCCCGAGGGCGTGTGGGTCGGACACTCTTGTCCGACGCTTTTGAACT
>JAIQFF010000171.1 GCA_020073395.1 Terriglobia bacterium
GTGTCAGCGGGCCCATAGTCTAGATTCTGACCGACAGCAATTCTGGTTGGGTAATACCAACCGGTCAAGAAAACCTTGATCGACGCTGAACCACCCTTCCACTGTACTGAATTCATGACTATGGCAAGGCGGGAGGGGCCTGCGGAAGACTTCGCCACGGATTCGGTAACTTCTCCAGAGAAGGTTGCGTTTTTCGGATATACGACTCCATCCACGAGTGTGGCCACGGACAATTTTGCGCTGACTTTAGTGCCAATCGGAGTCTTTCCGGCGGTGACACTTTGCCCCATTGTTGCTGGAAATTCGCGAACTACCGGAACACTCGAAACTGGGGGCTTTTGCTGGCTGAAGGTCAATACGGGGACAAAGAGCGAAGTAACGAACACACTTCCAGCGAGGATCGTTCTGGCAAACATTTGCGACCTCCTTGCTGTTTGCGAAACAGCGCAAACACTGTCAACACCCAAGGCTGACAGCTGGCGGGCAATTTCTGCTCAGTATACGTCAGTTGCTTCTAGTTGAAAGTCTGTTGTCTTGCCGCAATCTCGTTATCCTACGTTTTGCCTCCGCGGTCAACGCAGTGTCGATCAGGTCCACAGAATTGCCTCCCACCATAATCTTGAACGTTCCCGGCTCGACCATCGGGCGCATTTCACGATTGAGAAAGGACAGTTGATCGAACCCCAGCGTGAACTCCACGGTTTTCATCTCGCCCGGCTCCAGAGTAATCCGCCGGAAGCCGCTAAGTTCCTTTATGGGCCGGGTTACAGAGCTGACTTCGTCTCGAATGTAAAGTTGCACTACCTCGTCGCCGCGCACTTTACCGGAGTTCGTGACTTCAACGGAGACGGTAGTTTGGCCGGCCTGAATTTCATGCATGGAGTAGCTCAGGCTTGGGACGCGGGGAAACTTTTTCACATCGATCTGAACGACCAGGCGCCCGGGCGCTTCGATCAGGATTTGCGCTTTGGCTCGCACAACCTCAAATCTGCCTTCTGGCTGGTGAAGTTTCTGTGGAAGAAGTTGGTTATGAAGGCTCGCGGCACTTCGACTGCTCATGCGTACCGTACCGAGGATTATGAGGGCGTAAAAGATTTCGCGCGCGGCTGCATGCGCATTTATCTGATTCTGAAAGAAAAGGCAGAACAGTGGAATGCCGACAAGGAAGTCCGGGAAGTCCTGAAACAGCTTGAAGTGGAGAACAAAGGAACAAAGGCACTCCTCCCGTGAACAAGTACTCACGAAAAGGAGCCTCTGCTTTGCTTGGATACAGCTTCGACAAAGTCAGAATTTCGAAAAAGAGCCTTCCTTACGAGCGCCTCGATCAGATCACCGTCGATATTCTTCTCGGCGTGCGATAGCTCACCTTACTGCTCACTGCGCCGGTTCGCGGACCAAAACAATTCGGTCACCGGCGATGTTCCGCAGTTGCTGGACGATGCCGGAGGGCCAGCGGATTTCTACCAGATCCGCGGACGCATTCGCTCCCAACCCAAAATGAATCGGGCTCGCAGTGGACGATGCATAGCCTGATGCCGTCGACATGTGGTCATACAGCGTACCGTTCTTGGTGACTACCTTGACGCGTGCTCCGATGCCATCACGATTGCTCTTGGTCCCTTGCAGCTTGACCTCCAGCCAATGGTTTGTGCCCGGGCTTTGATTGATCCAGATTTCCGCCGGAGCATTGATGGCACTCACGACGACGTCGACGCGCCCGTCTCCATTCAAGTCCCCAACAGCCGAGCCTCGATGGCGGGAAGGCGGCGTTGAGGTAAACCCTGCCTCTGCGGTCAAAGCGGCGAATTTCATTCCACCCGGGTTGCGGAAAACAGTGTTGGGTTGCTCGATCGTTGTGCGAGTCGCATACAACAGAGACTGAACGTGGCCGCGCGACACAAAAATGTCTTTCCAGCCGTCGTTATCGAAATCGGCGATGTTCGGAGAATAGCCCGCCATGGATAGACTTTGACTGGCCATGCCGCTGGACTCCGTTACTTCTACAAAGCTTCCTTTTCCCGTGTTGCGATAGATCGGGAAGGTCTCATTGTCGAGCGCGACCAGGCAAATGTCGGGATAACCGTCATTGTCCAGATCGCGGAAATCGACGCCCATACCGGAGATGAAAATACCGTCTTCGCGCAGCGACACGTTGGTTTCGAACCCGGCTTCCTCAAAACGCGAACCGCCCTTGTTTCGAAAGAACCAGTTTACGAGCTTGTCGTTCGCGATGAAGAGGTCCATGCGGCCGTCGAGATCATAGTCAGCCACCGCGGCTCCCATGCCCTTTCCGGGATGTGCATGCAGACCATACGCGATCGACACGTCCTTGAATGTTCCGTCGCCATTGTTGAGAAATAACTGGTTCGGCGTCGGCGAGTACATCTTGGGATGACAATAGTCGCGGTGTCCCTCACCCATGCACAGGGGTTCGTACGTGCCGTCCCACTTGAGATAGTTGACGACTACCAAGTCGAGCAGGCCGTCATTGTTAACGTCCACCCATGCGCCGCCCACCGACCATAGCGGACCGTACTCGGAATCGGCTTTGTTGAGGCCTGCCTTCGCGGTCACGTCGGTGAATGTTCCATCCCCGTTATTGTGATACAGCGTATTGCGATAAACTCCGCCGACAAAAATATCTTCGTGCCCGTCGTTATCGTAGTCACCAATCGCGACGCCGATGTCGAAGCCAATGCCGGCTAGCCCTGCTTTGGCGGTAACGTCGGTGAAGTGTCCCTTTCCGTCATTCTCGAACAGCCGGTTCCAGTATTTCGGGGAGGCCTTCTTGAGCGTGTCGATATCGGCGCCGTTGGTGAAGAAGATGTCCAGCTTGCCGTCGTTGTTGTAATCAAAGACAGCCACTCCGCCAGCCATTGTTTCCGGAGCATGACGCTGCGGAGTTTCGGAACTGTCCAGCTTGAAATCAATGGGTTGGTAGGTAAACTGAATCGGGCTTTCGCGCGGTTTGTCTGGTGATTGGGCCCCCGGAACGTTTTGCGCCATGGCCTGGAATAGGAATAGGTTTAGGTTGAGCAGACTGGCGCTTGCGATGAATGCCAACGTGGCGAGCGTAGATCCCAGCCGCCATCTCGTCATTGCCAAATCCCGCGATATCCTGGAGAGCATTCTCTAACCGCGTCCGATGGAAGCCACTTCGATCCAAGTGTATCCTGCCAGGGCAGTCACGGAATTCTTTAGAACTTAGTCCGGCAGCTTGTGTTCACCACGAATTGAAAAGTCGAGGGTTTGGGGGGGACGTCGAGCATCGAGAGAGCAGAGCGTTGTACGATTGGCGTTGATCATGATTAGCCGTCCGATGGCGACACCGCGCAAGAGCGGCGCTGGCGATGAAAAAAGAAAGAAAAGGAATTCACCTAATTGCCGAACTGGCCAATGTCTCGATTGGGACCGTGGACCGGGCACTACACGGACGCTACGGAATTAGAGAAGCGACCCGCCAAAGGATTCTCCAGATCGCCCGACAGATCGGTTACACGCCGAATCTGGCAGCTCGCGCCTTGTCTACTGCCAAGTCGGCAATCCGTATCGGAGTGTGCATACCGCGTGAGATTCACTTTTTCTATGATCATCTTTGGGGCGGGGTGCTCGACGAAGCGCGCCGCCTGACACAATTGGGGGTGATGTTCGAGTACCGCCCCGTTCGAGCGCTCGGAGAGCAGGATACGAAAGCGTTCAAGGATCTCCTCAAGACCGGTGTGAACGGAATTATAGTCACTGCCGGAAATCCAAAGGACTTGTCGCCCCTAATTGACGAAGCGGAGGAGAAGCGCGTGCGCGTGCTTTGCGTTTCCACCGATGCTCCCGAAAGCCGGCGCTCGAGCATTGTCTGTGTGGAGCCGTGGCGAAATGGTTCTCTCGCCGGGGAGTTAATGGGGAAGTTCCTCCCCCCGAACTCCAAAGTCGCAGTAGTTGCGGGCATGTTGACGGCACTGGACCATCGGAAAAAGACGGATGGGTTTTCGGATGCTTTCCCACGGCACTGTCCGGGTGGGGGGATTGTGAGCATCATCGAGGGGCATGAAGACGAAGATGAGAGTTTCCAAAAGACGTTCGACCTTCTTGGGCGCTTCCCAAACCTGTCTGGTTTGTATGTGAACACGGTCAACTGTCTTCCAGTATGTCGTGCTCTGGGAGCGCGGGGACTGGCGGGAAAAGTGAGATTGATCACAACCGACCTCTTCGCCGAGATGTCGCCGTATTTCGCGAAAGGTACAATTTCCGCTTCGATTTACCAGCAACCCTACCGACAGGGGCAAATCGCGGTTCGCATCATGTCGGACCATCTGATGAGTAAGTCCTCCCTGCCGCCAACCGTCTACCTCAGTCCGGGAGTTGTCATGTCTTCCAATTTGGAACTCTTCCGGGAAATGAGACTCGCGCCCGCCAATCTCGATGAGTCGGTTTTTCGCTACGCGCTGGCACAGGAGTAGCAGAAATTCAATACTCGATGCACGTTCGCGGGAACTGCTTCGGGCCGGAAGAAAATAAGTCGTAACGCGAGGCTTTTCAGCGGCGAACCGCTCGATCTCCCATTTTTAGTATCTGCGAACAGCAAATCCTACTCCTCCTGAGGAACTTCGTTGAGTTATATGGCAACAAGCTATAATCCGAGCTCGCGGGCTTGTTTCCGGAGCCTGGCTTCCATACGATGGCGATTCTGCACTTCGTTCTGCGCGCAGATCGTCTCATCGTACGGAACGACCCGCGCAGCAACCCCACCGAATGCAGATACTGCAGCCATTGGCAATCCGATACATCGGACTTGCGTCCCGGAACCTTCTTTACGTGATGGGCGTTGACCAGCAAGACCTTGAATCCTCGCGCCTCCAAGATCTGAAACAACGGAATCCAGTACACTCCCGTCGACTCCATGGCTACGGTCTCGATGTGGCACGCCTTCAGCCAGGCCGCAGCCGCGTGCAGGTCTTCCGTGAAGGTCGAGAAACAACGCACCGGCTGCGGATCTCGATCCCCAGGCACAGCGATATAGATCTCCGTCGCTCCGATATCTACACCCGCGGCATTCAGGTTCAGGCAAGACAACAGGGATGCTCCTGTCCTCTGGTCGCTCTTTGGGTTGCTCTTTCGTTTCCTCGCCATGGGCTTTCTCGGGATTGGATTTGTCCCTACGAGCCGGCCCAGATGTGCAAAATTGAGTACTCTCCTGAACGAGATCAACGTACCCTAGTGAAGGGCCGCTGTCATCACTGACTTGAGCACAGAGTCTGGGACCATACTTCTAAACGGGCTCCCGAAGGATGCACCATTGATGTTTTCGGCCTACTTGCCGACGCGCATGGACCGCTCATTCTATCGCACCCAGTTCAAATTTTGCTTGACAGTGTGGGTGAAGTGGGCGTAAATCTTGCATCCGGTGCTGCGTGTACGTTAACGGAGTGTCTTGCACCACCAGCTGGAGGAAAACGAAATGCATTGTGACTCGTTGATGACATTTGCCAGGGCCGCCCAGGCCCGAATACACCACAGCCGGCGCAATTGCGCGGCTCTTCTTGTGTTCTTCCTAGCGGTTGGTCTCGGCGCGTTTGCGCAAGAGGCGACGATCGTCGGAACTGTAACGGATCCGAGCGGCGCGGTACTCCCCAACGTCACGATTACGATCTCCAACGTCGAAACGGGAATTGTTCAGCATATTCCCACCAATAACGAGGGGCAATACGTAGCGCCCAGCCTTCGCATTGGCTCCTATACGGTTCGCGCCGAAGGGGCCGGTTTCAAGTCGGCGGAGCGGAAAGGCCTGGTTTTGCAAGTGGGCGACCGCATCCGCGTGGACTTTCAGATGCAAGTGGGCGCCACACAAGAAACGGTCACGGTCGAAGCGACCGCGATCACGGTTCAGTCCGATACCGGCGAAGTCAGCCAGATCGTTAGCGGAGAGCAACTGAGTAAGCTGGCCAGTAACGGTCGAAGCTTCTATACATACGTCAATCTGACCCCAGGAGCAACGAGCCTACAAGGCAACTTCTCGATTCCGGCACCCGTCAACGCGGACGCGAACGTGAGTATCAATGGCAATCGTCCCGCCCACAATATTTACCTGCTGGACGGCGGCGAGGATCTTGACCGCGGCGGCGCTGGCACCTTCAGTGTGATGCCATCCACCGATGCCATTGCAGAATCTCGTACGCTGACGTCGAACTACGGCGCCGACTTCGGCCTTTCTTCAGCGGGAAGTGTGGCGTCGGTTTTGAAATCGGGAACAAACTCATTTCACGCTTCGGCGTGGGAAGTGTTCCGGAATGATGCGCTCGACGCCAACGACTATTTCCGCAACCGCGCAGGAATTGTGAATCCTGAATTGCGCTTCAACCTGTTCGGCTTTAACGTTGGCGGCCCGATCTGGAAGGATAAGACATTCTTCTTCTTTAACATGGAATGGCGCCGGATCGTACAGGGTGGAGGCATCAACCACCAAGTGCCATCCACCGATTGGTATCCCGACGCGAACGGCGATTCTACTTTCCCCGGCACCATCAAGGTTCCCAATCTGCCCACTGCGGTTTTGTTCCGGAACTGTGCAACGCCACCTGCAGGCGTTAACCCCGGAGGGACCTTCCCCGGCAATTTAATCCCGGCTTGCATGATCGAACCAAACTCGGCTGCTTTGCTCCAAGCCGGCATCTTCCCAGCTAACAATTCCGTGGATCCAAGCGGTAATCCCACATTCGTGGGCGGGAACAATGTCCCATCAAACATCCGGGAAGAAATCGTCCGCATCGATCACAGGTTCAACGATAAGTTCAACATCTTTGGACACTACATCGACGAGGCGATTCTGCAAACTCAGGGAACGACGATGTGGAGCGGCGACAACATGCCCACCGTCGGGAACACCTTCGGCAATCCATCGTACAGTGCCGTGGTGCACCTGATTCACACGATTAACCCCAATCTGCTGAACGAAGTCGCGTTCAACTACAACGGGAATCGAATCAACATTCTGCCCTTGGGGACTCCGGCTCTCGCATCGCCCTTCGAACTGAACAAGATTTTCCCCCGTCAAGATGGGAAGCCGAACAATATCTCAACGATCAATCTCAGTACCGGGACCCAAGCCCAGTACAGTTCCAACTGGACTCCGTGGGTCAATGTCGCTGACAGCTATCAGATTCGCGACGATCTGTCGTGGACTAGAGGCTCTCATCAGTTCAAGATCGGCGGCAGCTGGCAACTCTACAAAAAGGTGCAGGACGTATTTGCCGGCAACTATCAAGGTACTTTCCAATTTGACGGATCCTTCTCGGGAGATTCCTTCGCGGACTACCTGCTCGGCTACTCCCAAACATACAACGAGGATGCTATCCACGATAATGGGCACTGGAACAATGTCTCCTGGGCCGCATACATCCAGGACAACTGGCGTGCAACGCGCAGGCTGACACTCAATCTAGGCCTGCGGTGGGACGGTGTGCCCCATACGTATGAGGCCAATCACCGTACGTCGAATTTCTATCCGAATCTGTACCAGCCGGATACGGTGGGCAATGTATTTCTGCCGGACGGTTCGATCAACCCTGCCAATCCCAATGTTGGGTCGAGTGTGATTCCTGGCGTCAATTTCTATCTTAACGGCATCGGACTCGACGGTCTGAATGGGATTCCAAAGGGGTTGGTCGACAACCACTGGGGTGCGTTTGGTCCTCGGCTTGGTTTTGCGTATGACCTGACTGGTCAAGGCAAGACCGTAGTGCGCGGGGGCTTTGGAATGATGTACGAACGCATCCAAGGCAACGATATGTACAACATGGGCACGAATATTCCATTCAGTGCCACCCTTACGGCCCACAATGTGCTCTTGGCAGACCCGCATAACGCCACCGATGGCGGAACCGTCGCGTTGGGAGCGATCGGAACTTCCGACATCACCGGCATTAGCAAATCGCAGTACCAACTGCCAGTGAGCTACCAGTACAGTCTGGGCGTTCAGCAATCGATCGGAGCCAGGTCTGTGCTCTCTGTGAGTTATGTGGGTAATCAGAACCGGCATCAGAACTACTGGACGCAAATCAATCTCCCCGATGCGAGCCAGTTGGCGAGTCTCACCACGAATAACGTCGGCAATGGCGGCGAGCCATACGACCAACTGGTTCCGTTTTTGGGCTACCACCAAATCCGCTTGGCCGAGAACGGCGCAAACGCTCACTACAATTCGCTGCAAACAAGCCTTCGCGGAAAGCTGGTCCAAGATCTCGACGTCGTGTTCGGCTACACGTATTCGAAGGCGGTTGATCCGACGACCGGCAATGGCGGCAACGGTTACGATCTCAACAACGTTTCGAACCCGTACGTGGGTTGGAAGTACGACTTGGGACCATCGCCTTTTGACCGTACACAGGTTGCGTTTGCGAGCTTTGTGTATGACGTTCCGTTCCTCCGTACCAGCCCGAACCATTTCCTTAAGACTGCCTTGGGCGGGTGGCAAGTGGCTGGAATCGTCACGATGCAGTCTGGAGCGCCGCTCGACATCACCACCAACAACCACAGTGTTACCAGCGTCATTCCTAATTCGAGGAACCGCCCGGACTTGGTCGGAAAGATCAGCTATCCGCACAAGGTCGATGAATGGTTTGACACCTCAGCGTTTGCGGACCCGGCTCCCGGCGCTTGGGGCAACCTAGGGCACGCCGCCCTGCGTGGGCCTGGTCGCGACAACTGGAACATTTCATTGTTCAAGAACTTCAACTTCACCGAGCGCGTCCGCCTCGAATTCCGGGCGGAGAGCTTCAACACTTTTAACCACACGCAGTTCCGTGGCGACATTCAGGGCGGAGGTATCAGTACTGCTCTGGGTGCCGGCGATTTCGGACAGATCACAGCAGCATTCGATCCGAGACAAATCCAGCTCGGCTTGAAGGTAGTGTTCTAAATGATGACTTGTCCCACTAGCCCCGCTCGCGTCCCACATCCTTACTCTACATACGCGAGCGGGGCGCTCCCCCCGGGGGGCACAGCAAGTCCGAAAGTGTTGAGCTAAGATGTTTCACGGGATCGCTATGAGTTGTTTTACGTGGTGCGCTCAAGCAGTTCTTCTCTCGCGGAGACACTAGTTCTTCCTAACTAGACAGCATTTTGGATATGCGCCGATGGGCCCTAGCATGTATAGCGCAGGCAGTCCTCCTACTATTGTGCGCGGTTGCGCAGACGTCGACGCCGGCGGATGCGATTGCACTTGAGCGGCAAGGAAAGCTGGCTGAGGCGGCCGAGGTGTGGCGAAGCGTCACCCTGCAGAACCCTCGCAATGCCGCAGCCTTTGCCAGTCTCGGAGTGGTCCTTTCCAAACAAGCGAAATACCAAGAAGCAGCCTCCGCCTATCGAAAGGCGACCGCATTAAATCCGCAGCTGCCGGGAATACAACTGAACCTCGGCCTGGCCGAGTTGAAGCAGGGAAACTTTCAACAGGCGATCGCGGCCTTCAACCATGTGGCGACTGCCGAGCCGCAAAACTTGCAGGCGAGGATGCTGCTGGGCTTTAGCTATTACGGCGCCGGACAGTATGCCGATGCGGCGAAGCACCTTCATGTAGCGGCGGAGTCCGATCCTGCGAATACGCAACTGCATGAGGTGCTGGCGCAAAGCTGCCTGTGGGCCAAGGAGTATTCGTGCGCCCTCGCAGAATTTCACCAGCTCCTGGAGCAGAACCCTGATTCTTCTGCCGCTCACGTGCTCACCGGCCAGGCTCTGGACGGATTAGGAAAGACCTCAGATGCCATTGCAGAGTTCCAGGCGGCGATCAAGGCTGCGCCGCGAGAAGCGAATCTGCACTTCGGTCTGGGTTACCTCTTCTGGAAAGCCCATCGGTACGACGAGGCCAAGCGCGAATTTGAGAACGAGTTGTCACTTGATTCCGGTCATGCGCAAGCTTTGGCTTATATGGGCGATATCGAGATGAAAAACAATAATCCGGAGGCCGCGCTCGGATTGCTCGAGAGGGCCACAGAGTCGAAATCCGACCTTCGCATTGCCTACTTGGATATCGGGATCATTCTCGGGCAGAAGAAACAATACGACAAAGCGGTGGCTGCGCTGCAACGCGCGGTCAGGCTGGACCCCGATCAACCAGATTCCCACTACAGGTTGGCACGTTTGTATCAACTTATGGGAAAGACCGCGGATTCGAACCGCGAAATGGCCCGAGTCCAAGAGTTGCACCAGAAGGCGGATGAGTCGGTCGCCTCGAAAATGTCGGCTGCACCGCCGCCTTTGTAACAATAGCGCGCGAATTGCAGGAACAATTCATTTAGGAGCGTGAGTGAAGAGAAGAAACGCCGTTGCGAGGACTTGTTTTGGGCGTGCTGTTGTCGCTTTGCGTGCCATCAATTCGCGCTTCCGATCTCCGGTTGAACGAAAAGGATTATCTCGAGACCCATGGATTGAACGTGCTGCTGTTTCACAACTCCTATCACGACGTTTTCGGCGATCAGAAGATGGGCGGGCTGGAAATTATCCTACACGAACAGAGGATCGCTACCAACGGAGACGTGCGCCTGTCGCCAACACCCACACAATAGGTCCTCCGCAAATTTGACGACAAGATGGCCGCCGAGTGCCTCGAGACAGCTGTTCGTGTGTGGAACGAGGAGCATAAACAGCCTCCATCATTGTTCAAAATCGTTCAACACCACTGGCGGCGATCTGCGTGATGAGGAGACGAAGGCTGCAGTAGAACTCCTGATCGCAACCAACGGCGGAACTGTTTATCGTGAACGGCTAAGGGAACTGGTACCAAAAATTGGGGAACGATTCGGTAGCGTAGGATGGATCGCTGTGCGCGCGATTCCTTTCATGAATGCGGATTTCAAGAACAGCATGGCCGCTGCCGCTCAGTCCTACAAGTCCACACTGGACGAGGAGTTATCGAAGAATCCTTACGGTGTGCCGATTGCTACCGGG